>NZ_JBFAPP010000010.1:0-307340 GCF_040676775.1 Micromonospora sp. NPDC049523 | reverse complement strand
TCATCGGCGGGTTCGTGGTAGTCGACGTGGCCTCACGCGAGGAGGCGCTGGCGTGGGCTGCCAAGATCGCCGCCAGTTGCCGCTGTGCACAGGAGCGGCTACCCCCGATTTGGCACATGTTCGCGCGCTCGGCTAAAGTTCTCATCCGTCACCAGGAAACACCGGAGACAAGCGGACGTAGCGCAGTTGGTAGCGCATCACCTTGCCAAGGTGAGGGTCGCGGGTTCGAGTCCCGTCGTCCGCTCGGAGATGCCGCCACGCACGTCGGGGGCAACCTCGGTGGAGTGGCCGAGAGGCGAGGCAACGGCCTGCAAAGCCGTGTACACGGGTTCAAATCCCGTCTCCACCTCGGCAAGGATATGCGAGGGCGATTGGCGCAGTGGGAGCGCGCTTCCTTGACACGGAAGAGGTCACTGGTTCAAACCCAGTATCGCCCACCAGCTAGACCAGCAGGTCAGCGGCTCGTTACCGGAAGTTCGGTAACGAGCTGTTCTGGTTGTGCCCCTTACGTTGGGAGCAAACTGGGAGCACATGATCATCTACCGCTCGTGGGTGGCCCAGACCGGGTCGATCGGGTGGCGCCTCCGGCCGGCGTGCCGCGACCGCTTGAGGAGATGGGGCCTCGCGGTACTTTCCAAGCGGTACAAGCGCGTGCTCGCGTGGTTCGGGCGAGGATCGAAACGACGTCACGTACGCCGCCGTCCTGGCCAACCGACCAACTGGGCCCGGACTTCGAGGACCAGGTGGATCTCCGATCCGTTCCTTTGTCGTTCGCTCGACGCTGGTCAGTGGACGTCACCCCCGGGATGCGCCGTTCGGACCTGGAGTCGGTATTTTCCCGGATTTCGGTCCGTGGGGGGTCAATCGCTCGGCTAGGAGGTCGAACGACGCGGCCTGCTCGTAAGCATCGCCGTTGCGTAGCCGCTCACCGAGGAGGTCTTCCAGTCGCTGGGCGGTGGCGCTTTGTTCTGCGATGAGGTCGCGTACGACGGCAGCGAGACTTTCGTTGGTCATCTTGGCCGCGCCGCCGGCGACGGGATTGTCGACGAGTTTTTCGAGGATTGTCAGCCATTGCCGGCTCAGTCGATCTACGTACTGCGCGCGCTTGACGTCTACGTCGTACTCGCAATCGAGCTTGATCAACTGTTCCCAGTACGGCTTGACTGCCTGCTTCACGCCGTCGTCGAGTTCTACCCAGACGTACGGCTGGCAGGCCACTCGCACCTCGTTGCGCTCGTACCGCCACGGCCCGGGATCGCTGATAGCACGTTGCAATTCCACCTCGAGTTCTCTCGCTCGGTGTGCGACGACGTTGCGGGCCCGGGCGGCGGCGAGGCGGGTCAGTGTTCGGATGGCGTATGGCATGAAGTACTGGGCGGAGCCGCTGAGAATTTCCTTCGGTATCCCTTCCGATGACCAGATGAACGTGGCGTGGACGCGGAACGTGAACACGTAGCCGCGCGCGGGCACGATGATGGGTGTCTGTGCCTCCCGGCGCTCGGTCAGTCGGCCCGGCGGCGGGGGCGGCGGGGGCGGTGGTGGCATGGGCATGGGGTCGGGCCCGCTTAGCGCCGCGACCAGCCGGTGCCATAGCGCCAGCAGCCATGATCCGAACCGACGCCAGGCACCCGAAGAGCCGGCCGTGTTGGTGGTGTCTGTCATGTCGTCACTTCCTCATCGCGGCGTCGAGCCAATCCGGTAACCCGTCCCGGAACTGCGACAGCTGGGCGAGGCGGAATGTCATCCGGCGACGCAGGGTCGGTAGGGCGGCGAGGTCGGTGACCAACACGGCGGTGGCCTTACGTAGGTTGTCGTCGGTGTGAGCCGTGGTCAGCCATTGTTCGAAGGTGGCCCATGCTTGCCGGGACAGGTCGCTTGTTAGTAGCGCGACCTGCCAGAGGCGTACGAGATCCTGACCGTCGACCTCGTGGTGCGCGGCTCTGACCATCAGATCAGCGCCGCCGCCGGGAGAGTTGTTGGCCGGTACAGTAGCGATCTTGAGCAGCGCTGCGCCGGCATGCAGTTGCAGCTGTCGGTCGGCCGACCACCGTGCCAGTTCGAAGATGATCTGATCCGCCCTGTGCGGGGCGTAGAGTTGGTATACGCCCTCGGCAATTGCGTGCGTGTGTTGCTGCATCGGGTCCTGGGCGATGCGGCGAAGGTCGGCCAGGCTCCAGCTCAAGTCTGGTTGTTGCAGTCCGCTGGCGTATACATAAGCAGCTGCGTCTCGCTGATAGTTGCGGTGACCACCGGCCCAGTCCCGGATCTGCTGTCGGACGAGATGGCTCACTTGGCCTCCCATGTCCGCTGCGACCATCGCCCAGGCCGCCGCCTGGCGGAGTCGGCGTTTGGGTGAGGCCGCCCAGTCGTCGATGAGATCGGCGCAGACCCGCGCGAAGTCGTGATGCGCCAGCAACCCTGCAGCCTCGGCGGCCGCTCGCTGCATCGGCTCATCATCCTTCGAGACCAGTGTGTCCAGCCATTTCAGGAGGGCTGGCCGGGTGCTGTCGAACTCGTGCCATGCCTCATCGATGATGACGCCGCGCATGGCGCCGTCGTGCAGCCAGGCTGAGCGCGACGAGCCGCCCCGTGACCGCGTGGCCTCTCGGCCCTCCTGCCAGTCCACATCGAGCGGTCCGAGCAGCTCCGCCACCGGGTGCTGCAATGCCATTCGGCCCCAGTCCGCCCGCTTGGCTTGGCCGTCGATCTCCTCAAGTAGGAGCCCGGCCGCTTCGAAGACGTAGTGCAGTGGCTGCCAGGCGAAGATGGCGTACGCGAGCCGGAAGGCCCGCTCGTGTTGGTCAGTCCGCCGCGGCCGGCGGCTCGCGTCGTTGGCGTTGGCGTTGGAACGCAGGATTTCTGTGGCACGAGCCCTGCGGCGCGGTTGGGATCGACGGAGGATCTCAGTCAGGGTGCCGTCGTCGGCCGGATGACTCTGCCCGATGGCCTCGGCGATTGGCACCACCTCCCGAGGTCCGTAGGAGCCGTGCAGCGTATCGATGAGGTCGCTGTGGTGGAGATACCCCCGCATGTGCTGGGCACTTTCCTCGTCCGTCAACTTCAGCTTGTCGCGTAGGTAATGGCCGAGATGAGCGCGGAAGACGGCCAGCGGCTCGGGGTGCCGATGCTGCACCTCAGCGCTGTGTCGAGCACTCGCAGGCGAGTCGTCATGGCGGATGAGCAGCAGGCTCGCGGACCGTCGTCGAAAGAGATCTGCCAGCAATCGCATCACCTGGCCGTGCCCGTTGCCCGGCAGCCGGAGCACGTACCCGTGATCCTCCTTGATGCTGCCGCCCGCCCGATTCAGCACTTCCGGCGCGACATCCCCAGGTAGCAGGACCTCGTGCACCCGATCCCGCCCGTGGCGCCGGGCCAATGCCACGCACGCGGTGCTGAACCGCCCGGTGTGCGGCCTACCCGCCAGACAAGCCGTGGACCGCTGGCCGAGTTTTCTCCCGAGCTCCTCGTCTGCGGCCGTCTCTGCATACACGGCGAGTAGGTCGGATACTCCCACCAGATCCCGGATAAGAGGTTTCGCCGCCGGTTTACCCGTGTCGTTCACGATGTGAATCGTGTTGTTGTTGCCCAGCGCGTTCACACCGCGGGCGTTGATGCGCGAGTAGGCGGCTGAAAACTGAGTGCCGTACAGCTCCTCACCCACCCGGGGGTCCACCCGCAAGGAATCCGGAACGATTTCCTCCTGCGGATCAGCTCCCTCTGGACCAGCTTCCGACCCCGGCGCGGCCTCCTCTCGAGAAACCGGTTCACCTGTTCGCAGCTCAGGCAGGGCCGGGTCGCCGTGCCCGCCGCCACCGGGGGATGTACTGGGCGGCGACGGATGACCGTCAGGATTCGTGTCGCTCATCGAGGCGATCCCCACGACTCGAGGTCCTCCGGGCGGCCTGACACGGAGATCGAATTGCCGTTGCCGAACGCACCAATTCCCCGCGACCGGACGTCCTGGAACACATGCCCACCCCCAGCCGGCTGGGGACGAGGATTACGGCCCTGACGATCGACGCTCTCACCACCGCTCCCGTCGTTCGGCTGGTCTGCGACGGAACCCGAAGGACCAGGACCTACATCGGTTGCGGGAATGGTTTCGCCCGGAACATAGATCCAGGCAGCGGCCTCGAAGTTCTTCTCAGGCAGCCGTGCCGTCACCTGATGGAAGTGCTCAGGTCGAAGATCTTGGTACTGCCGGACGACGTCGTGGTAGAGCCGGTCCGACACAATCAGCGCGACTGCGGCGCCCGGGAACTGTCGTAACGCGGCCTTGAGCTGGGGCGAGTCCACCAACCGGCAGACTGTCACGACGGCGTCGCCCGGATAGCCGTTCGCCCCGTCGAGATGAACCGGCCCTTCGTGAACGCCGACGCGCAAGCGAATCCGTGCCTCACTGCTGAGACCACGGTTGTGTTCGCGCAACAACCGATCCAGGACCGGCGTCAGCCGCGTCACGACCGCCCGCTCGCTGGTCTCCGGCGGGAGGATGGCCAGCTCACCATCGCCCCCCTGTTGAATCAACCAGTTGGCGCGGTCGAAGCCTAGCTCCCCGCACGCCGTCGCCATCACCTCCTGGAAGGCCAGCTGCGCTCGATGCTGTAGGACGTTGTCTCGGCCGCTATAGGACTCCATGTCCACAGCGACCAAGACCCGCCGGTCCGGGTCCGTGATGTAAGCCATGCTCTCCATCCCTCACTGGGCGACGAGTCGTTCCAGACTTATCTCTACAGACAGACCGCGCTGGAGATCCCATACAAATACGGGTTCGACATCCACAGTCAAGTGCGCGACAAGCAGTGCTTTGGTCCCATTCCTCCCGCCGATCCGCCGCCGCTCGACGCATGGGAAGAAGCCGGACAGCGGGCGGCTGCAGCGGCTAGGACGGGTGGCACGATGTCCAGGTCTGCCTGTACGGCAGATCACTGCACACTCCCACCAGGCACACGGACGCGAAAGTCCCGGCGCTATTGACGGCTGAACGACGTAGCGCAGCGGCGGTTGCAGCCAGGATTTTGGCAACGAGGCCGGGCAGTACCCCGACCGGTGCCACCCTCAGGGTGTTCGTCGCGGTCGTCATGATGGTATCCACGGCGGCGATGCACCCACGACCACGCCCTGGCGCTTCGGCCACGCCTGAGCGACGCCGGCAGCGCCTACCGGTCTGGCATCCAGGTCTCGTCGCGGTCGGCAAGCTCCCGCCGATCGCCACAGCCGACGGCACAGGGAGGAAGCACGGGACGTCGTGCTGGCAGTGGCCCGTATCGCGACGGCGAAGCACCTGCGGATTCGCGGGCGTGTGCCCTGGTTTCTGGTGTTGCTGCGCTCCGCCGCCGGTTGCTGATCATCAAAGCCTTGGCCGGCTCCACTATCTGATCGACCGCTGCGGACGGTAGCGACCTTGAAGCCGAACGTGAAGGATGATCTCCGGAGCATAGGAGGTGCACATGGAGGAACCACTCTGGCCGCCCGGGACGTTCCTCGGCCGTCTCCGGTCGGCGACGCGAGAACGGCTCTTGTCGGTAGGAGTCAGGCGTTCGGTGAAGGAGGCGCAGGTTCTACTTCGTGAGGGCGCGCTGGAGTCCCATGTGATCCTGCTCGATGACGCGCTCGTCAAGGTCACCGTTGCGCTGTCCGACGGCCGGCACGCCTTACTGGCCATCCGTGTGTCCGGCGACATCGTTGGGGAGATCTCCGCACTGAACGGTACGCCGAGGACAGCGACGGTCACCGCCTGTCGTCCATCGGTCATCCGCATCATCCACCAGAACACATTCAGAGCCGTGCTCCGCGACAACCCTGAAGCCGCTCTGGAGGTGGCCGGGATCGTCGCAGACCGTCTTCGATGGGCCAACCGGCGCCGGACCGACTTCACCTCCTACCCGGTGCGAGTTCGTCTGGCCCGAGTCCTATGGGAGATCGCAGTCGCCTACGGACGGCGAGGCCCTCGTGGTGTGGTCATCGATATTCGTCTGACACAGGATGAACTGGCCACCCTCTGCGGCGCCGCCGAAATCAGCCTGCAGAAGGCCCTGGGAGGGCTTCGGGCGGACGGCATCGTCGCCACGGGCTATCGCGAGATCGTCATACGAGACAGCGACGCGCTGCGTTCAATCGCCGGTTTGTTGAAGGACGTCTCGTAGCTCGGTGTGGGTGTTGCTGGCAACGGTGCTGGTGTCACCCTGTCATGATCTCGTTGTGGGCGGCATGGAGGTGGTGTCGTTCGATCTGTGAGCGGCGCGGCGGTATTCACCGGGCGAGGATCGCAACACCGGCCCCGCTGCGGCGGGCGGTCGGGCGGCCGGTCCCCAGGCTGGGCGCAGAGTTGCAACTGCGGATACTGCCCGTCCGCGCCTCCCGCCAATGTCTTTTGCCTGGTTCTCCGCTACGCGGCGTGTAGGTGGCGCGACCGGGTGGTGGGTTGGGTGGCTTGCCATCGGTTTTCGAGGGCTCGCGTGATGGCTTGGTTCATCGCCGGGGTGACGTGGCTGTAGATGCCACGTACACCGGTGAGTTGGTGGCCGAGTCGGCGGGCTTGGGCGATTTCGGGGATGTCGTCTTCGATCATCCAGGTTTTGTGGGTGTGTCGGAGGTCGTGGAAGTGCATGCCTTTGATGACGGCACTGGTGTGGGTGCGGGGGTCGCCGTTGACGGCGGGTCCGTAGACGCGGCGGGACATGCTGGATCGGCGGAGGTAGGCGCCGCGGGCGCCGCAGAAGACTTGGTCGTGGTCGTGGTTGTCGAGGACGTCTTGGAGGAGGGTGATGAGGAAGGGTGGGAGGTGGATGTCGCGGGCGGAGCCTGCGGTTTTGGGTGGGCCGAGGTAGAGGCGGCCTTGGACTTCGTGGAGTGCTCCGGTGTCGGGGTGGACGCGGATGAGTCCGTCGCCGAGGTGGGTGTTGGTGCGGGCGAGGCCGGCGAGTTCGCCCCAGCGCATGCCGGTGTAGGCGGCGGTGATGACGAGGATTTGGTCGGAGCGGCGGTCGATCCGGTTGGCGATGGTGTTGACCTGGGTGGCGGTGGCGTGGGGTCGTTCGGGGGCTCGGCGGGTGACGACTTTGACTCCTTGGCAGGGGTTGTGGGTGATGCGTCCGTCGGCGACGGCCTCACGCAGGAGGAGGCTGAGGAGGGTCATGACGCTGGCGGCGCTGCTGTCGGCGAGGTGGGTCTTCAGCTGTTTGACGAAGACTTTGATGTGTTGGCGGGTGATGTTGTTCAGGGGTGTGTCGCCGAAGCGGGGGAGGATGTGGTTGCGGAGGTGGCTGCGGTAGGAGGCCCATTTCGCGTCACCGGCGATGTGCCCGGCTTCCCAGATGGTCACCCATTCGATGAGGGTGATCCGGCCGAGGGCGGGGTCAAGGTAGGTCTCGAGGGCCTGATCCAGGTCGACTTGTTTGCGGCGGATTTCGGCGGCCTTATACGTGGGGTGGGAGGAGTCGGTGGCGACGCTGCCGTCGGGCAGGCGTAGCCGTACCCGGTATCTGGTGCCGCGTTGTTCTATCCATGCCATGGGTTGCTCCCGTTCGATGTGTGGTCATCCGGGTGTGCATGGACGCTTCGATCAGCGGGTGGTGGCAAGTCGCGGTCCCGAACGGTGGTCCGGGGTTTGCGTTGGGGGCGTCGGCCGGTGGCGGGGCGGGCGGAGTTAGCGATGATCGCGGCGAGGTCGGCGGGGGAGGAGCGCAGGTGTTTGCCGAGGAACGTGCACGGCACCTCCCGGGCGGCGGCTTTTTTGCGTAGCCAGGACTCGCGGACTTGGAGCCGTTGCGCGGCTTCGGCGGGGGTGTAGAGCAAGACGCCGTGAGTAGGTACGCGTGCTGGGTGGTTCGTGGTGTTGGTCGGTCGTGGAGGGTTGTTGTCGGGTCGGTGCGCGGGTGATGGCGTAGCCACGGAAGGTCTCCTCCAAGGGAGCTTGTTGGTGCCGGCTGTACCGGCGGGCATAAAGAAGCGGCCGGCGCCGTGAAGGCACCGGCCGCTGGAAGGGCCTGGTGGAGCGGGATAGTCGATTTCTGGGATTCGGGCAGATCGTCAGCGGTCGCGCGACGCGATGTCAGCCGGTCTTAGGATTGGCGCAGCCATGCCGACCAGGTGCTGGGTTCAAGGGGGTATGGCAGCGGCGATGCATCGGCTGTGGCGCGTGCCCGTTGCGGAAGCAGCGTCGTCTAGGTATCGGCCTTCTTACCGAATGCTGTCCCAGCCGCTTAGCCCAGAAGGCGTTGCGCCCAGTAGAGCTGGCCATCGGGTCCCATGCTGATCAAGGCGACCAGCAGGTCCGAGATGGCTACCGGAGCCGTAGCGATCGCAACCTCGGGCTGATCGAGTGGCTTCGCGGCGGGGAAGAGGGCGACGAACGTCAGGGGCGTCGCATCGGCCGCCGCCACGTACATGGAACTGCCGGCGTCCCACCAGGTGCCGTTCACCTGACGCCCGCTGATGCCCTGCAACCAGGGATAGCGGTCGGCTGCCTTCTTCAGGTACCCGTGCGATCCGATGCCCACCATGTCTTGGCGTGCTGACGCGATCCCCAAGGCGCTGGGCTTGAGCTGGGTGCGTTTGTCCAGGACCGCGATCCACAGCATCGCGCCTTGCTGCGGCTCGTCCGGAGGCTGCCACGTGACCCGGCCCAGCGCCAACTGATCGCCGACGTCCGCAAGCGGTGCGTTTACCTGTCCGAGCGCGGCCGAGGCCGCTTCGTTGCTTACGAATTCGAGCGTCGCGGTGGCGGCTAGGACCTCTGGCCCGTACGGCGCCCGGTTATGCCACCAGCGCCAGCCGGCGTATGTGGAGAGACTCAGCACTAGCAGCAGCACGGTGAGTCCCGCCTGCACCCGTCGCCGTCCCATAGACAGGAGTACAGCATGCTCCGGCGAGCGGGGCCATGAGTGCTCCCGACCCCGCTGACCGCTGGTGAGGAGTTGAGGACTGCCTCGGTGTACTGGAACTGGCCCTGGTCCCAGCCGGGAAGCTTCCGCTCGGGTGTGGCGCGAGGGGTGGCTATGAGGGCTCGTGGGTGCCCGTACTCCGGGGCGACCGCCGAGTTGACCCAGTCGACCAGCAGCGGCACCACCTGCTCGCCGATCGGCGGAACGAGTTGCGCGGCCAAGCCGGCGACGGCCAGTAGGCACGGTGGCACCGCCGCGACTCGCGAGCGCGTCTCCGTCCTGAGCGATCAGGGCTGGTGGCTGTTGCTCAATGCGTCGCTGTATTGGCGGCGGCCTCGAGGCGGAAGGCCGTCTTCGTGAAGTACCGGAACAGGTTGTTGAAGTCCTCGCCGGCGAGCTGCTCGCCCTACGCCTGTCCCTGGAGGGGGCGCCGGAAGCGAGCCAGCACCGCCCTCGCGCTCGGCGTTACGTCGACGAGCTGGAATCCGGCGGGGATCGCATGGGGCTGGAGTGCTGTGAGGACTTCTGCCAGGTCGGTTCTTCGCGTGCTGAGGATGATCTCGTCAACGACGTTCATCTGCTGGTGGAGCGTTTCGGCATACTCGGATCCCGCGATCAGCGCGGTACGGGTGCCTGCCTGGTACGTGGCGGAAAGCCAGCCCCACAGGTCGGCATCGAGATCGGAATCGGGTGGCAGCGTGTAGTGAGCGGGAGCGTGACCGCCGGGGATGCCCTCTTCGAGGACTTTGTTCGCGACGACGAGGTCGGCCCTTCCGCGTAGGGCGAGGAGAAGTTGAGCGGTGACTGTCGGCCTCTGGTCGGCTTCGGCGCCGTACACCCAGATCAGGTAGGGCCTGCGCTGCACGGTTGCGGTGAGCCATGGCCCGAGGACGGTGAGGGCTTCATCGTGGAGGACGCCGGTTTCGACGTCGACTCCGGCGGCGGCGAGCACGGCGGCGCCGCCGTCGCCGCGTGAGGTGGGGTCGATGACGCTGATGACGACCCGGGCGATTCCCGCGTCGAGCAAGGCTTGGCGGCAGGCGGGCGTGACGCCGGCGTGATTGCAGGGTTCGAGCGTGACGACGGCGGTGCCGCCGCGTGCGGCGGTCCCGGCCGCGTTGAGGGCGTTTGCCTCGGCGTGGGCCTCGCCTTTGCGGCGGTGGAAACCGGCTCCCACGACGGTGCCGTGGCGGTCGAGGATGACGCATCCGACGGGCGGGTTCGGACTTGCCGTGCCCAGTCCGAGCGCGGACAGCGTGATGGCCTGCCGCATCGCGGCAAGCTCGACGTCAGATGCCATCAGTGGTCTCCGCGAGGGCGTCGAGGAAGGCGCGTACGTCGGCGAGCTGGCGGTGCTCGCTGACTGCGGCGCCTACTTGGGTGAGTTGGTGCAGGATCCGGCGGGAGCCGGCGCGGCGGGCGATTGGCAGCGCGGTGTGTGCCGTCGCGGCGGCCTGGTCGGGTTGGTGTGCTGCCAGGTGCGCCGCTGCTTTGCTCAGCAGGGCTGAGGTGAAGTCCTGCCGATGCAGTCGCGGAATCGATGGGAGGGCCTCGGCGAGTACGGCGATCGCCTCGCCTGGTCGCTGTGCCAGCCGCAGACAGGTTCCCCGGTGGACCTCGATGTATCCGCTCGTGCAGAACGAGCCGTGCTCACCTTCGGGCTTGCCGGGGCTGCGGTCGGCTGCCCAGCGGTGGGCGCCGTCGAGCAGCCGCATGGCTTCGCGATGCCCACCGGTCGCAGCGAGTGCGTGAGCATGCTGCACACGCAGGGCTGCCCGCATGGGTTGAGGGAGCTGCTTGTCGTAGGTCATTGCTGCTTCGGCGCGTTCAACGGCACCGCGCGGCTCTCCGGCGATCAGCCGGTGCTGGCTGCTGCGGTAGGTCGCCCACGCGGTCATGATCGGATCCGCGATCTGGTTCGCCCAGGCGAGGGCCTTGCCGGTCCACTGCCGGGCACCCGCATGATGGTCAAGCGACTGGTTCAGCCAGGCTGCGGATTCGGCGTACTGGGCACCGAGGCGGATGAGCGAGGGCAGGAACGGATCGGGGACGTCAGCGAGGAGCCGGTCGACCAGCGTCAGTTGGGCGGTGACACCGATCAGTGCGTAGTCCGGCCCGAACAGTTTGTCGTTCTGGACCAGTAGGTGCCACTGTGCCCGTAGTTGATAGATCGTTTCGTCCCAGCCACCTGGCATCGGTTGAGACACGTTCGCCGGGGAAGCTCCGCCGTTGCCGGTACGGCGCGGAACGTACAGGTCGAGATCGCCGTCGGTTTCGGCGCCCAGGACGTGGCGCAACGCGACGCGGCGCTCCTCGCTGGGCCACCGGTGCTCGCCGCGTTCCAGCTTGCCGATCCAGCGGAAGTCGACGTAGTGGGCGGTGAGGTTCCGGCCGGGGTAGAGCTGGTCGAGGGCGGTGTTGACTATGTCGGCCAACTCGCTGCGGGACATGCACTGCCCGGCCCGACGTGGTGACGCTAGGCGCTCGCGGGCTTCGCTGAGCAGCGTGTTGGGTGTGATCACAGTTTCCGGATGGCGGGGCACTGTCTCACCTCGGCGAGGCGTGGAGTTCGAGAGGATTATCGGCCAAAACGGCCCGAGCGTACGCCATCGGTGAAGGCGTTCCAGGTCGTCGTGTCGAACTCCAGCATCGGTCCGCTGATGTCCTTCGAGTCGCGTACGCCGAACGTACCGTCATCGGCGCGGGCGACCTCGACGCAGTTGCCGGCGTCGCTGCGGCTGGACTTGCGCCAGATCGTGTATCGCCCTGTGGTCATGCTGGAACTCTTTCACGCCTGATAGGCGCTGCACAGCATCGCTGAGCAGCCGGATGCTTGCGTCGAGGGGCAATGCGGCTGCCCTGAGCCGGCTATGCAGGCTCAGGTAGGGGGCAATCTCGGCCGATTCGGTGTGGACCAGGTCTTTCGTGAGGGTGTCGACTGCGACGGCAAGGGATTCCGGCGTGTCGCGGTAGCGGTAGATCGAGTAGGCCGACTGAGGTGCGCTGTGGCCCGCAATGGAGGCGTCGATAGGTAGTACCCGGACGGTGACGGACCTGTGGGCCGCGCAGACCGCCATGACGTGTTGGAGCTGCTCGGCGACGACCTTTGGTTCGGCGGCGCAGCGTCGGATCGCGACCTCGTCGAGTACGACGTCGTAGACCGGCCCGTCGGTAGCGAGCAACAGCTCCTGCCGGTGGGTTCTGGCGGCAACGGCCGCGGCGGTGTCGAACCCGTCGGCGTGGCGGAGCGGATCGCTGCGCAGCCGGGCGTCGGCGAACGCCGCCGTTTGAAGCAGACCAGGAACCAACTGTGTGTACTCGCTGATGGTCTTGGTGCCGCTCTCCAGGTCGGCGTAGATCGCCTGCCGAGCGCCCATCCGTTCGGCATCGGCCATCCACCATCCGGTGGCCCAGCCGTCGGTCACGGCATCCATGATCGCCGCCCGGCGGTTCACGCCGGCCGCCAGATAGTCGCAGATCGAGCTGACGAGGTCGATGTCCGGGCCGAGGTGCCCATTCTCCAGAGCCGAGAGTTGCTGCCGGGGAAACCCGACGGCGCGTGCGAGGGATTCCCCCGCGATCCCGTGCTCATCGCGCAGGCGTCGAATCTCGCGGCCTAGCCACCGCCTTCGGACGTACGGACTGGGGCGTGCCATCAGCGGCCTCCAGGAAATGGTTGAGCCCGGTCGGCGATCGTGGCCGGCTGGGTGCCCTCAATGTAACCCCAGTTGACGGCGAGATGATCTTGATGCGACTGGCGGTCCGTCTCAAAAGAGCAGCTCAGGGGCCAGTCGGACCGAAGGTCGGTACACAAGGTCGGACCGCAGGTCGGCATTCCCAGGCCCGCGCTACTCGCCGATTGTTGAGTCACGACGAACTGCTTGTCGAGCGGGCGGCAACCGGCGGCCGGGACAACCAGTGAGGCGGACGAGTGGGCGTACCTGAATCTCCTGCTCGCTGTCGTTGCCAGAGAGGGCGCGGCGGCGGGCAGGCCAGAACAACTTCCGTCGCCGATCTTCCACTAAGAGGGTCTGTCTCATGCTCGCTGATGATTTCTTCCGGCTCGCCCATAGCGATGCCACCGGCCAGCCGCATCTGCACCTGCGGGCGGTGGGTATCGGGCTTGCCGCTGCGCTGTTGGGGGAGTTGACGTCCGCACGCCGGATCGAGGTGCGTGGAGGCGAACTCGTCGTGTTGGACCCGACGCCGCCAACCGACCTGGTCGCTCACGCGGTACTTGATGTCCTGATCGCGGAGCAGGGGCGGCATCCGGTACGGATCTGGTTGGACTACCTGTCGCGTACGGCTCGGGGTCAGGTGTCGGCGCGGCTGTTGCGGTCGGGTCATCTGCGGGAGGTGACGTCGCGGCGGCTGCTGCGGTCGTCGGTGACGTGGTTGCCGACGGACATGAACGAGGCGGCCCGTCCGTGGGCGGCGCTGTCGACGCGTCTGCGGACGGGGCAGCGGCTCGACTACGACATGGCCTGCCTGGCCGGGTTGACCCTGGCCACCGGATTGGACCGGTTCGTGCTGGAGACGGCGCCGCCGCAGGCCTTCGATCACCTGCGGCAGGTCGCCGACGGGCTGTGGCCGCCGATGCGAGACCTGTTCGCGCACACGCAGGCCGCGATCGGCGACGCCGTCCTCGCCCGCCGTTAACCCCATCCTTCAAATCTCGGGAGATGTTTCGTGACACCTACGAGAAGACGCGCGCCAGTCAGCGATGTGAGCAGGACGTTGGCTCGCGACCGGTTGGGCGTGCCGTCGGTGGTGTTCTTCGTGGTGGCGGCCGCCGCCCCGCTGACGGTGGTCGCCGGTGGCGCGACAACGGGGTACGCGATCACCGGGGTGACCGGCATGCCCGTGGCGTATCTGCTGGTCGCGGTGATCCTGACGCTGTTCGCGGTCGGCTACGTGGCGATGTCCCGGCACATCCTCAACGCCGGAGCGTTCTACACCTACGTCGGCCACGGTCTGGGTCGTCCGGCTGGGGTCGGCGGGGCGATGGTCGCCCTGGTCGCCTACAACGCGATGCAAGTCGGACTGTACGGCGGCTTCGGCGCGGTCACCGCCGACCTGGTCAACCCCCGCCTCGGCTGGGATGTCGCCTGGTGGGCGTACGCGTTGGCCGCCTGGGCGATCGTCGGTGTGCTCGGGGTGCTGCGGGTCGACCTGAACGGTCGAGTCTTGGCGGCGATGCTCAGCGCCGAGATCGTCATCACGGTCGTCTTCGATCTCGTCATGTTGGACCACCCGACCGGTGGGCAGGTCAGTTGGGTCACGCTGTCACCGTCGCACCTGCTCACCGCTGGTATCGGCGCGGCCCTGGTCACTGCGGTGACCGGGTTCGTGGGGTTCGAGGCGACCGTGGTCTTTGCCGAGGAGACCCGGGACCCGCGGCGGACGGTCGCCCGGGCCACCTACGCCGCCCTGGCGGTCACGGGGCTGCTCTACGCCGCCTCGGCGTGGGCGATGTCAGTGGCCACCGGCCCCGACCGGATCGTCACCGCCGCCCGCACCGACGGCACCCAGCTGATCTTCAACCTGGTCCGCCCGCACCTCGGCCAAACTCTGGTCACGGTCGGGCAGGTTCTGTTCGTGACCAGCTTGTTCGCCGCGCTGCTCGCCTTCCACAACACGGTCGCCCGGTACGGCTTCGCCCTCGGCCGCGAAGCAGTCCTGCCCGTCTGGCTCGGCCGGGCCAGCCGCCGTACCGGTGCACCCGCGACCGCCTCGACCGCCCAGACGGCGCTCGCGCTCGTCGTGCTGGGCTTCTATGCCGCCGCCGGGGCGGACCCGATCACCCACCTGTTCTTCTGGGTGACCGTCACCGGCGGCCTCGGTGTCCTCATCCTCATGACCGCGACCAGCGCCGCCGTCGTCGGCTACTTCGCCCGGGACCCGCACGACGAGACCCTGACCCGCCGGCTGGTCGCCCCTGCCACGGCCACCGTCCTGCTCGCCGGCATCCTGTGGGCCACGGTGGCCGGGTTCGACACCCTGCTCGGCGTCACCCCCGACTCCCCGCTGCGCTGGCTCATCCCCGCTGGCTACGTCCTCACCGCCGGCCTCGGTATCGCCTGGGCCTACCGCCTGCGGCGGGCCAGGCCGCAGGTGTACGCGGCGATTGGCCTCGGCGCCAACAGCGCGATTCCCGCCGGCACCTACCGCAGCAGCGCCCCGCCCGCCCACGGCCGAAGGAGCACTCCGGCATGAACGACAGCAACCTCTTGGGTACGCGGATCCGTGCCGCCACCGACAGCGACACAGAACCGATCGTCCACCTGCTCGCGGATGCCTTCCACGCGGGCCCGTTCGCCGACTGGCTCGTTCCCGACGAGACCACTCGCCGTACCGTCTACCGCGACTACTTCGCCATCTGGGTCCACTACACCCTGCGCCACGGAATCGTGCACGTCACCGACGACCTGACCGGCGCGGCGCTGTGGCACCCACGCACCGAGCCCATTCCCGACCCCGTCGCCTACGACGAACGGCTCGCTGTTGCCTGCGGACCCTGGCTCGACCGGTTCATCGTCCTCGAGGACGCGTTCGCCGACATCCACCCGGCCTGGCCGCACCACTACCTCGCATTCCTCGGCGTCTCACCCCACCGGCAGAACGCCGGCATCGGCAGCCGTTTGATGCGCCACCACCACGCCACTCTCACCGTCACCGGTACGCCGGCCTACCTGGAGGCCAGTAACCCGCGCAACCGCGACTTCTACCTGCGTCACGGCTACCACAGTCCTGGCCAGATTCAGCTGCCCGACCACGGACCCCCGTTCTGGCCCATGTACCGCGACCCGGTTCCGCACCGAAACGGTGACAGCGGAGGGGATCGGCGATGACCAGTCGCGTGCGTGGAGCCGGCCGCCACCCGGGCATGAACCTGCCGGCCGTTGTCCGCGCCAAGTGGGCGGAGCGGGACGTCGCCACCAGCGTCCTCGCCGAGGCGTTTCGCGACGAGCCGCTGGCCGCGTGGCTGGTACCCGATCAGAGATGGCGGTCGGCGGTCCTCTCCGGCAGCCTGCGCATCCTGGTCGAGTACGCCCTGCTGTGGGGTGACATCGACCTGCTCGACGACCAGTCGGCGGTCGCCGTGTGGATCCGCCGCTACCGGCCGCTGCCCCCGCCGCGCAACTTCGATCGGCAGCTGGCCGCCGCCTGTGGTGATCACCTCGACCGGTTCACGCAGCTCACCCGGCTATTGGACGCGCGTCGTCCGAACGAGAGTCACTACCACCTCGCCGCGCTCGCCGTACGACCCGGAGCGCGTAACACCGGCTGCGGCAGCACGCTGCTACGCCACCACCACACCCGCCTGGATCAGCTTGGAGTACCCGCGTACGTCGAAGCCACCAGCACGGCTGTCCGCGACTTCTACACCCGCCACGGCTACCGCCCGGATCAACCGATCCGCCTACCCGGTGGCGGCGAGATCCACCCGATGCGCCGACCCGCCCGGCACGCCCTCACCCGGACCTCGGCGCCACAGGGCTGACCCTCATCAGCTCGCCCTGGCGACACCCCGGCGCGCGCATCCGCTGCGCCGTGCCGCCCGCCCCGCATCGTTAGTCCCTCGCACCTGACAGCCCAACAACCCGATTGGCGGTAGACGTCTTGCCGAACTCACCCGACACCCTCCGCACACCCCAGGCTGGTAGCGGTCCGGACGGCGGACACGCGGCGCAGCTGCGCGAGAAGCTCGTGGCGCACCTTCGCACCGACGGGAAGATCACCACCCCGGCCGTGGAGGCGGCCTTCCGGACCGTGGCCCGCGAACGGTTCATGCCGGCCGACACCCCGCTCGAAACCGCGTACGGCGTGGACAACTCGGTGGTGACCAAGCGCGATCAGCACGGGGTGGCGGTCTCGTCGGTGTCCGCGGCGTACATCCAGGCGCGGATGCTGGAGCAGGCCGAGCTGCGGCCGGGCATGACGGTGCTGGAGATCGGTTCGGGTGGGCTGAACGCGGCACTGATCGCCGAGATCGTCGGCGCGCAGGGCCGCGTGCTGAGCGTGGACATCGACCCGGAGGTCATCGAGCGCGCCGCCGCCCGGCTGGCCGAGACCGGCTATGCCGACCGGGTGCGGGTCCTGGTGGCCGACGCCGAACACGGCGTACCGGGCGAGGGACCGTTCGACGCGATCATCGTGACCGTCGGCGCCTGGGATATCGCCCCGACCTGGCTCGACCAGCTCGCCGCCGACGGTGTCCTCGTCCTGCCGCTGATCATGATCGGGATCACCCGCACGATCGGCTTCCGCCGCACCGGTGACCACCTGACCAGCACGTCGATCGAGGTGGCCGGGTTCGTGCCCATGCAGGGCGCAGGGCAGCACCCCGAGTGGGTTTTCCTGCTGCCCGACCCGCACGGCCGGCACGTGAAACTCCGCTTCGACACCCGCGCACCCGGCGACCTGGACCAGCTCGACGGAGTGCTCACGACCGACCGTACGCAAACGTGGTCCGGGGTGACGATCAGGCACCAGACCTCGTTCGCCGACCTGCACCTGTGGTTCGCCTGGTTCCTGCCCGGCTTCTGTCTGCTCGCCGTCGACGACGGCACCGAGCTGGCCGCCGAACGCGGCTCGTGGTTCCCGTTCGGTGCCGTACACGGATCCGGCCTCGCCTACCTCGCGGTCCGCCCGGCGCTCGACGGCGCCGGTGTCGAGTTCGGCGCCCGCGCCTACGGCCGTGACGGCGAGCTGGCCGCGACCGCCATGGTGGAGCAGATCCAGGCGTGGGACCGCGACGGCCGCCACGACGAGCCGCCGACGTTCCGGTACTGGCCGACCGGCGGCGACCCCCACCAGATTCCCGCGGACGCCGCCATGGACAAGACCCACGGCGTCATCACGATCTCCTGGCCCACACCCCGGTGAGCAGCGCGCGGCTCACACCGGGCAGGTCCAGGTGGCCCGATCCCTACCCGAGAGAAGGAAGGTGATGTCGATGGCCCCGCCGACCGCGGTCCTCGACACCCCGGCCGAAGCCGTCACCGATGACGACTTTGAGCTGGACATGCGCGTGGTCGAGGCCACGACGCCGCTGGTGATCATG
Source organism: Micromonospora sp. NPDC049523 (assembly GCF_040676775.1). Taxonomy (NCBI): domain Bacteria; kingdom Bacillati; phylum Actinomycetota; class Actinomycetes; order Micromonosporales; family Micromonosporaceae; genus Micromonospora; species Micromonospora sp. NPDC049523. The sequence continues at coordinate 289,388 of NZ_JBFAPP010000010.1, read as the reverse complement.
ATGTGCAGTACCAGCGACGGTTGCGGCTCGACCTGCAGCACCAGCGCGTGCAGCACATCCTCGTACGACCCGGCCTGACCCTCCAACCTCCCGCCGCCGGAGCCGTCCGCGTCGAGGGCTCCGGCGGCCCCCTTCACCATCCCTCTCCGATGGAGGTGCGGCATGCCGACCGTCCACCGGCGGTACCAGCCGGTCGGCCCCGTGCTGGTCCGCGCCAGCACCTACCCCCACGACGGCTCCACACCGCCGAACCTGCCCGGCCCGGCCGCGACCGGGCGACAGGGGCTCGCCTGGCTGGCCGAGCAGTGGTCCCGCGCAGAGCTGTCCGAAGCCGTGACGATGGCGAGTCCGAGCCTCGCCGCCCGCGTACACCAGCTACTTCGCGCCGACGCCGAACCCGCGGCGGTGGCCGTCCGCCGCGCCGTCCTGGCGACCGCCTCCTACCGGCTGCGCTGGCAGCGGCGCGCCACCCCCTTCGGGCTGTTCGCCGGAGTGACCACCGCGACCGTCGGACCGGCCGTCGTACGGATCGGCGACGAGCACCTGGCCGTCGCCCGTGCCGACGCCGACTGGCTCGCCCAGGTCGTCGACCGCCTGGAACAGCATCACGGCCTGCGCCGCGCACTGATGGTGGTCGCCAACAGCGGCGGGTTCGTTCGCGACGGCCGCTTCATCGTCGCCGCCCGGCCGCAGCCCGGGGAGCCCACACCCGGACCGGTACGGGAAACCTCCACCCGGCACACCCGAGCGGTGCGACTGGCGCTCGCGTACGCCGTACAGCCCGTTCGATTCGACGAACTGGCCGCTCGGCTCGCCGCCGAACTGCCACAGATCGACCGCGCCAGGATCGACACGATGCTGCACGGCCTGGTCGACGGCCACGTCCTGATCACCAACTTGCGGCCACCGATGACGGCGGCGGACGGCTTGGCCCACGTCATCGAGACACTGCCTCTCGCCGCAGGCGGGACAGAGCCCGAGGCGGTGGCGCTCGCCGGCGAGCTCCGCGAGATCCACACCGAACTCGCCCGCCACAACGCGCTGACCAGCCAAAAGGAACAAGCAGCCGTCCGACCCGCGCTGGTCGACGCGATGACGGCTGTCGCTCCTGGCAGCGGGCACCCACTCGCCGTCGACGTGCGCCTCGACGCCGAGGTCCGCATTCCCCAACGGGTGCTGGACGAGGCGGCCCGCGCCGCCCGGGTGCTGACACGGCTGAGCACACAGCCGTTCGGCTCGGCGGCCTGGCTGGACTACCACACCCGTTTCCGCACCCGCTACGGTCCCGGCGCGCTGGTCCCGGTCCGCGACCTCGTCGCCGACTCCGGACTGGGATACCCAACCGGCTACCTCGGCGCGCCCCGGGCCCGGCCGGCGTGGCGCACCATCACCGAACGCGACGCCCACCTGCTCGCCCTCGTCCAGCGGGCGGCGCTCGACGGAGCCGAAGAGATCGACCTGTCCGAGGCGGACATCGAGGCGCTGACCGTCGGCGACCAGTCGACCGCCGTACCGCCAACCCGGATCGAGCTGGCGGTAGCCCTGCACGCCGCCTCCACCAACGCGCTCGACCGCGGCGACTTCGACCTGCGAATCATCGGCGCCCCGCGTGCCCACACCAGCATGGCCGGCCGGTTCGCCTACCTGCTCGACGCCCCGGATCGGCAGCGGCTCGCGGGCACCTACACCGCCGCGGACGACGCGGTGGCGGTGCAACTGTCGTACCCGCCGCGCCGAGTGCACAACGAGAACGTCGTACGGGTCGGCCGGCTCACCGCCGAGGTGGTGTACCTGTCCGAGCACCCAGACGGGCAGGTACTCGGCATCAAGGACCTCGGCGTCACCGCCGACCCCGACCAGCTCTACCTGGTGCAGCTCTCCACAGGTCGACGCGTCATCCCGCACATTCCACACGCTCTCGACACCACCGTGCAGACACCGCCACTCGCCAGATTCATCGCCGAGGTCGCCGACGCCCGCAGCGCCGTGTTCGGCCCACTCGACCTCGGCGCCGCCGCCCGTACCCTGCCCTACACACCCCGCGTCCGCTACCGGCGCACAGTCCTGGCCCCTGCCCGCTGGCTGCTGAGCACCGACGACCTGCCCAGCACGTCGACCGCAGGCGCGTCGGGCCGCGACGACCCGTGGGAACAGGCGATGCACGGATGGCGGCAGCGGTGGCGTGTCCCGGCCCGCGTCATCGTCTGCCACGGCGAATTGCGCCTGCCTCTCGACCTCGACCAACCCCTCGACCGTGCCCTGCTGCGGACCCGCCTGACTCGCGCGGGCCGGCTCGAACTGCGCGAAGACGGCCCCGCCGACGGGCACGGCTGGTTCGGCCGACCCGCCGAACTACTCATTCCGATGACTCTGCACGCGCCGCCACCACGGCCGCTGCCGGTGACCGCCCCGCCCGGCCCGACGCTGCGCCCAGGCAACTCCGCCGTCGTCCACGCGCGGCTAGTCGGCAACCCCGCACGCTTCGACCACCTGCTGGCCAGCCACATCCCGGCACTGTGCGACAGCCTCACCGACCTCGGCGTCGACCGGTGGTGGGTACGACGCCACCGCGACACCATCCGGCTCGACGCCGACCAGCACCTGTCGCTCTTCCTCCAACTCGCCAGCCCCGCCGCGTACGGGCCAGTCGCCGCACGGCTCGCCGAGTTCACCGCACGCCTCCACGAGCAGGGACTGCCGGCCGAACTCACCTTCGCCCCGTACCACCAGCACCCCGCCCGCTACGGGCACGGACCGGTCATGGCGGTGGCCGAGCAGGTCTTCGCCGCCGACACCACCGCGGCGATCAACCAGCTCCGCCTGGCCGACCAGGCCAAGATCCCCACCCAGTCGCTCGCCGCCGCCTCGATGGCCCACCTCGCCGCCGGATTCGCCACCGACCCGCCGACCGGATACCGGGCACTGCTCGCCTGCCTCCACCAGCAGACCGAGCCAGCGGACCGCATGCTGAGCGACCTGGCGCGTGCCCTCGCCGACCCCACCGGCGGGTTCCGAAACCTTCGTACGCTGCCGGGCGGCGACGCCGTCGCCGCATCCTGGCAGGCTCGGCACACCGCCCTGCACGCCTATCACACGGCCCTCACACCACAGCGGGACCCGGCGAGCGTGCTCCGAACCCTGCTGCACGAGCACCACGTACGCGCGGTCGGCGTCGACCCGGAGTTCGAACGCAAGACCGGCCACCTCGCCCGAGCAGCAGCGATGCGCTGCCTCGCCCGAACGGACGCCCGATGACCGCCACCCACACCCCGGCGGCCCTCACCCTGGCCGAGGCCGGACCGCAGTCACTGGCGACCGGCGCCGTCGGCGCCGCGCTGGTGGCGATCGAACGCGCACTCAACGGCACCGACGACTGGACAGACGCCCAGCAGTCCGTCAGGCAGGCAACCGTCGGACCAGTCGACGCCGGGAGCCACACCGGCCTCTACTACGGGGCTCCCGCCATCGCCTTCATGCTCCACACCACCACAGCCGACGGCCGTCCCCGCTACCAGACGGCGCGACAGACACTGGACCAGCACATACGGCGACTCACCCGGCAACGCCTCAACGCGGCAGGGGACCGCGTACGCCAGGGCCGGTCCGCCACTTTCGCCGAGTACGACCTCTTCCACGGCCTCGTCGGCATCGGCGCCCTCCTGCTGCACCAAGCGCCAGACAGCGACGAACTCGGCGACGTGCTGCGCCACGTCGTCCGGCTGACCGAACCCCGCCGGCACGACGGGCTGCCCGTCCCCGGGTGGTGGGTCGACCACGACCCCGACCCGATCCTGCCCACCCCTGGCGGGCACGCCAACGCCGGCATGGCACACGGCGCGGCCGGACTGCTCGCCCTACTCGCCCACGCCACCCTCGCCGGTCGAAAGATCGACGGCCAGGCGGAGGCCATCGAACGGCTGTGCGCCTGGTTCGACCAGTGGCGACAGGAGTCACCGGACGGACCGTGGTGGCCGCAATGGATAAGCCGAGACCAGCTCCGTACCGGCCGCATCCACGGTCCCGGCCGACCCTCCTGGTGCTACGGCGCCCCCGGAATCGCCCGCGCCCAACAACTCGCCGCCACCGCCACCGGCGACCGAACCCGCCAGGCGACCGCCGAGCAGACGCTGGCCGCGTGCCTCACCAGCCCCCAACTGGATCGGATCACCGACCCGGGCCTCTGCCACGGGCTCGCCGGCCTCTACCAGACCGCGTACCGGGCAGCCGCCGACGCCAGCACCCCCACCATCGCCCAGCGGCTCCCAGCCCTGGCCGAGCTCATTCTCGGAAGCGGGCGGGCAGCCGGCGACGGATTCCTGACCGGCCACGCCGGGGTCGCGCTGACGAGGGAAACCATCCGCACCGGGACACCGCCGCGCACGAGGTGGGACGCATGCCTCCTGATCACCTGACCCTTTCCGCCGAACGGCTCGCCACCCACGTGCAGGCGCTCCTCGCCGGGAACCCGTTGACGCAGGTCGCGACCGAGGCCGACATCGACCCGGCCGACCTCGCCGACGCGGCGGAGACCTACCACGCCGCCGGCCTCGCGGCGCTCCAACGCCGGCAAGAACAATCCTGGTACGCCGTACGGCTCACGCTGCCGAACTGGGAAGAAGCGGAAAAGACCTTTGCCGTACGCGTCGCGCCCCGCCTCGACCAGCTCGACAACGGGCAAGCGGCCTGGTGGTTCCTGCGGAAGCACCCGTGCTGGCGGCTGCGCGTACGCACCAACCAGCCGGACGCGGTCACGGCGCTACTCGACGAACTCGTCGCGGCCGGGGCGATCGACCAGTGGCGGCCCGCCATCTACGAGCCCGAGTCCGCAGCCTTCGGCGGCTCCGCCGGAATGGACCTCATCCACGACCTGCATTGTGTCGACAGCCGGGGTGTACTCGCCTACGCCCACCAGCACACGCACCAGCTCGGCCGCCGCGAACTATCACTGCTGCTGATCAGGGCACTGCAACAGCACGCCGGCCTTGACTGGTTCGAAGCCGGCGACGTCTTCGACCGTGTGACCCAGATCCGCCCCGCACCAGCTCCGGCGGACACGCCGCGAATCGACAACCTGGCGGAGCGGACGCGGCCGCTGCTGACCATCCCGGTCCAAGCCGACAACCCGCTGTTCGCCCCAGACGGACCCGCCGCCAACGCCGCCCCCTGGCTGCACGGATTCATCCGGGCCGGGCGGCAACTCGGCGAAGCCGCCACCGCCGGACGACTCGACCGTGGCCTACGAGCCGTTCTCGCCCAGTTCGTGATCTTCCACTGGAACCGCCTCGGCCTGTCCGCGAATACCCAAGGCCTCCTCGCGCACGCGGCGAAGACCGCCATCCTGCCCCGGAGCTGACCATGCCCCACGACGCCCTCGCCGCCGCCGTCCGACGCTTCCCGCTCCTCGGCCGCCCCCGACCCACCTGCCCAGCCCTGCCAACCCGCGTCCGAGAGGTCACCGACGCCGTCCAGGTCGCTGCTCACAAGGCCGAGCACGGGATGGCCGACGCCGCACACGCCCTCAACAAGGCCGCCCTGATCGCCAGCGACTGCGGACTGCCACACCTCGCCCGCCGACTGTGCTGGCAACACATCGACGCGTACCGCCGCGCGGACCGGCCGTTGACCATCCTCGAAACCCGATACCTGCTCGAACCCGTCCTGAACCTCACCCGCCTGCACATCCGCGCCAACCAGACACTCCACGCACTACAGCTACTCAAAGCAATGCACCAAGCGATCACCAACCGCTGCGACCTCACCGTGGACGACCACTCCCTACCCCTCGCCAACCTGACCGGCGAGCAGCAGGAACGCCGCCAGCTTCGCGAATGGGTCTGGCTACAACTCATCGGCGAAGGCGTACGCGCATTCGCACTGGCCGACCGTTGGACCGAAGCCGCAGACCACGCCCGTGCCTACCATGGCATCGGCGTCCACCTCATGGAGGGCCGCCAAGCCGCCATCATCGCCTACTGCACCCAAGGCGAGCTGACCCGAGGACGGGCACTGCTCGCCCAGAGCGCCCCGACCCAGCCCTGGGAACAGGAGATCGGCACCTGCCTGCTCGTGATGTGCACGCAGCCCGACGACCCGGTCATGGCGCACCACCTCACCAAGGCCGCCGCCCGCTTCACCGCACGAACACCGGCGGCCGGCTACGCCTCGTACCGCGCACGCCTCGGTCTCACCATCGCCACCCTCGCCAGCGGCACGCGACCCGACCTGGCGACAGAGCTAATCCGGCAGACCGCCGACGAAGCGATCGCCTCCGCCGACGGGTACACCGCACGCGACGTACTCGTATTCCGAGAGCCCGTCGACGGCATCTCACAACGCCAGTACGAGCGACTCACCCAGCTTGTAGCAGAGTCGGGCTTGGGCGCCGGAACGCTACCCGAACTGACCCTGCGACGGCTGACCGCAGCCGCCGACGACGCGGTCGGCGTGCTCGACTCCGCACTCCGCACGGACCCGACGTCCGGTGAACGGCGCTCCCCATAAAGCGGTCACCTCCTTTGGACCGCCCGAGACGCGCCTCCAGTAGGTACGAGAACCCAGGCTGCGCGGGCGCTCAAGCAGCACCAGCGGCGAGCGTTGCTCCTGGGACGCGGCGGGGCAAGCTGCCCGAGATCCGGTTTCGTATGGGCGTCGTGCTGCCCGACCAAACCGCGCGGATCGCCCTGCCGGAGGTGGCGGCGACACTGGCGGTGAACCACCCGACGGACCATTCGGGCCTCCGGTGCTCCGCGGACGGCGCTCGCACCCCGGCGACTGCCATCTGAGGTTGGGGCGTTGCACTGGGTGTGGTCTTGTTTCGTGCGGCCCGCATAGCGCGTTGGGCTTGCCTGGCCGCGGAGCAGAGGCCCGCCTGGTCGGTGCATTGCAGGTTCACGCAGCGGTTGTCGGGCCCAGGCTGGTGCGCCGTGAGAACGTCGACCGCGAGTCGCCACAGCAGCGGGTCGGTGACATCGGCGGGTACGCGTGCCAGGTCGGAGGGACGGGTTCGGCTGCGGTCGGGCATCGTGGTGACCTCTCACTGGGCTGCGGGCAGGGGTCACCGGCCGAACATGTCAGCTGCGTCTTGCCTGCTGGCATGGTTCGGACGATGACCACTACGATCGACGCTCATCTCTCGATCAAGGTCAAGTCGTCGCGTAATGGGCGGTGCTTTCGCGGAGGTCTCGGAGGCGGTGCCGGTTTGACCGGTAGCCGGTAGCCGGGCTTTGTGGGTGGCGCCGCGCCGTTGCTCAAACGGGTGCTGAAAGAGGGAAAGGCCGGCCGTCTTGCTGGCCGGTAGCGGTGAGCGGATGCCCCTGCCCTGGGGCGGCAGGCGTTTGTCGCGACACCTGCGCTATGCAGGGATGTGGAAATCTTGGCTTTCCCGTGGCGGAGCCGGGTTCTGGTGGCGGTGTACCTGTTCGGTGGCGGCTGCTCGAATCGGTGACGGGACCGGTGGCGCCTGCCGCGTCGAGGAGATCTCCATTCTGGGCGGTCCCTACCTCAGGGTGGGTGGGGCAAGCTGGCCGCGCGTGCCGGTGGTCGCCTCTGTCGTGCGGTTGGGCTCGACGTACCCGGATAATCGCGAGTTTGTGCCGGTGGCCGTCTCGGAGCGGACGTGCAGGGTGTGTGGGGCGTCGGTGCTGCCGGATGAGGTGGGGTTGGTGGGTGCGACCGTCGGAGGTCGTCGCGGGCGCGTGGGCCGACCGGCCGGCGTGCGGCGGGTGGGCGTCACTTGCCGGGATGCGGCGAGCGGGTCCGAGGGTGGGACCTACCGGGTGGATCTGCGCGAGGTGTTGTAGTTCCACGAACGATAGCCCCCTGGTCTGTCAGACGAGGGTCGCCTCATGATCCTCGCATAGGGCTTTGACCTGCACTGTGAGTCACCCCGGCGGGGTGACGGCTGGTGTCGGCGTGCGTACCGCAAGGTCTCGCCGCACTCACAGATGACCTTGTTTCCTGACAGACGCGGACGGCAGTCGGCGACGCGGGTCTCGAAGAACGCGGCGGCGGCGATCTGGGGGTGGTGGACAGCAGGTAGTGCTCGGCGAGCAGCGACAGCAGGAACGGTCGTGGAGAACGATACGACTGAACACGGCGAGCGGGTCGGGCTTGGCGGAACGTGAGGGGACACGGGTATACACGGATGCTCCTCAGGGAGGAATGGGTCCCTCCCTATCGGGAGGGTGTCTGGACGGGCAGTGATTGCTGAGGTGGCGCTGTCAGGGGCACGTGCGGCACTGACAGCCCAGGTCGCCGGTGTTCCGGCAGCGGAAATGGTGACCTGGGGCGAGCCGGATCGCGGCCCGGTTGACGGCCCAGTGGACGCCACCGTTGACAGAAGACCAATCTGGTTAGGGGCCGGTGGTTCTCGGCCGGGTCCGTCGAGCGTCGTCGGGCTTGCGGCTGAGTGTGTCGACGAGGTCGTCGATCCCACTGAGGGCCTGCGGGGGACAGCCCGGTCCGCGGCCTGCCGGATGGCCGTCGCCTCGCCGACCACGGGCTTCGGTCCCCGGGTACGCATCGTGGAAGCCACCGTCTGTCTACCGTCCACGACGAGGCGGGCGGCGGCGGTGTAGGCGTCCAGGTGGGTCAGGTCATGTTCGCCGAGTTCGGAGGGTGTGGCCCTCGAGCCCAAGCGGACCACGATGGTCACGATCCGGACGGCGTTGACACACGCCTCACGTCGCCCGGAGGCGGGCAGGACCAGCGAGCGTAAAAGCTCCGAAAAGTCCCGCACCCCCAAACCGGGTCTTGTGATCCCTGGCGAACACTTGCCGCACTCACAAACCGCTCACACCGTTCGGTCAGCACTCACAGTGCACGCCAGCCCATGTCTCACCGACAAACGAGCGGTCGGACACGAGCGGATTGCAGACCGTGCGGCACCGCCAGCCTGTGAGTGCGTGTCAGTGCGGCAAGGTCTCCTGGCCCTCGACAGGCCTTGACATCGAGCGTCGGTCAGACGGACTTAGCGAGCGGATTCCGCCACAACGGGCTCACGGAACCTCTGACGGAGTTGCTCACAACCGATCACCGCTCACTCCCGGCCCCTGTCAGAGATGCGTGCACGAAAGATGTCATCGACTGTGATTGATGACAGAGGCTCTGGTAAAGGTAGGTTGACCTGCCCTGTGACAAGCGCTCGCGGCAGCTCTGACACGGCTCACTCTCGCAACCTGTGACACGACGCCAACACTCACAGCGCCCCCAGAGCAAATTTTGTGACAACCCGGCCCGCTCACGGCGGTGGTGCGCAGGTCGCCATCTGCCCACCTGTGCCAGCTCGCCAGGCACCGGTGGCAGTCGCGGATCCTCTGTCACCGCTCGCTGACACGACGAAACCTGTGACAGATGGCGTGATGGTGCCATCGGCCCAAAGCTCTGACGCTCACACAACTCTCACAGTGCCGGCCAACGCAGCGATCCACCTCGACGCCAACAACTCGCCACACGCCGCGACCGCAAATCGTCGCCGCTTCTGTCAGTGACGTACCGTAACTGAGCTTAGGAAGAGCTCTGCCAGCGTCTGTCGTTCGACGGGCTGTGCTACCCGTAGTGCCGGCGGCCGACGGCAAGCTTGCGGCGGGCGGGGTTGAGCTGGTTCTCCATCCGGGCCTTCGGGCCGTCGGCTTCCCCGAACTACACGGCTTCGCCGCCGGACTGGACAGAGACCGCGACGCCGTCGTCGCCGGCCTGACGCAGGTTTGGAGCTCCGGGATTATCGAGAGCCACGTCGGTCAGGCGCATCGCGGCGAAGACGGCGTAGTGGGGGATCGTCGTCGATGTTGGTCAGATGGGGCGGTGAATGGAAGGCTCGCCGCGGTCGCGGCGGCGTAGCCGTGCGGGGTCGTGCACGTGAGATTCGATCTTCCGGAAGATGCAGACTGCCGGCCCGGTGAGGTCCATCAGTCCACATTTGATTGATCTCTGCGTCGGTCGCTGCGGATGTAGGGGAGTCACGCGAACGGTTGAGTGCGCGCAGCGGCGGGACCGGTACCGAACGGACAGGCCTACTTAGCTCGTGATGGTCGGATCGCGTGTCCATGGTCTCGTCGGTAGGACAGGGCATTCTCCAGTCGGTAACCCGACGAAGCAGAAACGACTCGAGTTGTGACCGGTACGGTGCCGACGGTGCGAACACTCACTCTTAAGGCTGGCGGCCTCGGTCGTTCGTGGCACGCAGCCCACATACTTCTCTCGATCGTCACGGGTGGCTGGTGGCTTCCCGTTTACGGCATTCACGCCATTGTCTCCAGTATGAACCGTCCGACGGTGCACCTCCAGGTTCCCGATGGGCACCGAGTCGAGTATCGCGATGGCTGGCCTAACGTGCTTGGGCCTGACGAGTACTTGAAACCGCGCACGGCCAGAGACAAAGCGCTGATCTTTGTTGGCTACGCGTCGCCGATCCTGATCGCCGCTGCGATCCTGGCTGGAGTGGCAATCAGAACCTGATGCTATGGACACCACGACTCTGGGCTCCGAAATCCATCACCTCGACCACGACGTTCCGCCCCGGGCGAGCGGCGAGAGTCTGATCCCAGGTTCCGGTGGGCCACCATGTCCGCGACCTGCTGGTTACTGCCGGAGCCAGCCCCGCCGGCAGACTCGATCTGCCGGATGACCTTCTGGACCAGGTTGGTCAGCCACAGGCCACGTACCGCTTCCTGTACTTCGGGGCGGAGCTTGTACCGGTCGTACATCGACAGCCGTCGCCGGGTCCATCGGCTGTGCGCGTCGACGCCACAGACCTGCACCGAATCTACGAGCCCGATAGGTTGCCGGGTGGTGGTTGCAGAGTGAATGCGGTTCGGGTTGTGCCACATCGGTCCACATGCGTCCGATCTACCCGCTGGGCTGAAACCAGATGATTTTGGCGCTTCGCCCCCGCGCTGACTGTGTAAATTCAGGATTGACCGGCATGGGCGGCCCTTGCTGGCTGGTCATTGCTTGCTTCGCCGAGATGGTGAGCCAGGGCAAGCGGCACTACCGTGCCCGCGAAGCGGCGCCCCCGCGCGGACCGAGTTGGGAATGCTTGCGCCGGCGACGAGCGCGGCGGGAGTAAGGCTGGCTGGTCGCGGTGCCGAGGCTGGGCCCGAAGCGTGCGGCAAGAACGGCCGCGCCGGCGTCCCCCGTTCGCAAGTTTAGTATGAACCTGCGGCCGTATTCTCTGTCACATTCCCGCGCTACTGTCCCCACCGTGGTGGAAACAGTGAGTGATGTCGGGTTTGCTCAGCGCGTCAAGGCGCTGGCCTGCACTGCACCGTTACACGATCTTGACAACCGCAAGACGCAGGTCCAGACCGGGGACTTCTCCGTCTACCAGATGAGCGAGCTAGCGCTGAACGCTATCGATCTGGTCACCCTGGCGATGGACTTCGACGCGGGGGCTCCGCCCGAGCGTATTGAAACTGATCTTTCCTGCTTTGTCGCTCGTCAGGCGCCCGACCATGACGAAGCCGAACACCGACGGGTTGCCCGGTGGGTGCTGGAGAACCTGCTCAACGTCGGCTCGACCGACCGGGGCTTCCGCGCGTTGTACGGCATGACCGCCGGCGATGGCAGCTACAGCCGCTACGCGTTCGACTTCAAGCTGCTGGAAGAGGTCTCTGGGCCGGACGGCGGGATCTTCCTGCGGGCCACGAACGAGGCAGTCAACGTGCTCGTCGGTGCGCTCGAAATCGACATCGAGTCGGCCCAGATCGCCGCAGACCTGCGCTTGGAGACGCTGATCAGGCGCGGCCGGCTGTCCGACGCTCAGGCTGCCGCCCAGGCCGCCCGCTACCGAACCATTCAGTACGGGGAGAAGCTGCGCCGGCGTCTGGAAGCGACCGAGCGCGATGTGCGCACCGTCGACTGGCTGCATGAGATCCCGCAGTTCATCGCCGAGGCGATCGAGCACATCGAGGCCCGCTACAAGGCGGAGAACGCGATTCTCGTCAACATCACCGAGGCGCGTGACACCGCCGATACCGCGGCCCGCAAGCTGCAGGCCGCCCAACTGGTCGAGGTCGTCCGTGACTGCCTGCGCCGGCATGAACAGTTGCAGGCAGCGTTGCAGGGCGCGGGTCGGCGGTTCCGGGCGCAGCAGGACCGGCAGACGTTCGCCCCGGGGAGCGCCGGGGCAGCCTTGGATCTGCACGCCCAGTTACTCCTGCCGGTCCTCGCGCTGCCGGTCGCACATGCCGACGAGGTCCTCGCCGCGTATTTCGTGCGTGGCGTCGGCGTGCGGGTTCCGTCGGCGCTGCGCCTGGTCGACCTGTTCACCGCGCTGGTGACCGCGCCGACCGAGCGGGAGCTGCTCGGCGGCGAGATCGAGGACCCCGACCTCGACGAGGTCGTGGAGGAATCCGCCTTCCCGGCCGAGTGCTACGAGCTGCTCGACGACCTGCTCGATCTGGATGTGGAGGCGCCGCGGAGGCTGTCCGGCCTACTGGAAGAGGCCCGCACCCGGCACCCCGAACTCGCCGCGCTCGTCGTGGTCCGGGTCATTGCGCTCGCCGCGCAGGAAATCAACCCGGCGATGCGTCATCAAGCATCCAGCGTCTTTATCGCCGTTGACGATGGCACGCCACTGCACGATCCGGAGTACGGCGGAGCCGACCTCCTCGTGGCGCGTGCCGCCATCGAGCGCGTGTACGCCGCCGACCGCCCCGTTTCTCGTATTTCGACGTCGATACCGGAGGAGGACGCCGCGTGACAACCGCAGCGCAGCTCACGGCAGATGCGGCCCGGCTGATTGGCTACGGGTTCCGACCCAAGCTCGTACCGGCTCGCGATGACACGTACCGCGACCTCGTCCTGCGCGCCCGCACCGATGACGACTTCGCGGCGGCGGTCCAGGCGGTCGCTACGGGACTCGACCTGGTCGTCCTGGAGATCAGCGACCGCAGCGGCATTGTGGTCGGCTCCACCGAGGACAGCGTCTTCGCGGTGAAGATGACCGACTACGCCCGCCGCACCGGAGGCGAGGGCAAAGCGTCCGAGCGGGTCCTGCACGCCCTGGCCCATCTAGGCGCGGCGACATTGGCCTTTCCCCGGCCGGCCGACCTGGCCAACGAGACCTATTTAGGTCGGATCACCGTCGACGGCGTCGAAGCGTTCGTTCGTGAAGCGGCCGGCCGTCTCGCCGAGGCGGCCGTCGAAACCGACACCGCGGACGTCGCGACCGATCAGCCGGGGCTGGAGGCAGCCTGGCGTGTCTACACCCGGCGGGCACGAACCGGTAGCACCGGCGACGGCCGCAAACTGGCCAGCAGCACGACGGGAATCGTGAGCAAGGCGCTGACCTTCCTGGCCGATCAAGGACTTCTCGTGCGCACGGGCGATGAACGCCGCGGCACCTTCCGCACCACACCGCGCTACCGCACCCAGGTCCGCGAGGCCGGCGTGGTGATGTTCGAGGAGCTGCTCCGGCTCGGGATCACCGAGATCAGCGATGGCACCGGGACCGTCACGGTCGGCTGGACGGCCGAGTCGCTGGCGCAGATGTAGGGAGAAAACGATGTACGAGCTCAACCGCGTCCGGTTGTTCTGTGTCGGCCCGCGCGGGGCCCGGTATACGGACGTCACGCTGGACCTGTCCGGTGTGGGGCAGATCATCGCCGGGCAGGGCAGCCTGTTCAGTACGACCGTGCGGCGCCCCAGTCCGTACAGCCTGCTCCTGCTCGAGAACGGCGGAGGCAAGAGCGTACTGCTCAAGCTGCTCTTCTCCGTCGTGTTGCCGGGCCGGCGCAACGCCGTCGGCGGGTCGGCCGCGGTGATGGAGAAGTTCGTCCTCGGCGACGATGCCGCACACATCGTCCTGGAATGGATGCATGTCCGCACCGGTGACCGTGTCATCACCGGAAAGACGCTGCAGCGGCGACGGAGCGGCTCGGCCGCCGACCGGCTGGCCGAACACTGGTGGTCGCTGCGCCCGCACCACGGCGTGGAGATCGAGACCCTGCCGTTCACGGCCGACGGCCGGCGGCTGCGATTGGAGGGGTTCCGCGAGGCGCTTCAGGAGATTGATCGCGCGGCACCGATCACTCAGCTGACCTGGGTCGGCGCGGAGGTAGGCGCCTGGGCCGACCATTTGCGAGACACCGGGATCGAACCGGACCTGTTCGGGATCCAGCGACGGATGAACGCGGACGAGGGCGACGCGGCCAGCGCGTTCAAGTTCAAGTCCAGCCGGGAGTTCGTCGAATGGCTGCTGAAAATCGTCCTCGACGCCGAGGACGCGGTGAGCGTCGCGGGAAACTTCGACAGCTACGCGCGAACGGTCGGCGATCGACACGCGATGCTGTTGGAGCGTGACTTCGCGGCTGGTGCTGTGGCGGCGTTGCGGCCGGTGGCGGACGCCCACGAGCGTCATCGCGCCGTGCGCACCGGCCGCGAGAGCGCCGTCCACGACGGGACCGCGCTGCTGCTGCGCGTCCGGGCTCGGGAGGCGGCCGAAGCCGATTCCACGCAGCGGTTGCGCCAGCTGGCCAAGGACGCCGCGGCGACTGCCACTGCCCGGGAAGGCGACCGCGATCGGGCGCGCGACGTCGTCAACGAGACCCGCCGGCAGACATTCGTCCTGGAACGCGCCGACGCTCAAGAAGCGCATGATCAGGCGAAAGCTGGGCGTGACGCGGCCGATGCCGACCTGCGCGGATGGGCACTTGCCGACCTGATCGAACGCAAGACGGCGGCCGAGCAGAAGTCTGCCCGGCTCGCTGAACAGATCACCCAGGCCGAACGTGATGCCCGGCCGGCGTTGGACGCTCGCGACCGAGCTGCCGGTGCGTTACTGAGCAAGCTGCACGCCGAGGCAGCAGCCGCCCGCGACGAGCGAGACCGACGGAACGAGCTCGCGGCGGCGCACTTGGGCAACGCCGCAGAATTAGACAAGGAAGGTAGACAAGCGCTCGTCGAGGTCGAGCGGCAGCGGGCCGAACAAAAGGCGATCATGAAAGAGGTCGCTAACAGCCGGGCGAAGGTGGAGGCCGCTGTCACGGCAGGCCTGCTCGCGGCGGGCCAGGGCGTGGCGGAGGCATCGTCCGAGGCGCAGGAGACGGCCAGGCTCATTGCCGAGCGAATAGAACAGGGTGAGCAGGCGCTCGAAGGCGCGAAGGGCGCCGTTCGTGACACCGCGAAGGCCGCTCAGAAAACACGCGAGGCGTTGAGCGTCGCTCGCGGTCGCCACGAGGATGCCAACCGGCATCTTCAAGCTGTCCTCGACCCGGCCGCCCGGCTGACCGCGAACGAGCTCGTCCAGGTGGCGCTGTCCACCGATGTCGTCGACATCGACATGCTGGACGACAGCGCCGACGCGCTGGCCGAGCGGTTGCACGACGACGACGTGGAACGCGGGCTGGAGCTCGACGAGCTACGCGACGCTCAGCGCGAGGACCAGCGCCTGCTCGACGCGCTCGGCGACGGCGGCCTGCTCCCGCCGCGCGTCGAGGTCGAGGCAAGCCTGGAAGCCCTGCGAGCCGCCGGCATCGGAGCGCATCCCGGCTGGCGCTACCTAGCCGAGAACGTGCCCGCCGCCGCGCGCGGCCAGGTGATCGAAGCGCATCCGCAGCTGACCGACGGCGTCGTCATCGTTGACCCCGCCGCCATGCCCGCCGCCCGCCAAGCGCTGAACGCCGCGCGACTGCTCCCGGCTGCCGCGGTGGCCGTCGGCACCGGCGCCCGCATGTTGACCACCGTCGCCGAGCAGCCGGGTTTCGATCCGGCCGATGCCGTCGACGAGCAGTTCGTCGTGCAGCCCAACCCGGCGCTGTTCGACGCCGAGGCCGCGGAGATTAAACGTGGCCAACTCCGCGAGACGATGGAACTCCGCGGCAGCGAGATCAACTCTGTCACCGCCACGCTGACGGGCCTTCGGGAGGTTCAGGTTGAGCTGACCGCCTGGCGGCGAGGTTGTCCTGCTGGACGGCTCGACGAGCTACGCGAGGCCCTCACCACCCGTGCGCAGGAGCTGGCGGATGCCGAGGAAGCCGACGGAATCGCCGTTGCAGCAGCCGAAGCGGCTGCGACGCTCTGTGAAGGGATGGAGGACGAGCTCCATGATCTTCGCCCGGTCGAACGGGCCGCCGCTGACCGGGCGGGGGAACTGGACCGGCTCGCGACAGCCGTAGCGGCTACCGAAGAGCAGCGCAAACGACTGCCCGAAATCGACGATGCGATTGCCTTGGGCGAGCGGACCGCCGAAGAACTGACCCAACAACGCGACCGAGCGCAGGAGCAGGCGACCGAGGCCGCACTTGCCGCCGAGAACGCGAGCGCCCGTGCCGAGCGTCACCGTGCCGAAATGGGCGACGTTGTCACCTCCACCGGTGAGCACGCCGCGACAGTGCCAGCCGACGACATCCCGATGCTGCGCTCCGCCTATCGGGCTGCGGCAGCCGCCTACGCCGCGGTCGAGGTCGGCCAAGACCTGCGCGCCGCAGCCGACACCGCGGACTCCGATGCAGCACGGCTCCGAGCCGACGTCAACGGCCACGACCAGGACGACATCGCCCGCGCATCGGAGCTGCTGAGAAGTCCAGACGGCGCGGATGCGGCCGGTCGGCAAGCCGCCATCGCCCGAACCAAGCGTGAACGGACTCGCTGCGACGAAGCCATGAGCGCCGCCAAAGAAAAGGTCGGTGTGGTCACCGGAGAGCTGAAAGCGGTGACACCGTCGGACAACCGCAACGTGTGGATCCAGCTGCCCGAGGAACGCCGGCCCACCAGTGTTGAGCACGGCCGGCAGTTGCTGACGGCAGCGATCGTTGACCAGCGGGCCGGCCAGCAACGCTACGAGGAGTCATTCGCCGAGGCAACTCGCCTGCAACAGCGCGCTGGCGACGCCGGCGAGGCGACCCGTGCGTTCGGTGCGGTCGGTGAGCCCCTGGCAGCCCGGCTGGACCAGCCCGACGTTGACTTGGATACCGGCTCCGTCGAACCGTACGCCGGCACCTCGGAGCAAGCCCGCATAGCCGCCGTGGCAGCGCAGGAAAGGCTGCGGGAGACCATGGCAGCCGAACGGAGCACGCATCAGGAGGTCATCCGGCTCGTCGACGTGGCGGTGCGTCTGGCCAGCGAACCGAAGTTCGAGGCGATGACCAACGTCGCCCGGCGCGCCCTTGTCGGCCTCGACCGGGAACAGCTGGCGGCCCGCGCGGGCGAGTTCGCCACCCAACTCGAACAGCGCCTGGCCACCCTCACCAGCGACCTCGACTCCGCCAGCCGGCACCGCAAACTAATCGTCGACCGCCTGGCCGCGCTCGTCGACGGCGCGCTCAAAACCTTGCGAACCGCATCGCGGCTCTCCAAACTGCCCTCCGGGCTCGGCGAATGGGAAGGCAAAGAGTTCCTTCGCATTCGCTTCGCCGAACCCGATCCGAGCCTGCTCACCGCCCGGGTCGGTGAGGTCGTGGACGAGTTGTCCGCTACGGCCACCGGACGGGCCGGCGGCGCATCTGCACCAAAGCGGGATGGCCTTGCTCTGCTGCTGCGCAGCATCGAGGCAGCCGTGCCGAAGGGCTTTCTCGTCGACCTCCTCAAACCCGACGCGGTCCTGCGTGACGAACGAGTGCCGATCGAGAACATGAACGAGGTGTTCTCCGGTGGGCAGGAGCTGACCGCTGCCATCGTCCTCTACTGCACGATGGCGGCCCTGCGGGCCAACGAACGCGGTCAGATTCGGGCCCGGCACTCTGGCGTGTTGTTCCTGGACAACCCGATCGGCAAGGCCAGCGCCGAATACCTGCTGGAACTGCAACAAGGCGTCGCGGCGGCGCTCGGCGTGCAACTGGTGTACACGACCGGGCTGTCCGACGATCGCGCCTTGTCGGCCTTCCCCCTGTGGGTGAGGATGCGCAACGACGCCGACCTGCGGGCCGGACTGAAACACATTCGCGTCGCCGAGGTTGTGCGTCGCCAACTGCCCGAGCCGTTCGCCGACGATGACCCATCGCCGAGCGGGACCGCGCTGGGTACGGTCACCGCCACGCGTGTCTACCGCAGGCCCGTATGAGCGTCGGGACTTACCTCGCGTCGCCAGCTGACCATCCGCTGAGCCCGCGCGCCGCGCGGCTGGCCGCCGAGCTTGAAGCCTGGGGCAGGCGCACCATCACGCTCGCCGAGCTCTGGCCGCTGTTCGCCCGCGCTGACCCGGCCTCAGCCGCCCGGCCGACCCGCCGCGCTGATCTTGCCGCCACGATCGCCGTACTGGCCACGGCCGGCATGGTGACGACGTCGAGGAACCTCGACCGAACGGCCGAACCGCCGCTGCCGGCGAGGCTGACGATGTCTCAGCCAACGGCAACGATGTCCGCCGCCGCGCTCGCTCTGGCGGTGCCGTGGCGCCCGGAGCTCGCCTGGGCGGCCACGGCGCGGCTCACCGTCGGGCAGGTCGGCGTACTTCAAGTCGTGAACACCTGGCTGCGCGACCACGGCCGGGACAACGACTTCCTGCCCCTGCGAGAGCGATCCCTGGATCTGTTCGGTTACGAGAAGCGACTCGACGCTCTGCTGGGCACGTCGCTGTTCGGACCGGACCGTCTCACCCTGCGAATGCTGCGCACCTTCCGATCCCATCCGCCGCTTCCCGTCCGCCGCATCGGCGACGGCCCAATCCTGCTGGTCGTCGAGAACGCCGACACCTTCGACTCCCTGCGCAGGGCGTTGGCCGCCGCCTCCAGTGCGGTCGGGCACATCGCATGGGGTGCGGGCGCGGCCTTCGAGGCATCGGTGCTCACCATCGGCGAACTACCCGAGGTGCGCGACGTCGCCTACTTTGGCGACCTCGACGCCGACGGGCTGCGCATCCCAGCATCGGCCGCGGTGTCGGCCGCCGCCGAGAATCTACCTCCTATACGCCCAGCCCACGGCCTGTACCAACTGCTACTCGATCAAGGTTTTCCGCAACCAGGGCAGAGACCCGTGGACCCGCACCGGGCCATCGAGCTCGCGGGCTGGCTGGGCAAACCAGCGGCGACGGTCGAAGATCTGCTGGTCAGAGGGCTGCGCATCCCGCAGGAGGCCGCGTCGGCCAGGATGCTCGGCCACACGGTTGGCAGCTGGATTGCAGACTTGCGCTGACCCCCTTTTGGGGCACCGCCGTCGCCGTGGGAGCAACCCGGGCTTTGTGCGGTCGCCCGATAGGCTCGAACCAGAAGATCTTGCCGGATCTCGGGAACGTACCGTCTGGACGCGCTGGCATCGGACGGCGGCAGTCATCTGCTGGCTGTGAACGGCCCAGGAAGGTGAGGACGCCTCTGCTTTCGCTCTGCGTGTCGGCTTGGTGATGTGGGCTGGCTGAGGGCTGGGAGGCGGCACCGGAACTGGTGTGTGTCCTCCATCCACCGGTGATCGGGTGCACGCTCATCGACCGATCAAGATGTTGAGCGACGACAGAGGCCGCTACGGTGTGTGATGGTGGGCGGCGCGCCGCCGCGCACCGTCGGCGGCAGAAGCGCGCGGCATCGATCCTCGTCGTGTTTAGGAGTGGCATGCCATGAGCATGATGCCCGAGGCCGGCGGTTAGGATCGGTGGCTCGCACTTGTCGATACCACGAGGAGCGCCAAAATGGCGTGGTTCCGCCGGGCCAAGACGAGCGACGAGGGGGAGGCGATCGGTGTGGGGCGGCTGCGGTCGCCAGCCCACGGGAACCTGTACGCCGACGATCCGGTGGGGGCCGGGCAGGACCGGCTCGACCGCGGGCGGCTGGCCGATCAGCTGACGCGTTCCGTCGTGGCCGTCTCGGAGCAGTCGGATAGTGCGGTCGTTGCACTTGTCGGGCCGTGGGGAAGCGGCAAGTCGAGTCTCTTGCTCGGCATCGAGGAGCGGCTGCGGACGGGAGGGTGGTATCTGGCCCGGCACAATCCGTGGATGTACTCGTCGTATGACAGCGCGGTCGCGGGGTTCTTCGCCGAGATTCGCGACGCGGTGCCCGACGAGGTCATGGGTCCGGACCGGCGCCAGACGTTGGGTGAGTGGGTCGACCGACTTGCCCCGGCGGGCGCCATCGGTTCGTTAGCCGGCGTCGATGCCACTGGCGCCGTGACGGCGACGGCGGCGCTCATCAAGGGCGATCGAAGCCCCGAGCGGCTCCGGAAGAGCACTGCGGAGGCGTTGGCCGCACTGGACCAGCCGGTGCTGGTGATTCTCGACGATCTGGATCGGCTGCAACCTGATGAACTGCTGCTGACGTTCAAGCTGGTCAGGCTGATCGGTCGGCTGCCGAATCTCTACTACCTGCTCGCCTATGACGAGGAGACGCTGTCTGAGGTCCTTCAGCACACCAAGCTGATAGGCGCGGACCCAGGGCGTGCGCGGCAGTACCTGGAGAAGATGGTGCAGGTGCGGCTTGACATCCCGCCGCTGCTCGAGGACCAAAAGATTGGTCTGGTCGACCAGGGCATCGACGGCATTTGCGCGGCGCACGGCTTTCAACTTGGGCCGGCCGACCAGGAGCGCCTCGGGGCGGCATGGTCCGACTGCCTTACGCTGTACCTCAACCAGCCCCGGGCCGTCAAACGCTTGTTCACTCAGGTTGACGCATTCTGGCTGGAGGTCGACGGGGAAGTCGACTTCGTCGACTTCCTGTTGATGACGTTTCTACGCACCTTCGAGCGCGACGTCTACGAGTTGGTCGTTCACTCCAGGGACGAGCTACTTGGCTCCGATCTCGCGGTGAGCCGGGGGACAGAGACGAACGCCGAGCGGTGGAACCGCTGGAAGCATCTGATCAGCGAGCAGGGCAGACCACGGCATCCCGACGGCATCGCCGCGCTCCTCGCCGTACTGTTTCTGTACCTCCGCGGCGCCCAAGAGAACACCTCCTACTCCTTTGAGTTCCGCGAGGACGTGCGGCGGCGGCGCGGCGTGGACAGCGAGGAGTTCTTCGACCGCTACACACAGGTCGGGGTGCCCGCCGGTGACCTGCCCGACAAACTGGTTGCGGCCGCCGCTGCCGAGCTGCGCAACGGCCAAGTTGGCCTTGCGCTAGACCAGTTCCAGGCATGGCTCGAAGAGGACGCTGCCAAGGCCGTGCAAAAACTCTCGCGGGCCGACGAGCAGGAGCCCCTGCCCGTCGATTCGACCCTCGCCTTGCTGGGCCGGAACTATCTCACCGCTGCGCAGCAGCGGTCGGGATTCTTTGCACTATCCGCCGATAGACAGGTCTTGAGCACCGCGCTGCGCATCGTCGATCGGGCGGATGCGGCTAGCCTCGACACACTGGCCGCCTGCGGGCCCTCGGAGCTTGCTCTCGCTGCGGATCTACTCCGGAAGACTAAGCGTAACGCCTCCGCCGCGAGGCATGGATGGCTGGCGGACGCGAGCCGTGTCGTATCGGCTGCACTCGAGGCACACCTACGATCAGCGTCGGCCCGGAAGCTAACTGTGGCCTCGGACATCGCCCGGTATGCCTACGCCTTCTGGGATCTGCGCGGGCGTGAGAGCACCCACATTCTCCTGTGGGAGCTGCTCGAGTCCCCGGAATGGACACTGGAAGACCTGCTTGCAGCCCTCGTGCCGGTGGGGCAGGCTGCCAACGGCAGACGGACCTGGCAGACCCTGGGCGACCTGGAGGCCGGCAACGTTGACGAGCTCCTTGGCCTTGAGCGGGTGCTCGCGGCGCTGCCCGAGACCTCTACGGAGGATGCGGACGAGTCCGATGTCTCGTTCGAGAGCCGCAGGCGCCTTGCGCTGCGGGCGATGGAGCGCGTACGCGCTGGTCGTGGCGATCCCGCGGTACATCCTGCGACGTAGCGTACGACGAGGATTCACCTGGTCAGGCGGCCTCGCCGTCGGATTATTGATCACCGCAGAAATTGGCTACACCTCATTCGTCTTCGCGTATGGACGGCCCGGCACGTGTGAACACGCCTTCGCCGAGTTAGGAGACATCCTTTAGGAAGTCCTCGCGGTCGCCGGGCTTGGGTCCGGCTTGATGCGAGAGCTCGTCCACAGCGGCAGCGTAGGCATCCGCTCCTCGACACGACCGGACGTCCACGCACCTAGCCGCGCTAGGGTCCACGGCTACCGAAGGTGACGGCCTCGCTGGCAACGGCGCGTACGACCTGCGGCAGAACCGTGAACCTGGCCGTAGAAACGGGACGGCCGTAGCGGGCAGAGATCGCGGGCTGAGGGCCGGTGGTCAGTTCCATCCCGTGGCGTTGCAGGACACGGTCTGGCAGTCCTCGCAGATGAAGAGGCTGCGCCAGCCGTCGCCGTACTCGCGGATCCGGTTCTCGACCGTCACGACGTGGAACATCAGCCGGCTACAGGAAGGGCAGGACGGATTCGAGTAGAGGCCGATCGGCGGGCCGCCGGCAGTGCCGACGACACCGGGGGTCAGCTGGATGTGACCGTTGCAATATACGAGGTCCGCGTCGTAGGGCCGCAGTTCCACGGAGCCCAATCCAAAGCCGGGTACCTCCAGCGAGCGGTAGGTCTCCTCTTCCTCGACGGCAGGCGGCTCGTCGTACGTCACGGCCGCGTTGTGGTAGCGACCGTAGTTGTCAATACCCGCGTGGAGGGTCCACGGGTATCCGGCCCGTACCCCGACGAGGTGGACACGGTCAGCCGGCCAAGCTGGCAGGCCCGGCACATCCGTGTGGCGCAACGACAGGTAGTGCCAGGAGATCAGGGTGGCCGAAGGCCCCTGCGCTACCTGATCGACGGGCAGTCCCACGGGGTGATCTACGGCCGCGAGTTCTTCCGGCCCGTTGACGGGCTGCAGACAAACGGCGCGGCGATGGAGTGAGAACCGGATTCGTGCCGGTCCTGTCGGCGGCACCCAGACCCCGCAGAGCTCATACTCTTCACGGTCTCCGCCGTTGCGCACATCCTCTGCGATCGCCTCCAGAGCGGCAGCACTGCCGATCGCGGCGAGCGCCCACGCGTCACCGAACGACCAGTGATGACGCAACCTCCGCGCCAGGTGCTCCACACACTGATCCGGTGCACCACCCAACAGCACACACTGGTCCGCGAAGCTGACACCGAACCGTCCCAGCATGCCGGTAATGACTGCCTCTTGGTACGGCCGGAACAACTCCGGTTGCGTCCCTGCGAGGAAAGCGAGATGGTCACCGAGCCCTCGGGCGTCCGAGTCAGGCCGTTGGAGAAGTTCCATCAGCTTGGCAACATCATCCGGACCATCCAGCGGCATCGGTGCCATACCCGTCACGGGCTCGACCGGCATCGCAGCAAAGTACCACCTCAGCCTGCGGACAACTGGCTCGGCCACACAGCCGGCCATCGTCCAACGGCTGGCGTCTCAACTGCCCTGCTCCTCAGCAGTCAGGATGTCGGGCACGACATGGGCCCAGACCGAACACCGAACGTGACGGCTCGTGGTTCGCCTGCGCGCCCGGTCGGCGGCAGATGAGGTTGTCTGCCACCCCCTGCCCATGTCGGTCAGCCACGAGGCATTTCGAGGCTATGTCTCGCCCTCGGCCAAGGTTAGATCCTCTGGCGCGACGTTCAGCTCGCCTTCGCCCTGTGGATGCTTGACGGCGTAACGCAGGGGTGGCCCGGACGAGGCGGACAACCGATACGTGCCGCTGACGACGGTGGTTACGGAGCCTGCGAAATCACCTGAAAGCAGCCGCACTCGGACGCCTGGCGAGTAACCAGCCGAGCCGGCCAACGGTGGCATGGCGGGATCTCGCCAGTGCGGTCCGGGTGCGCGTGCTGACACCAGCAGTTCACCCGGTCTGTATTCGTCCGCATCCACTTGGACGCCGTATCCGAGCGACCGCAGGATCGTCTTCAAGGCTTCTTGCATGGCGTCCCGGACGACTGCGCAGTGGTGCATGGCGGGATGACCGTCAAACCCGTCAGGACTGTCAGGACGCCACGCGCCGACCTTGAACGCACGCGCCGAAGCCTCGCTCAGCGGGCTGTTGATCTGCCAGGACACCCACACGCCTCCTTCGTCAAGCTCGATCGAGACACCACTGGCCTCCTCGGCAAGAACGTCATAGTTGTCTGGGAGGACCGGTAGGCCCGTGGCTGCCAGTTCGGTACGCACCTCGTCTGCCAAAGTTTGAAGCACGATCCACCGTAGACGCACACTCATCTCGGCAGTTCAGGATGCCGGCACCACGGGACGCCCGAACACCGAGCGTGACGGCTCGTCGTCTGCCTGGGAGCACGAAAGGCGGCAGATCCGAACGCCTGATCATGATCGCGATTTTGCGCAGGTAAGAACAGAATCAGCTCCTCGTCCTGCTGCGGACTTCAGCCGGCGATGCGGCCCTCTGGGGCGTCAACCACGAAGCATGCGGATTGCAGGATCTCCAGGAGTGCGGCACGGACCCGTCGGATCGCGGCGGCGTCCATGTCGAGGTCTAGGCGGCAGTCGCGCGGGAAGCCGAGGGCCGCGGCGGTCTGTGTACCCAGTTCGAGGGAGAGCTCGTGGCCGATGAGGGTCCAAGCGCCCGACCCGTTCGCGACCGATCCGGCGCTGTTGATCACCTCGTCCGCCCAGCCGTCGTAGCGCAGCCGGATCAGCATGACGTGGACACCTGCGGCGCCGAGGATCAGCGTGAGTCCGTCGTCGGTCTGCCGCACGTCGGCCCGGTCGACGCGGAGCGGCGTACTGTCCACGCGGCGACCATACGGCGACGCCAGCACGGGCGCGACAGCAATACGGCGGCGCACACATCGACACGTCCGGACGTCCTCGTAGCTGGCTACGCTGATTTCGGCGGCTACCGAAGGTGACGGACGATCTGGCACTGGCGCACACGACCAGCGGCAAATTCGTGCACCGGATCAGACTCGGGCGGCCGTCGTCGCGGACCTGATTCGCGGCGTCGCGCTGGCAGGTACGCGAGCGATGCTAGTCGTGCCTATCCTCGGCGCGTACTCAAGCCGGTGCACTCGAACGGATATCCTGGGCGGCTGCCCGACGGAAGGCTGACCACGTTGACGGTTGATCGTATCGAACTGCCCGATTTTAGGCTGTTTACCTGGCGTGACGTAGACCCTGCCATGCGCCCCGATTTCGATCCGGCCAGTGTGGCCGAACTGGTGCGGTCGCTGCCCCCGGCCGCCGAGGTCCCGCCGGCCGGCACCGACTGGCGGCTTGCCGATTTCTGGTGGGATCGGATGACGGCGGCTCTGGTCGAGCGGCTCGGCGAGTGGGCGGTGGGCTGGCAGCACACGGTGGTGATGGAGGACTACCCCGGCCGCGGCGTCATCCCGATCTGGTGGAACGTGGAGCTGGCGATCACGACGCCGGCCGAGACCCTGGACCGCCTCGCCCGAGCCCTGGTGGCCTGGCACGAACTGACTGTCGAACTCGCCACCGACGCCTACGGCCGGTTCGCCGGGGCGGCGCCGGCCACGACCGACAGCAGTGGTGACCCGGTGGCCTGGCGGGCGGTGAAGGCGCCTGGTATCAGCCGCTTCAACCCCGCACACTTCAGCCGGAGTTTTCCCCACCCGGCAAGCCTCAGCTGGGTCGACGTCGACCCGCGAGACCGGGACTTCGATCCGGCATCGGTTGCGGCCGTGGCCGCCGAACTGGTCACGGCCGAAAATCTTCCGGCGAAGGACGCGGA
Source organism: Micromonospora sp. NPDC049523 (assembly GCF_040676775.1). Lineage (NCBI taxonomy): Bacteria > Bacillati > Actinomycetota > Actinomycetes > Micromonosporales > Micromonosporaceae > Micromonospora > Micromonospora sp. NPDC049523. Next base: position 263,843 of record NZ_JBFAPP010000010.1, on the reverse strand, counting down.
CTGGCGTCTACGGGACCTGTGGCTGGAGAGCGTATCGATCGGTTTCACCGAACGGTACGGGGTGTGGACGGTCGGCTGGCGCTGGTCGGTCGGCGAGGGCGACCTCGACGGCGGGCCGGTCGGCAACTGGTGCTGCTTCCCGCACTCGGTCGCGACCCCGGACCAGACCGCCGCCACCGTCGCCGCCGCACTGATCGAGTGGCGCGACTGGTTGCAGGACATCGCCGAACGGTTCGACCGATTCCTCCCGCTGGCCGCCGATGACCTGGACGGCTGGGAACGCGCGGTCGCTCACCTGGTGACCGCCGTTGGCGACCGCACCCGGTACGAGTCCGCCTGGTACGGCTGCTGCACCACCGTCCTCGGCTGGTTCCTCGAAGCGGCCGGCATCGCCGCAAGCGAGCACGGGAAGCTGCTCGAACACGCGATCGGCGGCCGGTTCGCCAGCTGGGCAGAGCCGGACCGGAAACTCGTCGCATCGGTGGCCGAGCGCCTGGCCGGGCAGGTGGCCGGTGCCTGACCAGCTCACGACCTGGCAGCGGGTCCGCGAGCAGGTACCCTGGCGCGAAGTCGTTCCGCACCTGCAAACCCCGGTTCGGGCTCTCCGGGACGGGTTCGTCGCTCATGCCACGATCGGCGATGACCAACGACGGCAGAGTCTGCTGCTGGCCGCGTACGGCGACGTCGGGTGTACGGCAGCGGCCGGAGTCGGCCTTACCCCGGACCTGACGGCCCGCTGGAACGCGATGCTGCGTGGCATCCCGGCCGCCGCTTTCCGCCGGGGCCCGGCATTCGCCAAGAACGGCCGGGATCGGTACGGGCTACACGCCGACACCCAGCAGCGGTACGAGTCGTGCCTGTCGGAAGCCGCCGACCTGACGATCCCGGTGGCGGCCCGCGCGGCCCGAACATATCTCGACGTCGCGTTCTACCACCCGTACGACGACGGCAACGCCCGTTTGGGCGGCCTGGTGATGCACTTCGTAATGCTGCGTGCCGGCGTCGAGCTCGACGAGGCCCACCCGATCCTCACCACTGTCCGCCGCGCTGACGACCCGGAAGGCGCAGCCGGCTTCGCTCGCCTGGTGCACGGGATAGCCACAGCCACTCACCGCCGCTGGCTCCGCTCGGCGCATTCCGACCGGCAGCCGACGACGCCATGACCTCCGACGCACGACAAGGGGCAGGCATCGCTGCCAAAGCAGAGCTCCCGCGCCTCGCGGAGTAGAGGCCAGTCTCCGAGGGCCCGCGCTCGCCTGGCCGGAACTTGTTGCCGCCGCCCACCAGGCAGACCAGGGAAACGCTTGGGGTGAGCGGTTGCTCTTGCTGCTGCCGGGCTGCGCGGACAGCGACCGCCCGAGCACAGCAATCGACATGGTGACGGCGGCCCTGACCTCTCTGGGCGCCGGACCCGATGCGCGTCAGGTAGGCGCCGAGTTGCTCGACAGCCGCCGCTACTGGACCCAATCGTGTCAGTGGGCCACCGTTGACGGCGTACTGGTCTGTCTCGGAGCGCCCGCATACCGCAGCCTCGGAAGCGAGCTTTCGGCAAGCGACTTGCGCCTCGTCACCGAAGCGTTCACCGCGCTGAAACCCGGGCGTCCATAGCCGCAACGCCCAGTCGTCTCGGAAGTGTGTTAGGCGGCCCGTCGCTGGTGGTCCGATGGCTCGTTCGGCGTAGATGTAGGGGAGGAGATTGGGAGCAGCGGGGCGCTCCCAACGGCGCTGAACAGCGCTCAATGCCGTTGAGCTGCGCAAATCCGATCCGCGTGACCTGGGTTCGGTTGTGTTGTTCCTGGTCAGGGCGTCGCGGACCGTTCCTTGACACGGAAGAGGTCACTGGTTCAAACCCAGTATCGCCCACCAGCTATATGAGCAGGTCAAACGGCTCGTTACCGGAAGTCCGGTAACGAGCCGTTCCCGTTGTGCCCCTTACGTTGGGAGCAAATTGGGAACACATGATCATCTTCCGTGGTCGGGCGGCGGGAGTGGGACTGCGTAGATTTCCGTGTTTGACCTGGGTGTGGTCCGTTGGACAGGACGTCGATCCTGTCCAGGAAGGACCACGTCATGGCAGACAAGAAGAACGCTGCTCAGCTTCCGCAGCCGACAGCGGCGGAGGTGGAGTTCGCCCAGCAACTGGTCGAGCGGGCCAAGGCCGACGGAGTGTCGTTGGTCGGGCCCGGTGGGCTCCTCGCGGGGATAACCCGCACCGCGCTCGAGTCGGCCCTGGACGCCGAACTCGACGCCCATCTCGACGAGGCTGGTGTCGATCAGAAGTCCGGTCGGCGAGTCAACATCCGTAACGGTCATGGAGCGAAGACGGTGCAGACCGAGGTCGGGCCGGTGCGTATTCAGGTTCCTCGGGATCGGGCGGGGTCGTTCACCCCGAGGATCCTCCCGAAGCACGCCCGGCGGTTGGATGGGTTCAACGAGGCGATCCTGTCGCTGTATGCGAAAGGGTTGACGACCGGGGAGATCGCCGCTCATCTGGCGGACGTGTACGACGCGGACGTGTCCCGTGAGCTGATCAGCCGGGTCACCGACAGTGTCGTTGACGAAATGGAGGCTTGGCGGCAACGGCCTCTCGACCGGGTCTATCCGGTGGTGTTCATCGACGCCCTGGTGATGAAGATCCGGCAGGGGCAGGTCGCGAACCGGCGCGTGTACGTCGTGGTCGGGATCAGCCTCGACGGGGAACGCGACGTGCTGGGCATGTGGGCCGGCACCGGCGGGGAGGGCGCGAAGCAGTGGGCCGGGTACCTCACCGAACTGCGCAACCGGGGCGTGCAGGACGTGTTTATGGTCTGCTCCGACGGCCTCAAGGGCATGACCGACGCGATTGAGCAGGTCTGGCCCCACGCGGTTCACCAGCAGTGTGTCGTCCACCTCGTCCGGGCGTCGCTGCGATACACCAACCGCAAGGACTGGCAGAAGATCACTCCCGCGTTGCGGGAGATCTACACCGCCCCGACCGTCGCCGCCGCGGAGGCACGGTTCGAGGCGTTCGCCGCCGAGTTCGGCGACCAGTACCCGGCCGTCATCAAACTGTGGCGGACCTCCTAGCCGCAGTTCGTGCCCTTCCTGGACTACGACCACGAGGTCCGCAAGGTCCTCTACACCACCAACATCATCGAGTCCCTCAACGCCCGGTTCCGGCAGGCCGCCCGCAGGCGCGGGCACTTCCCGACCGAGCAGGCCGCGATGAAGGTCCTCTACCTCGTCGTCCAGCAAAAACGCAAGGGTGGTGGGAGCATCACCGGCCGGGTCTACGGTTGGGCCAAGGCACTCAACGCCCTGATCCTCGCCTACGGCGACCGGATCACCATCTAACAACCTCGATCACACCACAGGCCCAAACACGGAAATCGACACACTCCCGGGTGAGGAGCGGGTGTGCGCACACGGGAACGACTGGTCGGCCTGCCTGCGGGCCGGCGTGCCAACTGGCTGGTGCTCGGGATCTGGTTGATCGTCTTGGCCTCGTTCGGCTGGCTGGCCTCGCTCTCGGGCGGCGTTCAGGACAACGACGAGGCGAACTCGATGCCGGCCGGGCGCGGGATCGACCCGGCAGCGAGCTCGCGGGCGCGCGGCAACCGGCGTGGCCCGCCGGCTCTTACGCCGGTGCGGGGACGTGCACATCTCCAGTCACATCGGCCGATGCCGGTCCACCCGCCGCCCCTCGGCTCTGGCACCATGGTCATCATGAAGCGGATTTCCTCCCGGATAGGCGCAATCGCCGAATCCGCCACGCTTGCCGTCGATGCCAAGGCCAAGATGATGAAGGAGGCCGGTCGACCGGTCGTCCTGTTCGGCGCTGGCGAACCTGACTTCCCGACTCCCGATTACATCGTCGAGGCAGCCCGGCAGGCGTGTGGGGCACCGAGGTTCCACCGTTACACGGCCAGCGCAGGGCTGCCCGAACTGCGCGAGGCGATCGCGGCGAAGACCCGGCGTGACTCCGGGTACCGCGTCGATTCCCACCAGGTGCTGGTCACCAACGGCGGCAAGCAGGCGGTGTACGAGGCGTTCGCGACGCTGCTGGATCCGGGCGACGAGGCGATCATCATCGCCCCGTACTGGACCACCTACCCTGAGGCGATCAAGCTGGCCGGCGGCGTGCCTGTCGCGGTCACCACCGATGAGGGGACGGGCTACCTGGCCGACGTCGCGCAGTTGGAAGCCGTACGTACCAGTCGCACGAAGCTCCTGGTCTTCGTCTCGCCGTCGAACCCCACCGGTGCCGTCTACCCGCGCGAGCAGGTGGCGGAGATCGGGCGCTGGGCCGTCGACCAGGGCATCTGGGTGGTCACCGACGAGATCTACGAACACCTGACGTACGGGGACACCGGGTTCACCAGCATCGTGACCGCGGTCCCCGAACTGGCGGACCAGTCCATCGTGCTCAACGGGGTCGCCAAGACGTACGCGATGACGGGATGGCGGGTCGGCTGGCTGATCGGCCCGCGGGACGTGGTGAAGGCCGCCACGAACCTCCAGTCCCACGCCACCTCCAACGTCTGCAACGTGGCACAGGCGGCCGCCCTCGCTGCGGTGTCCGGTGATCTCACCGCGGTAGCGGAGATGAAGACGGCGTTTGACCGCAGACGACAGACGATCGTACGGATGCTCAACGAGATTCCCGGCGTCGTCTGCCCGGAGCCGCGCGGTGCCTTCTACGCCTATCCGTCCGTCCGGGGCATCCTCGGGCGGGAACTGCGGGGGCGGTGCCCGAGCACCAGCGCCGAACTGGCCGACCTGGTGCTCACGGAGGCGGAGGTCGCGGTTGTCCCCGGCGAGGCCTTCGGCACCCCGGGCTATTTCCGCTTCTCGTACGCGCTTGCCGACGACGACCTGGTCGAAGGGGTGCAGCGGATCGCAAAGCTGTTCGCCGAGGCGCAGTAACGCCGAAGGCCGAGCCCGGGCACTCCGGTGGAGATCGAGGCGGAGGTGCTATTCCACGAGCACCTCCGCCGGCCGGCGGGCGTCGAGCGGTGGTGTCGCCCGCCGGACCACCGCCGGCACGGTGACGGCGACGAGCAGCAGGGCCGTCCCGAGCAGCAGCCAGCCCCAGCCTCCGTGGGGAAGCACGAGAGCCGTCACCAGGGTGGGGCCGACGATGCCCTGCACGATGGTCCCGAGGTTGAACACCGCCAGGTACTCCGTGCGCCGGTCCGGCGGGGCCAGCTCGAAGGAGATCCCCCAGGCACCGGCGGAATGCCAGAGCTCGCCCAGGGTCAGCGCGATCGCGGCCAGCAGTACCGCGACGACCGCTGGCCCCGCCGTGAGCTGGCTCGACAGCGCCAGGAGGACACAGAACGCGGCCAGTGCCGCCCCGGCTCGCCGTAGCCGTCCGGCGGCAACCGGCAGGTCGTCACACCCGCGGGACGCCCGGACCTGCAACAGCACGACGAGCACCGTGTTGGCGAGCAGGCAGAGGCCGATGACGGAGGGTGGCGCCTCGGTGTGCTCGACGATCCACAGCGGCAAACCCACCGTCAGCAGGGTCATGTGCAGCACCAGTGCCCCGTTGAGGGCGGTCAGCAGGAGATATCGACCGTCGCGCAGCGACCGCAGCTGCCGCCAGCCGGCGACGCGGCGGACACGGGCGACGGGCGTGGCGCGCAGTGGCAGCCCGCGCAGCAGCGCGGCGGCTACGAAGAAGGATACGGCGTTGAGCACGATCAGCCCGGCCAGTCCGATCTTCGAACCCACACCGATGACCAGCGTGCCGGCGAGTGCCCCGAGCCCGAACCCGGCGTTCTGGACGGAGCGCAGCAGAGCCATGGTCGTCACCCGCGCGGACTCCGTCGTGCTCGCCGCGACCACGGACTGTGTGAGCGGGCTGACGACCCGCAGCGCCAGCCCCAGCATGCAGCACACCACCAGATACGCGGGGAAGCTGCCCACGGCCAGGTAGGCGAGGAACCACCCGCCGCGCCAGACCTGGAGCAGGACCAACGCACGCACGATCCCGAGCCGTTCGGCGGCCACCGCGACCGGCACCGAGAGGAGCAGCGCCACCCCGGCGGACACCGACAGTCCGATTCCGATCTGACCCGAGGTGAGTCCCGCCAGCCGGGTGAGGAACAGCACCGAGGCGGTCAGGGACATGCCGCTCCCGATCGAGTCCACGAGCGTCACCGCAGCGAACCTGCGGGTCGCCGGATTGGCCGGGATCAGCTTGCCAAGCGCGGCCCTCATGCCTGGTCCGGGACGTACAGGATGTCTGCGTATCCGGCGCCGGCGGTGGCCCGGGTCCACTCGCGGAGCCGTCGGGTGACGACGTCCCGGGGTATCACCTGGAGCCGTTCCAGGAACCAGGACCGGGTCTCCTCAACCCGCTGGTCAAGTTCCTCCGTGGACGGCGTCACGAACATCACCTGGCCGATCCGCTTGCTCGTGCCCGAGAACGCACTGGGCAACACCGTGCCCGGCGGCAGGTCGATCCGGGCGAACTCCACCGCCGGCAGTTCTCGCAGCCGTTCCGCCGAAGAACACGACAGGAGGATTCCCGGCCGGCTGGGCAGGTACGACGAGCCGACCGTGCCGGGCCGGACCTTGACGTCCGGCACCTGACGATCGCCGAGGGCGCATCGCACCGCAGCCTCACCGAGATCGACGTTGAACTTGCAGTGGATCTCCTCATGCGTCAACGCCCCGCCGCGGCGCAACGCACACTCGCTGAACGCCACCCGTCCGCTATCCGGATCGTGGAACAGTTCCATGTGGAAGACGCCGTCCGTGGCGCCGAGCGCCGCCAGCGCCGCGTGCACGACCGGCCCCGCCAGGTCGTACGCCCATCGTTCGGCGTCCGGGTCGAACTTGCGCATCCGCAGCGGCGTGCCGGACTCTATCGCCGAGAGGCAGGAGGAGGCGTACTCGCCGAGCCCGTAGAAGATCACCTCACCGTGGGACACGACGCCGTCTGCCGTCCACTCCTGGCCAGGCATGAACTCCTCGGCCACGAACGTCCGGTTGGCCGTGCGCTGGTCCCGGTAAACCGAAGCCAGCCGCCGCAGCTCCGTCGCGTCGTTGACCACCGAGGTGAGGGACGTTCCCGCGCCGGTGATCGGCTTCACCACGGCGGGCGCGAAGGGCAGTCGCGCCCCTTCGCCGACGAGGTGGATGTCCTCCAGTACCGCGGAACGGGCGGCGGGGATTCCAGCGGCACGTACCCGCTCCTTCTGCAGGTGCTTGTCGCGGAACAGCACCGCGGTGCCGGGGTCGACCGTCCGACACCCGAGCGCGGTCCCGAGCACCGAGGTCGCCACCAGGGCCCACTCGTCGGTGGTCTGCACGGCGTCGAACCGCCGCCCGGCGAACCCGGCGCGGTGCAGGGCGGTCAGCACCGCCTCCGGGTTGCGGTGGTCGTCGCAGAAGACGGGCCGGACATGATCCGGGATCTCCTGCAGGCCGTTGTCCCTGGTTCCGGCGCCGTACACGGCCACAGCGTCGACGCCGAGCCGCCCGCAGGCGTCCAACACATACCGGTCAAGGCCAATCAACAGCATCATCGGCCGATTCATCCCAGACATGGTTCTTCCTCTCGGTGGCCGGCGGTCGACCGGCGGTTCGGGTCGCGGAAGGAATTGCGCGCCGTGCGAAGGCGCCAGGTTGTCGGACTCACCTGTCCCCGAGCCCGAGGTGCTGCCACTGTTCGGCGTTCCAGAGGTCGATCTCCGCGGCTGTCGGCGGCGTGTCGTCGGCGAACAGCGTCCACAACGGTGTAACGACCGCTCCTCGCAGGCGTTTGGCCTGTAGCGCGCTCTTTCCGAGTTGCACCCGCTGAAGACCGGCTGCCGCCGCGATCCGCAGTGGCTCGTAGTAGACGAGTTGGAAGTACTCCGCGTGAGCGCCGGCGCGGTCGTAGTCGAGGCCGTAGTCGAGGACATACAAATCCCCGTCCCACGGCACCAGCGAGGAGAATCCCACTATGCCGCTGGTGTCTCTCAACAGCAGGACGGTCAGATCGGGGCTCCAGTGCTCCACCATCCGGCGGTAGCGGGTCAGCCGCTTGCCCTCGGCCCCGACCGCGCCGTAGCGCTGGAATACCTGCGCGGACAGGCCCGCCAGCCTCCGCCAGTGATCACCCAGCCGGCCGCGCTCGAGGGTCAGCTTGCTTGCCTCGAAGGCCGCCTGCTCGCGACGAATGTTCAACCGCCGGCGGTAGGGGCATGCGGCCAGGTAGTCGCTCCATGCCGGGCCGGGGACCGGGAGGTACGCCTCGGCGCTCTCCACGACAGGAGTCAGGTCCGGCGCCGCGTCGCGCATGTCGGGCAGTGCCTCGTCGATCACATGGCGGTAGAGCAGCGCCGAGGCGCCGATCTCCCGGCGCCGGTCGTGTGCCGCGCGGTGCAGCAGCCGGAGTGCCGCCGACCGCTCGGCGACGGTTAGGGCCGGATGCACGATCAGGGTGCTGCGGTAGCCGTGGCCGACACCGGCAAGCAGGGCGTCGCGCCATTGAGCGGCCGGGGCGGTGTGCCCCATCGGCCAGTCGGCGGCCAGCCCGGGCAGGACGTCTAGGGCCGCCGGCAGGTACGTTGGGAGCGCGGCGAGAGCCCTCCCCGCCCCATCCGTCACCACGAGGTACTCCGTAGCGGCGCCCGGAACCACCTCGACCGTACGCAGGTAGCCGTAGCTCTGCTGCAGCGGTGCTCCGGCCGCCATGGCGTCCCATGCCGCCTGCCCCACGTTTGCGACGCTGCTCACGGCGCTAACCTGTAGCGCCGCGCCGCCCTGCTCGACCGGCGTGACCGTCACCTGGTCACCTCCCGTGAGCACCCGGCGGCTGCCCGGTTCATCCGCGCGATCTCCAACACCGACGCCGCGGCAATGAGTTCGCCACAGCCGCTACGCACCAGTTCACGCGCGATCATGGGATCTTTGCGCAACTCACCGCAGACAAGGAACGGCACGTCGTGTGCCGCGGCGGTCGCACAGATGTCCTCGACGATCCTGCGGTTCACATCGCTGTACGGATCGACCCGGAGCGCCTTGTGACTGCGGTCCACGCCGTTGACCAGGGCAAACAGATCGGAGGTGCCCACCGCGACGAACCCCGGCCGGTGCCGCTCCAGCAGCGTGGGCAGCGCGTACACCATGGCGGGAACCTCCACGGTCAGGCCCAACTCGACCCGCTTCCGCAGCCCGGCCTTGTTGAACATCGCAACGACGGCGGCGAACTCGTCGATGTTGGAGACGAAGGGAACACTCACCTGGATCTGGATGTCCGGCGCTTCCGCGGCCACGGTCCTGATCGCGTTGATCTCCGGCCACCAGAGCTCAGCCGCTCGCGGCCCCCGGACACCTAGCTCGGGGTTATCCTCCGCATCCACCGCGAGGCCGAGCTGGCGCAGCTCACCCGAGGTCGGGTCGGAGAGCACGATGCGTACCCGGCGCCAGCCTTGCGCGACCAGCTGGCGCAGCCGTTCGGTGAATGCAGTCTCAAGCCGGTGCGGATCCTGGTATGCGCCGGGCTCCGTGGCGAGCAGCTGGAACAGGCAGAACTTGAGCCGGAAGTAGCCCACGTCCCGGACGTTCCACGCCTTGTAGAGCGCCTCGTTCTCCTCGTTGAGGTGGGAGCAGATGGCAGTCACCGGCACCGCGAGTCGTTCCAGGTCGACCAGGCCGCTGGCGTCGACCTGGTACTGCCCGCCGTCGCGGAGCCGATCGAGGGGCTCGTCGCTGAGCACGAGCACCTTGCCGCTCTCCTGCAGCATCTTCCGCGCGTGGTCGGGCAGCTGCGTACCGCTGCGGACGACCACGGCCCGCACGGCCCGCTCCTGCAACGCCTGGTCGGCAACGTCGAAGGTCAACTCGTCGCGGACCAGGAGCAGCGGGCCCGTCCCGGTGATGGCGCGGTCGACATGTGCCTTCGCGACGAGCGGCAGGTCGGGTTTGATCACGGTGCGTGATTGGATCACCGCTCCGGATGGCGGGGGTAGGACGGCTGGAACGACCGGGCTGACCGAGCCGGACGGGGCTACGGCCTCGGCCGGCAGTGCCGACTCGGGACCTTCCAGGGCGAGGACGGCGGAGGAGGGCGTCATCGGGTCACCTCTACAGGGGGCAGGAGCGTGGCGGTTCGGTCAGCGGCGAGGAGCCGGGAGCCGGCCTCCAGCACGGCAACGCAGTAACCGACGGTGTTGTGGACGTATGCCTGCGTGATGATCTGGGTGATGCCGGCACCGGGGAGCACATCCGGCACGACGATCAGATGTGTCGGGGCGGTGATCACGGTCGCGGCCGACCGGGACTGGGAGAACGCCCGGGAGCCGATCGGGACGTCGGCAAGCGAGATCACCGTTGGCAGCGCCTTGGCGGCCTGCCGGAAACCGGCCAGGACGTCGTCGTAGGTGAGTTCGGCCCGGACGAAGAACCGGCAGACCTGATAGCCCGGCGGCTGGGTGAGCACGCGCAGCGAAACCGTGTTCAACATGGAGGCTCCGGGCACGCGGGACATCGACCCCTTCAGCTGGGAGAATCCCGGGCGCAGGTTGTCCCTGGCGTCCTCCCGCCGGGCACCGACACCCGTGGTGCCGAATTGGCTGGAGGCGGTGTCGGGGTGGACGATGTCGACCTCGGCGCGCACGAGGCCGACCGCTCCGGCTCGGGAGAGACGTGCCGCTTCCAACACACCACGCAACTGCGCGGTCCACCCCACGCACTGGCAGCTGCCCAACGTGTAGACGCCACCATCCGGATCCGGCACGGTGGAGGTCATCCCCAGCAGGCTCAGGTCGGCGCCGGCCAGCGGCACATACAGGCCGGGCAGTGCGGTGTTCTCCGCCACCCCGATGACGTGCTCCGCGACCTTTCGAAACCGATCCATGATGGTTCGTGACCTGATGTGGTCCCGATGTGTGGCCACGATCGCCAGGTCGAACCGGCCCAGCCCGAGCACGCTGTCATCGGTCACATCGGCGAAGTGCACCCGCACCTGCCGCTCACGGACCAGCAGGATATTGCGGGCCTCGTCTACGTCGACCTGGCCGAGCAGCGACGGGTCGGCCAGCAGCAGCCGGCCGTGGAGTTGCCTCATCGGACCCAGCGGCGCCAGTGCCGGATCGGCGTCGATGTGCCGGGTCACCACGTCCGTGATGGCGAAACCGTCCCGTCGTGGATCGTTCTGGGCGATCAAGTTGCTGCCGATGTCGGCACCGGCGCCAAAGAGCACTGCTGTCCTGAATCTGTCGCTCATCCTGATACCCCCGTGAATCCGCAGCCCAGCGCAGCTCCCTGGGCTAGCAGCGTGGTTTCCCTCTCGGTGTCGGTGCGGATCCGCGTCCGACGCGCGAACCACTCCACGACCTCCGCCATGCGGCGCAGCAGCGCCGGCTCGTCGTCCGCCGCCAGCACCGCCAGGCCGCCGTGAGGACGGTTCTCCCGTCGCATGTCGGCCATCCACGAGCCAACGCTGACGTTGATCTGGCCGTCCACGACCTGCGGCAGCGCGAGCAGCTCGTCGGTCGTAGGCGCGGCCGTGACAGCACCCGGCAGCGCCGGAAGGGACACCTTCCCGACCGCTCCGGCGATCGGTGCCCCCAGCAGCGCCGGCGGGCGGGCCAGAACCGCGTCCAGGCCTCGACCTGCGAGGTCGACGCCGAACTTGTGCCGCACCACGTCGGGAATGCCGCCTCCGCCTGGCCGAGCCGCGCACTCACCGAACCAAAGTTCCTCCTTCTCTGGCCGGTAGAAGGCTTCCAGGTGGAAGACGCCGTCGCGCAGGCCGAGCGCATCGAGCGTGGCAGCGGAGAACGTCCTCGCGAGCCGGTACCGGTCGGCGGAACGCTCGGGGTCGAACACGAAAAGTTGCGTGGCGAAGCCGCGCGTCACGTCGAGGCACGGCGTGACGTACCTGCCGACCGACAGGAACTCGAGCCGGCCGTCGCGCACGACGCCGTCGAGGTGCCACTCCTCCGCGAAGTCGACGCGTTCCTCCACCAGGATCTCCCCGTCGGTCGCGGCCCACGCGGCGGTGTACCGGTCGAGGGCCTCCATCGACGTGATGATCTCTGTGGCGCCGCAGGCCACCCCTCGTAGTGGCTTCACCACGACGGGGCGGAAGGGCTCGCCAACCACCGCCGAAGCGGCCAGACCAGACGGACTTCCCACGAACAGCACCTTCGCGGCGGGAATGCCGGCAGACGCGACGAGTTGCTTCTGTAGCGCCTTGTCGCGACTGACGACGGCCACGCGCAGCGGCAACGCGCATGCCCCGGCGGCTGCACCAAGACAGGCCGCCGTCACGACACCCTTTTCCTTGGCGGACAGGACGGCTAGAAAGTGTTCAGGACGGAATCCGGCCCGCAGGACGGCGCTCAGCACGGCCTCCGGTGCGCCGATGTCGGCCACGGGCAGTAGGAGTTCTGCGGCGAGCCCGCTCACCCCCGATGCCGCCACCTCCGCAGCATCCGCACAAGTCACGGTCGGAAGGCCGCGGACGTCACAGGCTTGGCGAAGATAGCGGTTTGCCCCGAGTAGAAGAATCATGCGTCCGGCGTAGGCGCGAGCGAAGTCGCTGCCCAGACCGGATGGTCTGCCAACCATTGAATCGTGCTCCCCGTGTAAGCAGCCAAAGTGACTGCGTGGCACCTTTCGCGGCGCCATTGCCGCAGCATTCGAGAGGCCGGCAGCTATGCCGGGCGCACGGGGGCACACGACGCGGATCGCCCGCGGATTTCACGCGCTCGTTCGACTTGGCCAAATCGGCCGAACTCACCCCCGTGATGTTCAATAGGGCGACTATAGACGGTCGTTCGGCGCCCGGCAGTCCCCCCGAACTCGCCCTCGGTCCGGGTCATCTACCGGTCGACGGCAGCATAATTCCAGCTAGAAGTGGATCGATGGACGAGCGTCGGACGTGAACGCTTGCAGATCCCCGGTCTATGATTTCCGTCACGGAAGATGGTCGAGGTGCCGGATAAGAAGGGGGTGGATCGATCCTGCAGATGCTGCTACATTTCCTACTCGGCTGGCAGCGTCGCCGCCCACAGTCCTAGGCTTCAACTTGGGAGGGCGGATGTCCGCACGGGGGATGACGCACGTCGGAATGAGGTCGGCTGAGTTGCTGGCCGAACGCGATCGCTATGTGGCCGCCTGTGTCGCCACGTCGCCAGTCTTCGTCGAGCGCGCACATGGGGCGCGTCTGTGGGACGTGGACGGTCGGGAATACATCGACTTCGCAGGTGGGATCGGCTCGCTCAATGGCGGGCACACCCCACCGGACGTGATTGCCGCAATTCACGACCAGGCTGATCGCTATCTGCATATTGGATACTCCGTGGCGCAGTACGAGCCCTACATCCAGGTGTGCAAGCGTCTCGTCGCCTGCCATCCAGGGCCGGGCCCGTACAAAGCGGTACTGGTGAACTCCGGCGTCGAGGCGGTCGAGCTCGCGGTCAAGGTGGCGCGCGCCGCCTCGGGGCGTCCCGGAGTCATCTGCTTCGATCAAGCGTTCCACGGCCGGACGCTGCTCGGTGCGACCCTGAGCTACAAGGCACGCCCGTACAAGAGAACCTTTGGGCCGTTGGCGCCGGGTGTCTATCGGGCGGCCGCGCCCTACCCCTACCGCGGCGTCGGTGTCGAGGACTCGCTTCTATCGATCCGGCGCCTGTTGCTGGGCGAGGTGGACCCGGCGGAGGTCGCTGCGGTCATCTACGAGCCGGTTCAGGGCGAGGGGGGCTTCCTTCCCGCGCCACCGGACTTCCTGCCTCAGCTCCAAGACCTCTGCCGGGAGCACGGCATCCTGCTGATCGCCGACGAGATCCAATCCGGGATGTGCCGGACTGGGCTACCCGCAGCGACGATGCACTACGAGGGGGTGGAGCCGGACATCGTGGCCTGGGGCAAGTCAATGGGCGGTGGCATGCCGGTGGCCGGCGTCACCGGGCGTGCCCAACTCATGGACGCTGTTCACCAGGGCGGCCTGGCGAGTGGCACGTTCGGTGGGAACCCGGTGTCCTGCGCGGCTTCGATCGTCGCCCTAGACCAGGTGCTGGACCCTGGATACCAGGACCACGCACAGCGCTTCGGCGACGACCTGAGAGCCGCACTGGAGGGCCTGGCGCGGGAGTTCAGCCAGGTCGGCGAGGTGCGCGGTCTAGGGGCTATGCTTGCGCTCGAGTTGATCACCGACCCGGCGACGAAAGCGCCAGCAACGAGGATCGCGGAGCGCACGGCGGTGCAAGCACGGGAGCGCGGCCTTATCGTGAAGACTTGCGGTACCTACGGCAACGTCATACGGATTCTCGTCCCGCTCGTCGCCACCCCTCGCGACGTCGAAGAGGGGCTCGCCATCCTGACCGGCGCTCTCCGCGACTGCGTGACGACCGAATAGGATCGCGGGGCCCTGCGCTTGCCGAAATCTCCATCCGAGCAGGTGAGAGCGCTGTCTCATTATCCCAAAACCTCGATGGCTGCCACCTGAGCCGGACGCGCTGCACAGGCCGTCGCTCGCTACGGCAACATAATCATCCGTGCAGGTGGTGAAGTACCAGTAGACCGTCTGCCACGGTGGCAGGTCGTGGGGTAGGTAGCGCCAGGCGATGCCGGTGCGGTTGACGTAGAGGATGGCGTTGAAGATTTCTCGAAGGTCGTGGGTAGCGGTTCGTCCGCCGACTCCGGCGTCGGTTCGGGCCTGGCGCCACGCGGTTAGCCGGGGGGCGATCAGTGCCCAGCGGGCGTCGGACAGGTCGGAAGGGTAGGTGGGTCGTTCGGTCATATGACGGGTCTACTGCGGATGAAGGAGAGTAGATCGCACGTCGAGTCCGACAATCCCTCAGCTTTTTGATTCAGACACGATCTACGGAACGATGCCGGCATTTCGACTGGGTGTTGATCGGGTCGAAATGGTTCCTATAGGTGCAACATGGCTGGCCGGCCGGCTGGGTGGTCAGCCAGTCAAGCCTGGCGAATCCCACCCAGAAATGATTGAAACGTCCTCTTAGTCATGTCCCGTCCTGCTGGGGTGTCGCGTCGGTGACGGCGTCACCGAACGGGCTCGTCAATCGGGCCGGCGTCGTTCCGGCCGCGGCGGCGGCCTCGATGGATCCAGTGGCCCGTACCGCCGCCCGATAACCGCTTGCCCTCGTTCCGTCAAGACAACCGATCATACCGAATTCCCGACGCTTAGGTCGAGTGTCGGCCATCGACATAGATCACTAGCGTTGGGTTGTCGTGCTCGGATCACGAGGATCACGGATCGCCAACGGGGAGGCGCCGGTGCACACAAAATGGACTTATGGCGTGGGCCTTGGCGTGATAGTCAGCCTATTAGCCCAGGCCATACCGGGGTGCCACTGACACCGGCCGACGCTCGTCCACTTTCAGCCCAGGCGGTGACGCCGACGCCACCGCCTGCAGCGGTGGAGCCGCCGCCAGATTTGCACGTCACCGAGACCGTTGGGCCAACCGAGGTTTCGGAGGACATTTCGGTCGACACGATTTGGGGCCCCCAAGGGTCGCCGTACGTCCTCCGTGGCCCCATACATGTAAGTCGATCAGCATCACTCACCCTCCTTCCCGGCACCGTCTTGAAGATTGATCTCGATAGCGACTTTATCGTTAATGGTCAGCTCCTCGCATTAGGCACTCCCAGAAATAGAATCACCATCACTTCGATACGCGATGACTCCATCATGGGCGACACCGGCGGCGACAGCAACAGCACCGCGCCAGCGATGGGCGACTGGGATGAGATCCGAATCGCGAGCATGGACTTCCGGACACCCGCGAGCATGTTCGACTATGTCGACATCAAATACGGCGGAACAGGTTCGTCCGGATGCATCAACGCTGCCGTCAACGTCGATTCAGTAGCTTCCCGTACATTTGTCACGAACTCGACATTCGCGGCCACGGCCGGCGGCGTCTACTCCGGCGCAGAAAGCAAGGGTATCGCCGCCGTCTACAACTCTCAATTCCTATCCGGTACCTGCGGGGTATCCGTCTATGGCGGAGCTCGTGCGGAGATCATCGGCAACACCTTCGGACAGTCACTCACCAGGGCCCTACACGCATCGAATCCCGGAAAGATCCGGTTCTGGTTCAACCAGACAGAGGAAGACGTTTCTGTCTTCAACCTTGGCGGCCCCAGGCCGACCAGAACTCTCGTCGACGTACGATACAACACCTTACTGGGCGGGGTGAACGGAGCAGATACCTACGACAATCACCACTCCTTGGATGACTGGTCGGGCAATTGGTTCGGACATGACGCGAATGCCGCCCTGCCGACATGCATGGATCCTGCGGTCGCCGCGAGCCTGAATCCTCCCGTCCGGACGCAGGCGTCGACCGTTTGTCCCGCTGGGCAGCAGGCCGTCGTGGGCTACCGCAACGCGGTGGTGCCAGCGCTGTCGGCGTCGCCACAGGTGCTCCCAGAGGCTGCCCGGGAGACGGCGGCACCCCGGTTCGGCCCCGTCAACACTTATACGGGGGCATTGACATACCAGGTCCAGGATCTGGCTGTGCAGGATGCGGGGAAGCAACTGACGGCTACCCGCACGTACCGCTCGGATCGACTCGCCGGCGGAGATGCCGGTTAAGGCTGGACGAGCGCGTTCTCCACGAGCCAACGGCATGGTCATCACCCAGGAGTACGACTGGGCGGGGCGCCTGGTCACGGAGCGCACTGGGCGCACCGGCACACACACCGTTTACGACGGCGAGGGCCGGGTCATCTCCCGAATCACGGGCGTGCCGGATGTCCCCATGACGCGATACGGGCCATCCGCGCCAGCAACCCTGTACGACGGCAAGGGTGACCCGGTCATGACCGTAGATCAGAGGGGCAGTTTCACCACAACAACCTTCAATGATCACCATCAACCGCTGGTCACCACTCGCACCGACGGCTCGACAATCAGCCGGACCTACGACAGCCAGGGACGGCTCGCAATAATCATCGACCCCCTCAATAGGGTATGGCAGTACGGACACAACGATCGCGGGCAGGCAATCTCGCAACTCGACCCACTCGGCCGCGCCCGGAGCGTCAGCTACGAGCCGGATGGTGACCCGTCCTCGGTAACCGACGAGACCGAGGCCACAACCGCATTCGAATACGACTCGTACGGGCGGCGTACCTCAATCACCGACCCGCTTGGCAATCGAACGCAGATCAGCTACACCTCCTGGGACGAGGTGCGCCAGACAGTGCGGCCCCGTGGCGGCACCACCACGGTCGAGTTCGACAACGACCGCCAGCCACACAGTAACCGATCCTGTCGGCGCCGCCACCAGCTACGAGTACGACTCCGCGGGTCGCCTGGAATCGACCACGGACGCGCTCAACGGCGCGACCTTGGTCGACTACGACGCTGTTGGTCGAGTCCTCAAGGTGACCGACGCACGGGGCTTCGTCCTCGGCGACACACTGTGCGACGAAACCCGAACCGCAATCGGCTGCGCCACCACCGGAGCCGCAGCCGGCGCCGTCGCCGGACTCACCGGCGGCCTCGCCGCCAGCACCGGAGCCGGCACACTCGCTGTCGGCGCCCTCTCCGGCCTCACCGGCGACGCCACCGAACAAATCCTCTCCACCGGAACCATCGACACCCAACGACTCGCCAGCGCCACCCTCGCCGGCGGAGCCCTCGGCTGGGCCGGCGGCAAGTTGCTCAGCAGGCTCGGAGCCTCGCCAGTCAGTAAGCCTGCGCTAGCAACCCCGCCGAAAAGCCTTGCGATTCTTCCTCGCCACTATGAGTTTGATATGGTGACGAATCCCGGTCCGCTCGCATCGCTTCGAGGTGCTCCTGCCGGAAACTTCGCTGGTGGCCGATACAATGCGACGTCACTGACAGCCGACACTATCTTTTATCGGGCAGGCAAGGCAGGCGGAGGACCTAATGGCTTAGGGCAATGGTTTACGACTACGCCTCCGAATTCTGTCGCGCATGCCAGAATCGACACAGCCGTCCGAGCGCAATGGTTTGACCCTGGTACGGGCGGCTTTACCGGAGCGTCTCCTTTGGAGTCGGCGTACGCTGTTTCGATTCCAAAGGAAACCACGGTCTATAGTGGGCCAACCGGCAGCCAGGGGGAATCTTCGTGGGCGGTGAGCAGCAGACGTTCGTTCCGGAGCCCTGGAAAATCAGCGGAGTTAAGGTCCTATGGGAGAGGCCCTATCGTGACACAAGAGTCATCACGCACAGAAGTCCGTGAGGCCCTCAGGCGCTTGCATGACCTGGTTTACCCCGAAGGGCATGAGGCCAGCCGATGGGTGCAACTTATTCGCGCCGCCCAAGCCGTCGCCGCGAGTCCAGACGTTCTGGACCTCGACGCATTGCAGGAGGTTCGCTCTATTTATCGATCGATGTACGGAGGTGGACGTAACTTCAGCGATTTCTTCCTTTGGCGAGAGGATTTTCAAGATCGCCTGATTGCCAACGAAGAGCTCAAATCAGCAAAGGATGAATTGGAGAGAGTCTTAGATATTAATTGACTGGCGGGGCGGCCTATATCTCGATCCGGGGCTTCGATGTTGGCGGTGGCGACCAGGGCGTGCCTCCGGCGGGGCGCTCAGACACTCCCGGATGTTGGCGCCATCCCGACAACCCTTGTCCGGGCGGAGCCGAGCGGACAGGGCCTGCCCGGTCAAGGTCGTTCAGCCGCTGGGTGCTCTACCTTGACCGGGCAGGCCCAGCCCACTCCACAATGTGCGGACGAAGGCCGACGGGATGACTAGGCTGCGGGACTTGCTCGCCTTGCTCGCCTCCGAAGGCGCTTACTCGTCGCATGAAGGAAGAAGAGGCGGTTCTTTCTTGCAAGCTGCCGTCCCTCCACGGACTTTCCTAGAGCCTGCACAAACGGTACAGCCGCTCCTACTACGCCAGGCAGGAGTACACCGACATGCCCGAGGTGGCAGCACTGACCGCGACGACAACCCCGGCAGCGCTCAAGAGTGCGTCCTTACCTTCGGTTACTGCCCCTAGAAGGTCTCGAAGGTACCTTGACCTACGAGTTTCGTAGTCCAACTCTGCGACGATGGGCGCAACTTTTTCATGCCAAACGAGGCTTACCTCGCGCTCAATATCTGCATCCGTGCGTTCGAGTGAGCGCTTCGGCTCAGCTCCGATCATAGATAAGGAAGCTGGATCGATCATTATTGGGCGGTCGAGCTCGTTGACTGCCTTGCCCAGCTCAGCGGTTGCCCGGTTCCAAAGCGATGTGTATGGCTCAGGCGGGACCGTAGGGGTGCTATTCCAGTGGTGAACCTCGACCAACCCCAGCTTTACGGCATGGTCGATTGCACCTGATTGCATCGACGTATAGCCCTTACGCAACTCGCGGAAGTACGCCTCGTTAAGCTCTCTAATCTGATGCTCGTGTTGCCTCCAAAACTCAAGGGGTCCCCCCAACTCTCGGACAATCTCATACCCGGCTTGTCTGAAGCGTTGCAGATCCGGCACCTTGCCCAGGTCGACCCCTAGGGCTTGAAGTTGGGCATCCGAATAATCGTCTAGGAGGCTGAAAAACTGGCTTGGTGCAAGCATGGGCAGCCGGAGCTTTGCTGCCTCCGAAGTGAGACTTTGAGCAAGAGTGCTTCGGTAGGAGTACAAGTCGACGTGGTCTGCATAGAGCAATCCCGGCTTCAGACATTCCTCGTCATATCGGGAGAAGTCCGACAGATCGAAATTGGACGGGATTCGAATGATCGAATCGCCGCCGGGAGAAGTGACCACTGCTAGCTGGAACGCGTCCACGCCACCCCGCATCGATCGCTTAGGTTGTTTTGGCAGGATGACACGCGGTAGCAAGCGGTGGGTTAAGGGTCAACGGCGGTTACGGCGTCAGCTCGTTGACTAGCGTCAACAGAGGTAGCGGGATCACAAAACCGATACGGGCGACCGTCTCTAAACCGCGTGTCGAGGTGGAGAGGTCCGGGGGAGTACAGCAGGGAGGTACAGCAACCGACCACGACGCACGGAACCGGCAGCAGGTGTGGGACACCGGCCCGCGTCGCGTGAGGCTGCATCCGACCGTACCGCCCGAACGTGACATGAAGGGTGCAACGGCGCTGAGCGGACGTCAACTGCTCTCTATCTTGCCTGACAGAGTCAGGTGCGGGGAGAGCGCGGTAACGGGTGCCGGTCCTGCTGAACGTTTCCTCGGGAGCAGATTTGGGAGCAGCGGTTTCGGCGCCCGAGAACTTCGGAAGAGTGCTCCGCTCTAGCGCTGTAAGGGTTGTGACCAGGGCCGATGTCGAGCTTGACCTCTTCTCGGAGTCGGAAGTGCTCAGGCTTGCGCACGTCCCTCCGTCAGCAGAGGGCGTCGCACCTTCATGGCGAGCGGAAGAGGGGGCCCGACGCGGTCCGACAACGCAGGTCGGCCGCAGCACAGGCGTGCGCATCACGGCGCCCCGGTTGTGGCTGGTGCCTCTCGGCGTATATGGCCAGGCTGAGGTCTCCCCGTCGCTGCGGGTGCCTGGGCTGACGCACCGCCCGTTGCCGCGCCCTGGGTCTTGGTCGATCTGTTGTGTTGCTGCCGCGGCGTGGGAGGTCCGACAGAGCCAGGTCCCTATAAGCGATCACGGAAGAGGTCACTGGTTCAAACCCAGTGTCGCCCACCAGCAGTATGAGCAGGTCAGACGGCTCGTTACCGGAAGTCCGGTAACGAGCCGTTCCCGTTGTGGCCCATTATGTTGGGAGCAAATTGGGAGCACATGATCATCTTGCGTGTGATTGGGCGTCGGGTCGAGCGGCGCGGGTGCGACCGGGGCAGACGTCCAGGTCGACCAACCCCCGGCGACTCCCGTACGTCTTGCTCAGCTTCTCCAGCCGAATAACATCTCCCATGCCTTCAACAGTATCGAGATTTCAGAGATCTCCGAACATTGGGAGACGTTAGGATTTCGTCAGGATGAGCGACGAGAGAACGGCGATGGCAGCCTTGAGTGATCCCGCTGAGCGGCTGGCCCTGGCCCTCACCCAGGGCGGCCTGCAACGGATGACCGCACGGGTACTCGCCGCGCTGCTGTTCACCGAACAGGAGACCATGACGGCGGGGGAGATCGCCGAAACGTTGGGGATCAGCTCGGGCAGCGTCTCTACGTCGGTGAAGGCGCTGACCGGGGTCGGGCTGATCGAGCGGGTACCCGCCCCAGGAAGCCGCCGGGAACACTTCCGCCTACCCGAGGGCGCCTGGGCCACCCTCATGTCCGGCCAGAACATGATGGTGAAGACCATGAGCGATGCCGCCGAACAGGGCATCGCCACCACCGGCGAGGAGAGCATTGCAGGCCGCCGCCTGACCGAGATGCGCGACTTCTACGACTACCTCTGGCGGGAGCTTCCCGCCCTGATCGACCGCTGGCGCAGCACGAAGACCGAACAATCCTGACCTGCTCAGTCGACCACCGGTCTCGTGTTCCTGGATCAGGCGCAGCTCCGGCTACTCATGGCACCGAACGGCTAGCCTCGCCGGCTGGCGTCTCGCCTTCAGTGCCGTCAGGATGATCGTGAAGGGGGTGGGCATGTGCTGCATCTCAGGGTGATCGTCCCGGCCGAACGGAGCCAGGCGGTCGTCGACCTGCTGTCCACCGACCCCGCAGTCACGCACGTCGTCGTGCTGCCTGGCGCGGCCAAGGTTCCGCCCGGCGACCTGGTGCTCTGCGACGTGGTCCGAGAAGGCGCCGACGGGGTCCTGGTCGCGCTGCAGAAACTGGGCGTGGACAAGGATGGCGGGATCGCCGTCGAGGGCGTGGACACCACGCTCTCCACTGCGGCCGACCGGGCTGGTCGTGCCGCGCCGGGGTTGGGCACGGACGCCGTTGTCTGGGACGAGGTCGCCCGCAAGACCGGTGAGGAGACCCGGCTCTCCGCGACGTACCTGTTGCTGATCACCCTGGCCACCATCATCGCCGGGATTGGGGTTCTGCTGGACCAGCCGATCCTGATCGTCGGCGCGATGGTGGTCGGTCCGGAGTTCGGTCCGCTCGCCGCACTCAGCGTGGCGCTGGTCCGGTGGCGGCCTCCGATCATCCGGCGATCCGCGACGGCCCTGGTGGTCGGCTTTCTCGTCGCGATGGCGGTGACCGTGCTCAGCACCTGGGTGTTGACCTCGGCGGATCTGATCGACCGGGAGATGCTGCTCGCCGAACGGCCCCTGACCGATTTCATCTGGCGGCCCGACGCACTGTC
The DNA here is from genome assembly GCF_040676775.1 of Micromonospora sp. NPDC049523. Classification (NCBI taxonomy): domain Bacteria; kingdom Bacillati; phylum Actinomycetota; class Actinomycetes; order Micromonosporales; family Micromonosporaceae; genus Micromonospora; species Micromonospora sp. NPDC049523. The sequence goes on along the minus strand of NZ_JBFAPP010000010.1, from coordinate 241,698 downwards.
CTGGGTGGTGGGATTCCTGGCGGGGGTGGCCGGCATGCTCTCGGTGACCTCGAACAAGTCCGGCTCGCTGGTCGGTGTACTGATCTCCGTGACGACCGTGCCAGCGGCGGCCAACGTCGCGGTCGCGCTCGCGTACAACGTGCCCAGCGAGGCGATCGGCTCCGCCCTCCAACTGTTGATCAACCTCGCCGCGATCGTGCTCGCCGGGGTGCTGACGCTGCTGGTGCAACGGCTGTGGTGGTCGCGGATCACCGCTTCCCGTCGATCCTGGGCGGATCGATTGGGCGGACCAGTCGTGCCCCACGGGAGCGGCCGGGCGTCGCGGCGGCCGGCCCCATCTCCGGGTACGGCCGACCCTGCCGTTCCGGCTATCCGAGACGATGACCGGTCGGCTGTGTGAGGTCGGCCCACCGCGGGTCGCCGGATTGGATCGGCACACAGCCAAGATTCGCCCAGTCGGTCTTCGTGGCTGTACTCCGTTGTATATGAGCGGATGAGGGTCTGGCTGGGCACGTATGCGAACCCGACCTTCGGGACGTGTCTGACGCAGGTAGTCCGGTCCTGATGTCCGTGTGAAGAAATCGGCCGAAGGCGTATCGGATTCGTCAAGACCCCTTGGCGGCAGACACGGGGCGCGCTCCCATAGGTAGCGAGAGGGCGCGCGAGCGGCCGGTGCTGGTGAAGGAAGACGATGGCCATGCGTCGCGAGGCCGCTTCGGAAAATGACCTATCCGAAAATTCGGGCCTGAGTCTCCGTCTCGTGGCGGGCTGGGCGGTGGTGGTAGCCGCCGCTGTCGTCGTTGCGCTGTTGGTCCCGGCCGATGCGTTGCCGCTCCGAGTGCTGGTGCTGGCTGCGGTCGTCGGCGTCTACGCCGCGGTCGTTCCCGACACGCGGGCCACCCTGGGAACAGCCCTGATCGCCGTGTTGGTATTCACGGGCTTCCTTGCCGCTGGGTACGGTGCGCTGGGCTTCCGTGCCGGTGACATCGCGTCTTACACGGCTCTGATTGGGTTCGCGACCGTGCTCGGTCTCGGGCAGCGGTGGATGCGCGCGGGCTTTGTGCGCCCGGAACCCGGCGCCGCGACGCCGCCGCCGGGCACCGATACCCCTGGCGCAACAACCCAGCGCAGCTTGTCTGACAGCGCAGTACCCGCCGCGCTCCCTCGCTGACGTCGGATTCGGTCTGCCGACACCCGGGTCAACCGCCGACGTGGATGCCGGGGCGGTGAGCGGGGTTGCCGCACCGCCGCGGTCCGCCGGCACGTGCTCGACATGCCCGCCCCGATCGTCGCCACCGCGCTCGGCTACCACCAGGTCACCGCCCCCGTCTCGCCACCGGCGACTGCACCACCTGGTGGAACTACGCCCCTGGCTATCATGGACGGTGAGATCCGAGACTGTGACCTTCAAAGCCGATTCGCTCAGGCGCTGCCGAACCGGGTCGAGCTGAAGTCCTCCTCGTCATGGGCGACATGGAAGCCGATCTCCTCCAGCCGCTCGATCTCGGTAATGGGCACCCCAGCCGGCTGGGCACAGACGGTCAGCTCACCCGGCGTGCAGTGCAGCGGGCTGATGTCGTTGTTGTGGGCCGGGGCGAGGATCGCCAGGGCCTCAACCAGCTCGCACCACGCAGGCGGCGCGTCGGGGCCGAGTAGTTGCCGGACTAAGGCCCGGCGGGTCCCGGGGTCCATGGTGATCTCAGGCTCGTCCTCGTAGCTGAAGATTTTCATGCCACTGCCTCCGTCTTGATCTGCTCTAAGGCTTGCCTGATACGCCTGCCGCTGCCGGCGGCCGGCCCACCATCATCAACCTCGAGATCCTGCGCGCCGGCCGCGGCATGCTGCCCACCCCAAACCCAACCAGCGTCACCTCCATCGCCCAGTTGCCTCGGCGTCAGCCCCGGTACCTGCTGCGAGTCGACGAAGCGCCCTCACCCAGGTCTTCGCGCAACCTCCCGCCACTACCGGACCCGGCAGTTTCATGTCCCTGAGGGCGAGAATCCGCGACGGTTAATAGGCGGTCTCACCAGTCGGGTGGCCTGGTGGCCAGGACCCCAACGAGGGGATCCGAGCCGTACCGGTGCCCTACGAACGACGAGTACGATCAAGGCGCCCGGAATCCGGGCGCCTTGATTCTCCGCTGGAAGCTATGGCAACGACCTAAGCTGGCGGTTGAGGTCGGTCCTGGAGTAGCTGGGGGTCGAAGTGGGCCTCGCCCTCCGGGTCGATGAGGTTCGCCGCCCGGATCTCTCGGTGCAGAATCGCCATGTTGCTGGGACATCACTCTGGCCCCGGTTCGTGTCGTAAGAGTGGCGAGTAGTTGATCTTGTGTGGGAGCGGCGTGGGAGCCGTGGCGATTACCGTCGTTCGCCGAGGATTGACGACGGCTACCAGCGTTCGGCGACGCCACCGGATGCGAAGATCATCAGCCGGGGCGTGGGGTCCGCGTGGGGTCCCTGGTCGGGGCTGCGACGCCTACCGGCAACTAACGACGCCTACCGCTCCCTGTCGACGGTTATCGACCGCAGGCGGGTACCCTGAGGAATCGCGCCCTCGTAGCTCAGGGGATAGAGCATCGGTTTCCTACACCGTGTGTCGCAGGTTCGAATCCTGCTGGGGGCACCCCGCTGACCAGCCGAAACGCAACCTGAGCGACGAGTCCACGGTCTCGGATGTCCGTTTTTGGCGTCCCGGTGGGAGCCGCGTGGGAGCGATGGTCGACAAATTGTTGGTCAAGATCATAATCTTATTGAGACATCCAGGACGGTGCCGGCCACGCCTCGGTGGCAACCACCCGCCGGTACGACCGAAGCTGCTGTTCTGGCTGGCTTGTGAGTCACCTCGTCGCGGTCGACCATTCGGCCGCCGTCACGGGGCTGTAGTAGCGGGTGAAACCGCACCTCCAGGCGATCGGGTCGGCGAGCGGCGCGCCGCCCCAGCGGGGTGTGCCGGACACGAGCAGCCGGGTGCCGATCTGATAGGCCGGGACGAACTCGGAGGTGGCGTCGTCCGTTCCGGCACCCGCGGTGGGCGGTGTCATGTCGACCGCCGCGGTGTCCGCGGCGCCGCCCTTGAACCAGGTGTGCACCTGGAAGGTCACCGATCGCAGGTCCAGCGGGGGATCCGTGCCGCGCTCGGTTCGTGCCGGTCCGATGCCGGTCACGGTGCCGTCGAAGGCGAAGGACTGTTCGGCCAGCGTCTTAGGTGAGTACGGCTTGACGCACTGCTCCGCGCCGGGGGCAAGCGCGTCGCCCGGCTCGACCCCGGCAGGCAGTTCGGCTCCCGGTGCCGAGGCGACCGGTCCGGCCGAGGAGGTGACTGGCGGTTGTGCCTGCGGTGTCGTGGCCGGCCGGTAGGCGCTGTACGCGCCTGCCGCGATGATCACTGCGGTGGTGGCTACGGCCGTCGTCAGGGTCCGGCGTCTGCGGTGGACCCGGCGGATCGCCGCAGCGGCCACGGCCTGCTCGTCGGGGGCGTCGGCGGCCTTGGCGGCGAACAGTTCGCGCAGCTCGTGCTCGGTCGACTGGTTCATAAGGTCTCTCTCTGTGCGTCGATGGCCGCGGGTCCGCGCAGGCTCGCCAGGGCGCGGGAGGCGGTGGCCCGCACCGAGCTCTCGCTGACCCCCATGGCCGCGGCGATCGCCGCGTCGTCCAGGTCGGCGTAGTAGCGCAGGACGAGCACGGTGCGGGCGCGCGGGGCGAGCCTGCTCAGCAGCATCCGCGTCTGGTCGCGGGCGGCGATGGCGTCGGCCGGGTCGGGCACCGTGGCGCCGGTCTCGTGGCGCAGGTCGGTCGGCCGTTCTGTGGTCCAGCGCCGGCGGCGCCAGCTCAGGTGTGCGTTGACCAGCATGCGGCGTACGCATGCCTCGGGGTCTGCTGCCGCGCGCACCCGTTTCCAGTGCCGGTAGACGTCGGCCAGCACCGTCTGGGCAAGGTCCTCCGCCACCTGCCGGTCGCCGCTCAGGACGACCGCCAGGCGCACCAGCGACCGGCCATGCACGGCCACGAATTCCTCGAACGACACGCCTGCTCCCGTCAGTGCTCCTCACTAGGGAGACGCATCGGCCGCCGCCCGGCGCTGCAACCCGGCGCGTGCCGGTCCCTGCCGGATCTGTGCTGACGATGGTCACCCTACCCGGCGCCGCCCACGCGTCCCCTGAAGCGATCATCGATCCGGACGCGCAGTACGCCGCCTTCCTGGCGGAGAAGGAGGCGGACGGCAGCTGGGCGGGCTCCGCTGATCCGGGCGCCAAGGCCAAGGCGCCGGCCACCGACCTTGCCGCCTTCCCGAAGCTCACCGACGAGCAGCTCGCCGCGATGGAGGCGTCGGCGCACAAGGCCGCGCCGGCCGCCGTGGAAGAGGCGGTGACCGTGTAGGACGTGCGGCTCACGTCGGCGGGCACTGCCGTGACCACGTACGACCCGGCACCGGGTTTCACGCCGGAGCAGCTGGCGAAGAAGCTCCGGGCACAGGGGAAGGCGTCGGTCCGCGTCGTCCGTTCGGCGCCGGCCGACGGGGTCACCGTGATCGCGCCCGGCGACTGCTCGTACGGATCGGCCGGGACATCGCCGCCGCCGACGCCCTGGTCGTCGCCGCGTGCGGACTGGTGCGCGACCCGGCGGCCGCGGTGACCGGCACCGTGTGGACGCTGCCGCAGGAGGCTGCCGTGCAGGTGTCGCTGCCGGAGCTGCTCGCCGAGCGCATCACGGCGAAGGCCCGCGCCCAGCACTGGTACGACCAGGCCGACGCCGAGCTGCACCGCCGGCAGCGAGCCGACCGGCTCGGCCTGGTCGACGTCGCCGACGTCGCCCGGCTCCTGGGTGCGCCGGCCGCCGCGTTCCTCGGGTACGCGATCGGCCACCACCCGCGCGCCATGGCCGACGCGGATCCGGAGCTGGCCGACGCGGTCCTCGGCTGGTGGGACGGGGACCGTGCCGACCCGGCCGCCGCGGGCCGGCAGCGCGAGGTCCTGGTCGACCGGCACCACCAGGAGTGGACCCGGCAGGCCCGCAGCCTCCTGGCCGCCGTCGACCAGCACGGCGACCAACCCCGGCTCTGCGCGGCCGCTGATCGGATCCAGCGGGGGGAGCTGCTGACGCGTACCGAGGTCGACCTGCTCGCACTGCCGCCGGGCCGCAGCCGGGAGCAGATCCAGCAGACCGCGCTCGCCGGCTACCAGACCGACCGGGACGCGGCCGCCGCCGCGGCGTACGACGCGCTGCCGTGCGCGGGCCCGCCGCCGCACGACGGTCGACGAGCTGGCCGTCGCCCGCGACGTCGACCGGCTGCTGGTGTGCGGGACGCCGAGCAAGCTGGAGAAGAACTGTTAGTTACGCCCGTACGGGCGCCAGCGTGGCCGGCCGCCGTCGAGGGTGGGGCGCCCGGCTGCCGCGCCGGCGGGGCCGGCTTGCCACCTGTCCCGTCCAATTGAGGATGGCGAGTCACGCGGGCGCTGAGCTGGAGTCCGTCATGTGGATGTGGATGCTGCGGGCGTCAGGTGTCCAGGTTTAGTTGGCGGATTTGTGGATCTTGGGGAGGGTTGTGCCGATGGTTGTTCGGGGCGCTGTGCGATGAAGACCATCTCGCGGCCCGGCCGATCCGGCGCCTGTCGTACCTCGTTGACGAGGTAGCCGGCGGCGGTCAGGGATGCGCTCACCTCGTCGTGGTGACGGAACCGCAGGGTGGAGTCTGAGGTCAGCCGTGTGCCGTCGGAGGTGAAGACGAAGGTCCAGCGGAACGAGACCAGGTTGCCGCTGACATCTGTCAGGTCGACCCACGTCTCGACCTCGCCGATGCCGGGAATTTTCGTGCGCTGGTGTGATCGTTCGTGGGTCCACTCCAGCCATGCTTTCGCAGTCGGATCGCGGGTCTCGAAGACCAGGCGCCCTCCTGGGCGCAGCGCTGCATGCGCCGTCAACAGCGTCGAGGCCCAGTCCTCGTCGGTGAGGAAGACCTGGGCGACGTTCGCGGTCATCGTCACCAGATCCACGTGAAGTAGGGGCAGGTCCGTCGCGTAGCCGAGTACCCAGTGCACTCGATCAGCACCAGGTTTGGCTCGGGCGACCTCCAGCGACGCCGCCGCCGGATCCACCGCGATCACGTCGAAGCCCTGATTGGCAAGTAGGCACGCGAATGTCCCGGTGCCGCAGCCGATGTCCAGGACGCGGTGGGCGCCGAACTCGTGGGCGATGGACGCGTATGCGTCCAGGTCGCTGCGGTCGGGATCCAGGGGGTCGTAGATCTGCGCCAGACGATGTTCCGCGAAGATCGGATCAGCCACGCGGTTACCGTATTGGCAGCCGTGATGGTGCGCAGCAGGATTACCCGCGACCGTAGAGCGGGGCACGTATGGCTATGGTGCGAGGTGTGCAGTCGCTGGCGTTGTTCGACCTGGACAACACACTCGTGGATCGCGACAGGGCATTTCGGGCGTGGGCGGAGGAGTTTGTCGTCGCCCAAGAACTCGATGATGCCGCGCTGACCTTCCTGCTCATGGCCGACGCGCACCACTCGGGGCCGATGGACAACTTCTTCGCGACCGTCTGTCAGACGTTCGACCTGTCCGTGCCGCCGGAGCAGTTGTGGGGGCAGTACCGCCGCCGGATGCCTGAACTGGCGTCGTGTCACCCGGACGATCATGATGCGTTGAAGCGACTACGTCGTGCAGGCTGGCGGGTCGGTATCGTCACCAACGGGATGGCGGACAACCAGTTGGGGAAGATCCGCAACACCGGGTTGGACAGGCTGGTCGACGCGTGGTGCATCTCTGACGACGTCGGTATTCGCAAGCCGGACCCTGAGATCTTCCGTCTCGCCGCTGAACGCTGTGGAAGCGGCTGTGGCCAGGGCGGATGGATGATCGGTGACAGCCTTGTTCTCGATATCGCCGGTGGCCATGCAGCTGGGCTGCGCACGATCTGGTTGCAGCCGAAGCGTCGACCCGACTCGTGGGCGTTCGTCGGGCCTGCGCCGGACGTCATCGTGGACTCGGTGTCCGAGGCCGTCGAGGTGCTCTTCGGCTCGCCATGACCCGGACTCAACCGGTGAACCTGCCATGAATGAGTGAGATCGCGGCGTCCAGGCCAGCGAGTGAGTCGGCCGCCCGCGCGATCGCTGCATCAAGGTCGGTCGGGGTTCGGCGCTCGTCGCTGGCGGCGTCGAGGATCCGGCCAAGTTCGCTGCGCATCTGGTTGACCGTGACTCGGGTGCGGAACATCTCGGCCTGTAGGCGGGCGAGGGCTTGCTGTTCTGCCCGCTCGGTGGCGTTCATATGCACGCTGCGGGCAGCGTCGAGGGCGGCTTGAGCGCAGAAGCCAGTCGGGGTGAGCCCGGCCAGGTCCGCGGCGGTGGTGAGTTCGCTGTACTCGTCGTCGGTGAAGCGGGCGTTGACGGCTCGGGGGCGGCCGGGGAAGAGGTGTGGCCGGTCGCGGCCAGCCCGTGGGCGCGCAACGCGGCCTGGCCGATCGGGGGTTACTTCGTTCACGAGGACCGCCAGGTGAGGCGCAAGTTGGTGAGGGTCAGGTCGACGGCCAGGCGGGACCCGCTGTACCAAATCGTTTCGCCGGCAGCGTTGTAGTCGTCGGGTAGCGCGACCGCGTACCCGACGATCTGGTTCGGGCTGGTGGTGCTGAGACGAAGCCGGACGAGCAGACCCACCTCGTGGAGGCGGTCGACGAAGTCCTGTTCGTTGCTGGCCGTCGAGGCTGTGGCGCGGACGATCCGCTGGAGGTGGTTGCGGGGCACCTCGTCTCGGTCTTGGCGGGTGGTCTTGTTCATCTCGGCCGGGGTGGGCCAACGGTTGTCGGGACGCTGAACGCCAACTCGACGCAGTCCGTAGTGCTGTTCCAGCTTGCGGCAGCAGCGTTGCGCGCGGTGGTAGTCATGCCAGGCCCAGACGGTGCGGCGGTCTTGGCGGACCAACGTGGCGACGAGGTGGATGTGGGTGTCGGCGTGCCGAATGCCGATCCAGCGGACCGCATCAGTGTCGCCGTGCGGGGCGAGACCGGTCACTGTGGCGACCTCGGTGGCGACGCGTTGCCACTGCTGGTCGGACAGGGTTGGGTCGTCAGGATGGTTGTGAATCGAGCAGTGCCAGACCGGCAGGACGGGTGGGTTGATCCCGACGCGGACCGGTTGTTCCAGCAGTTCGGCCAGCTTCCGCAGCGGACGGCGGCCGTTCGGGCTCGGCCAGCATCCAGGCACACCCGGACGGGCGCTACACGGTGGCTATCGGCGCCGCGGACATCGGCACCGGCACCTGGACGGCGCTGGCACAGGTCGCCGCCGACGCCCTCGGCGTCGACGTGGACCAGGTGGAACTTCACATCGGCGACACGAACTACCCGCGCGCCTCGGAAGCCGCGGCCTCGTCCGGGATCACCAGCTGGGGCGCCGCGATCTGCGAGGCGGCCGATCAGCTACGCGACGCGCTAGCCAACCAACACGGCGGCCAGATTCCCCCGGAGGGCCTAAAAGTCACCGCCGAAATGCCCGACAACCCATACCTCAAGCAGTATTCGATGCACAGCTTCGGCGCACAGTTCGCCGAGGTCCGGGTCAACGAGTTCACCGGAGAAATCCGGGTCCCCCGGCAACTGGGCGTGTTCGCCGTCGGCCGCATCGTCAACCCCAAGACCGCCCGTTCACAACTGCTCGGCGGCATGACCTGGGGCCTGTCCATGGCACTGCACGAACACGGCGTCCTCGATCCCCGCTTCGGCACCACCATCACCCAGGACCTGGCCACCTACCACGTCGCCAGCAACGCCGACGTCGGCAACATCGAGGTGCACTGGCTCGACGAGTACGACCCGTACGTCAACCCCATGGGCACCAAGGGAATCGGCGAGATCGGAATGGTCTCCGCAGCGGCCGCCATCGCCAACGCCGTCCACCACGCCACCGGAGTCCGCGTTCGCGACCTACCGATCACCCTGGACAAACTACTGCCCGAAAACAGACCTGCCACCCCCTAAGGATTCCGCTGCTACGCACTCAAGGCCGGAGACACCTTCTGCAGACGGCAACGACCACCGCCTCAACTCGTGGATTGCCGAGGTCAAGGCCACGGACCTGCCTGCGAGTATTCGTTGATCAACCCGCCGAGGATCGGGCGCCGTCGGATCCTGGCGGCGGTCAGGTCAGTGACCCTCGACGGCGGGTTGGGCGGCTGCTGGCCGAGCGATCGATGTGGTCGGTGGTTGTTGTAGTGGGCCGTGTACTCGGCGAGGATGGCCGCGAGGTGGCGCTCGCCGACGATGAGCATTTGGTCAGTGCACTCCCGGCGTACGGCGCCCACCCATCGTTCGGCGAACGCGTTCGCCCGGGGTGCCTGCGGCGGGGTCTTGATCACCTCGATGGCTTCGGCGGTGAACACCGCGTCGAAGATGTTCGTGAACTTCGTATCCCGGTCGCGCAGTAGAAACCGCAGCCCTGCCGCGCGTGGTCGAGGTCCATCAGCAGATTCCGTGCCTGCTGGGCCACCCAGGGGCCGGGGCCAGTTGGATGGGCGGTCACCCCGACCACGTGGACTTGGCGGGTGGCGATCTCAACGACGAACAGCACGTAGATCCGCTTGAGCAGGACGGTGGTGATGCTCTGCCATCGCCCTCTCGAACACCCCCTCTGACTCACCAGTTCGTGCCGGCATCCGCGTACGGGCCGGGCTGGGCCCGGGACTGCACCCAAACTCGGTGCCGGGGCGACCGTACGGAGTTATCGGATGGATGACCGGCGGCCAACCCCGTGACAACTGCACGGCAGATCGTGTTGGCGGTCGCCGAGGATGCTCGGGCGACCTTGTTGAGCGAAGAGGCGGTTCCGGTGGATTCTGGCCTGGTGGTGGGCGTGCTGGCGGGGTTGGTCCTGCTGGTTATCGTCCTGCTGGTCGCCGCGGTACGCGGCTACAACCGGCTTGTACGGCTGAGGGCCCAGGTGCGGGCGTCGTGGGCGCAGGTGGACGTCCAGCTCAAGCGGCGCCACTCGGTGATCCCGAACCTGGTGGAGACGGTACGTGGGTACGCCGGCCACGAGCGGGCGACGCTTGAGGCGGTGACCGCCGCTCGGGTCGCCGCGACGGGGACGCCGGGCGGTACGCCGGCACGGGTCGCCGCCGAGGGCGCGTTGACCCGGTCGCTCGGCAGGTTGTTCGCGATAGCCGAGGCGTACCCGCAGTTGCGGGCGAGTGAGAACTTCGTCGAACTCCAACGCGAACTGGCCGGCACCGAGAACCAGCTCGCGTACGCCCGGCAGTTCTACAACAGCGCGGTCCAGTCACTGAACACGGCGGTGCAGACGCTGCCGGTCAACATCATCGCCGGTCTGGGCGGGTTCCGGGCCGAGCCGTACTTCGAGGCGGCGGGCGACGAACGTGTCGACGTCGCGGTGCGGTTCTGAGGATCCTGGCTAACACTGGAGTCACGTGATGAATTCCGTTGACCTGGCCGTCGAGCTGGGACTGCCGGCGGTGTGCCTGCTCGGCTGGGCCATCGTCTATTGGGCCGCCTGGCTGCTCACCCGGCCGGCCGACGTTGCCCCCGCCCCGGCCTCTATGACGTTGCCCGGCCCGGAGTCCCCGGCGGTGGTCAACCTGCTGGCCAACCGGTGGAGCCTCACCGTCGACGCCGCCGAGGCGACCCTGCTCGACCTGGCCGCCCGGGGCTATCTGGAACTGCGGCAGGCCGGCCCGGATCCGCGCGACAGCACCGTGCACCCGACGGGTCGTACCGACGGGCTCACCGAATACGAGCGCCAGGTCCTCGACCGGGTGGTCGAGCGCGCGGTCGGTGGGTTGGTACCGCTGACCGCCCTGGCCTTCGCCGACGAGAAGCGCGCCGGTCTCTGGGCCAGTTCGCTGCGCCGCGCGGTCATCGACGAGGCCCGCCGGCTCGGCCTGACCCGGCGCCGGTTCCCCAAGGGCCTGGTCGTCGCGCTCAGTCTGCTTGGCGCCCTCGCCGCGCTGGGCGTCGCCGCCGGCTCTTACCACTATCTGTCCCGGACCCAGGAAGACGACCGTTGGGGCGGTGTGGGCGCGGCCTTCTTCGTCACGATCATGGTCCTCTTCGCCATCGCGCGGCGGAACATGGGCGAGCGCGACACCCCGTTGGGCCGGGCTGTCGCCGCTCGTTGGCTCGGCCTGCGCGACTGGTTGGCCGGGCACGAGGCGTTCGCGGACCTGCCCCCGGCAGCCGTGACGGTCTGGCACCGCTACCTGTCGTACGGGGCCGCGCTCGGTGCGACCCGGGGGGCGTCGGAGGTCATCCACCTCGGCCTGGGGGACCGGAGTCGCATCTGGTCGGCGTACGGCGGCACCTGGCGCCAGGTCGGGGTCAGCTACCCGAACACCCTGCCCCGGTACGGTCAGCCGCTCGGTTGGCCCTTTGTCCGGGCCGTGGGCGCCGGCTGGTTCGGCTGGGCGCTCGTCGGCATCGTCGGGCCGGCAGCGGCCCGCCAGGCGAGCCTGCCGGTCGACCCGGCCGACGATCCGCTCCACTTCCTCTTCGGCCAGTGGTTCGAGCCGTGGCGCAACCTTGCCGAACTCGACCTGATCACGCTCGGCATCCTCCTCGTCGGACTCGCCCTGCTCGGCTACGCGACGTACACGATGATTCGGGTCTTCGCCGACGTGGCGAGCACGGTCACCGTTTCCGGAGAAGTGATCTGGTACCAGATGTGGCAGTACCACAGCTCGGACGAGAGCACCGACCGGACACCAATCAACTACTACCTCGTCATCGACGACGGCCGGTCCGACCAGACCCGGGCCTGGATCCTGCCGAAGGAGATCTCCGGCCAGTGCGAGCTGGGTGATGTGGTGACCGCCCAGGTGCGCCGGTGGACCCGTCGCGTCAAGCAGGTCACCGTGTTGCGGGCGGCGACTCCCGCGCCGGAGATCGCCGACGGCTCTTCCGGCACGGGCACCGTGGCCGGGGGCGTCGCCGAGCCGCTGCTGACCGCCGACGAACTCAGCGCCGCGGTGGGGCGCCAGGTGCGGCCGGACCGGACCTCCAGCTACCGCGGCGACCCGCGTTACACGGCCGCCAACTTCAACGACCTGACCGGTACGTTCACGGTCTCGGTCAGCGTGATACGGGGTCGGGCCGGGCGAGTCCTCATGGTGATCGGCAAGGGAGCCGGCGAGCCGCTGCCGACCCCGCGTGGAGACGAGGCGTACCTCGCCAAGGACCGCGTGGTCGGGCGCCGGGGTGACGTGGTGGTCATGCTCGCGCCGGGGCGGAACGTTGCCGCCACCCAACTGGCCGGTCTGCTCCCTCTCGCGTTGGACCGTGCCGCGGTCCAGGCCGCCGCGCCAAGCTGACGGCGCCACCCGGACGTCCCGGGGCCGGGTCTTGGGTGCAAATCCTGTCCCCGCCGCGAGAGAGGCACCGGCTCGACGCCCGTCTCCTGCGAGTCGAGGAGACGGGCATTCGCCTGAGGTATTCGGGTCAGATGTCGATGTCCTCCACAACGGGCTCGTCCTGGATCGTTTGCAGCGCGACCGCGTAGAGCTCCGCCGGGAGCAGCGCCAAGAGTTCTTCGACGGCCGCTCCTCGATCGACACATGCCGCGAGGCTATGCCTCGTATGGGTCCCAGTGAGCCGCGTAGCGCAGCAGCGAGCGGGCAAGGTCCGGGTGGGACGCCGCCGGGCCGGGCTGGGCTTCCTCCCAACCGGGTCGCTCCAGAAGCGGAAATTCCGCTATAACGAGCATGCTGTTCCGCTGGCCGACATCGTCCCCTCGGAGTGCCCATGACGACGCAGATGCGTGACCGTCTCGACCAAATACTCCAAGCTGGGCAGGTCGGCGGTCTGCACGCCGTCGCGGCGGTTCGCGGTGGTCAAACCGTGCTGGAGTACTACAGTGCCGGCGAAGATTTCACCTGGGGCGACTCGCTGGGCGTCGTCGAGTTCGGGCCCGGGGTCCTGCACGACATCCGGTCGGTCACCAAGAGCGTGACCGTCCTGTTGTACGGCATCGCGCTCGGCGAAGGACTGGTCCCGCCGCCAGCGGAGCCGCTCCTGCCGCGGTTCCCGCAGTACCCCGACCTGGCGGCCGACCCCCGGCGTGCCCGGCTCACCGTCGAGCACGCGCTGACAATGTCGTTGGGCCTGGAGTGGCGCGAAGATCTCCCGTACAACAGCCCAGCCAACGCCGAGATCGCGATGGAGCTGGCACCGGACCGATACCGGTACATCCTGGAGCGGCCGATCCTCGAACCGCCCGGCACCCAATGGACCTACTGCGGCGGTGCCACTGCTCTGCTCGGCCGCCTGATCGCCGACGGCACCGGGCAGTCGCTGCCGCAGTACGCGCAGGCCGTGCTGTTCGCGCCGCTGGGCATCGGCAGCTTCGAGTGGATGACCGGCGCGGACGCAGTGGCCTCCGCCGCGTCCGGGCTGCGACTCGCGCCGCGCGACCTGGCCAGGCTCGGCGAGCTGGTGCTGGCCGAGGGAACCTGGGACGGTCAGCGGGTCGTCCCCGCCGACTGGATCCGCACGATGCTCCAGCCACGCCTGCAGACCAGCTGGGGCGCGCAGTACGGCTACCAGTGGTACATCGAATCCATCGAGGGCCATCGACTGCTGGCCGGCATGGGCAACGGCGGCCAGCGCCTGTTTGTCCTGCCCCACCTGGACCTCACCGCGGCCATCACCGCCGGCAACTACGACGACCCCGACCAGTGGCGAACCCCGCTCACCGTGCTGGAACGGGTCATCCTTCGTGCGATGGCTTGAGGCACCGCGCCCGCCGAGCCCATCGACAGGGCGCACATCTGGGCCGGACGTCAGCTCGCACGTGCGGTGGGGACAGCTTCTGCGTCCGCCGGAAAGGCACCCGCGTCACGGCACCCGATCGACATCCGGTCATCGACAGATTCGGTCATCTAGAAGGTGTGATAGGCGAGCCGTCGCCGGTGGTCCGATGGCTCGTTCGGCGTAGATGTAGGCCATGTCCGATCGATGGACATGGCCTCTTTGGTGTCCGTACAGCAGCGGAGTACAGCAGCGCTCGGCCATCGAGGCTGTCTCCCAGCCGCTTGAGCGCTTCCCGTGTCGCCTCCGATCAGACCTGGGTGTAGATCTCCATCGTGATCGAGAACCGGGCGTGACGCAGGATCGCCAGGGCTACCCGAGGGTGTACGTCCAGGTCCGCCAGCAGGGACCCGCAGGTCCGCCCGCCGGGCGTCGTGAACCGTGATCTTCCGGACGCCGGCTTTGACGCACCGTCGCGGCGGGCGGATTCCAGGAGACGGCGAGCCTCCTCCGTTGTCCACGCCTGCCCTTGCGGCCGGGTCGTCGGCAGCTTGGCGAGCGCGGCCACATTGCGGGTGATCAGTTCCTCGGTCTGCGCGTGGGTAAGCGCCGAGCGCAGCACCTTGCGCGCGTCGCCAGGAATACACCTACAGCGACTTCGCCTGGGGAGCCGGATTTACCGCGGCGGGCGGTGCGGCAGTTACCCTGGCGCAGCGAGCAGCCGCCAAAGGTGCCGGCCTGAATGCCATCACCTGCCCTGGACCAGGCGGTGCAGTAGGTTCAGCGACAAACAGGTTCGGGACAGGTGTTGATGAAGCCGCTTTTTGGTCTGGTATCCGTGGTAGCGACAGGGAGGCAGCGAACTGCTGTGGTGAGGACGTCGCTGAGCTGCAGATCTACAACAAGGTAGGCAGGCTGCTCGATCCGCGACAATTGCGCTACTCGGTACCAAAGGGCTTCGGGCGAGAGCGGACGTGGAAGGACTGGGACGTCTGTCTGACCTGTCGGATGTCTGGTCTCGGTCCCGCCAACTTCCCACCCGGCCCCATATTCCGGGGCCAAAACTGGTGATCAGGAGGTGCATCATGGCAACAGCCGTCCCTTGGGCGGATCTCACCTGCTTCGTCGGGCGATCCGCGCACATTCCGCAGGCAATCACGGACCTCTCGTCACCGGTCGAGAGCGTACGCCGAAGGGCCTTCTTGCTCCTGGCGCACGACCTCGGGTGGAACGAGAATCTGTTCGAGGCAACCCCGTACGCGATCGTCGAGATTCTTGAGCGCTTGGAGCATCGGGAGATCCCGGACGCCGGGGATGCCCTCGAACTGCTCAGGCGGCTGGGTAACGGGGAGGCGGCAGATCCGGAGAGCATTGTTTGGCACGGGCAGCAGGCCGCGCTTCTGCCGCTGTGCCGCGGCCTTGTGGAAGACGGGCTTGAGCTCTACGTGAGCTATCTGGCCGATCTAGCCGCGCGTTCCGGTGCGCTGTTCGTCATTTCCTCGTTCCGAAACAGGGTCGACGAGGCGGAAGCAGTGCTTCGGGCGGCGGCAGACAGTGCCGAGACGGCGGAAAGCCGTGAAGAGATGCTGGCCGCGATCGACGATCTCCGTGAGTGGAACGAGCCCGAACCGGACCGTCCGCAGCTCGACCCGCCAAAGAATTGGCTTGAGGCAAGGGTCGCGAGGAACAAGGCCGCGGTCGCGCGGTTGCAGTCAGGGGAGCGTCCGGCGCCGGCCAAGATGGGCCCGCTCCTTTCGATTCGACAGCGGCTCATCCAACTGATCACCCGTAACCGGGACTGGTCGACTTGAGTGATCGGTCGATCAGGGCCGTGGTACGGGGCTGACCGACCAACGCGATTGAGTTCCCCCGCTTTGAGGGAGCGGTGGTTCCGGCAGCACCGGCTCGATCCGGAAGCGGTGGGAGTCGGCATCGAACATGCTTCGCTCCCCGGGCAATGACGCGGCGACCGGCTATCCGCCATCCGGTTCAGTCAACCACTACGCCTTGCCCTAGCAAACGACTTGCCCGGCCTCACTACTCCGACTACACCCTGCGCGGAACCTGCATGTACGTCGGCTACTTGTTTCGTCCTCTAGAGCGACGATGAGACCTCACCGCGTGAGGTTACCGGCCCGAAGATGCTCCGTCGAACAGAAACAATGTGGCTCGGTCTGATCGGATCTGCCGCGGGCCCAAGGCTGCACGCACTGGCGCCTCGGCGTATCGGTCACGCTTGGTTAAGTCAGCCTCGATTCGGTCACCTACGGATCTGTCGATATCCGTGCAGCCGATCAATGTCTACGACACTGGTTTACCTCACCACGATCTTACGGCCGGGGCTGACTCCGGCGGCGTCCCGACCATTTCTGGAATGGGTCGGGACGCCGCGGGATGGCTCAGGAGCGCAGGGCGGTGTGGAGGAACGCGACGGCCTGGGCGATCGCGGCCTTGGCGGCGCTGGTGTCGTGCAGCGTGTTGAGCATGACGAAGTCGTGGATGATGCCCTGGTAGCGGACTGCGGTGACGGGGACGCCCGCGGCGCGGAGCTTGGCTGCGTACGCTTCGCCCTCGTCGCGCAGTACATCGGCCTCGGCGGTGATGACCAGGGCTGGGGGCAGGTCGGCGAGCTGTTCGAGGGTGGCGCGCAGCGGGGACGCGGTGATCTGGGCACGTTCGTTCTCGTCGGTGGTGTACTGGTCCCAGAACCACTGCATACCCTCGCGGAACAGGAAGTAGCCCTCCGCGAACTGGTGGTAGGAGTCGGTGTCGAAGGCGGCGTCGGTGACCGGGTAGAAAAGGACCTGCTGTCGGAAGGTCACGCCGCCGCGTTCCTTGGCTAGCAGGGTCAGTGCGATGCTCATGTTGCCGCCGACGGAGTCACCGGCGATCGCCATCCGGCTGGGGTCGAGGCCGTGTCCGCTGCCCTGCGCGACCACCCAGGTGGCGACGGTCCAGCTCTGCTCGATGGCGGTCGGGTACCGGGCCTCCGGCGAGCGGTCGTATTCGGGGAAGACGACGGCGGCGTCGGAGCCGATGGCGAGGTCGCGTACGAGCCGGTCGTGGGTGTGTGCGTCGCCGAAGACCCATCCGGCGCCGTGGATGTAGAGGATGACCGGCAGGTCACCGCCGGCGCCTCTGGGTTTGACGATGCGGGTACGGACACCGTCGGCGTCCACCCACTCCTCGTCGATCTCGGGCTTGAAGATCTCGCTGTCCTGTACGCCGTCGACCGCCTTGCGCCCGTCCTCCGGCGCGATCTGGAAGAGGTACGGCGGGTTGTTGGTCGCCTCGACGAAGGCCTGCGCGGCCGGTTCGAGGGACAGGTGGTGCGGGTTGGCCTCGGCCATGAGGTTCCTCTTTCAGGAGTGGGTGTTGATGAAGTCGAGGGCGGTCTGGGCGACTTCGCCCCAGCCGTGGTCGATGGTCAGCGAGTGACCGCGTTCGGGAATCTCGGTGAATTCGGTGATGCCCGGGTTGTGCTTCTGCCGGTCGTAGGCCGCCCGTGACACGGCCGTCGGGATGGTGTGGTCCGCCCCGCCGGAGATGACCAGCAGGGGTCCGCGCTCCGGGTTGTCGGTGTCGACCTTGATCTCGGTGAACGGGTTGAGGTTGGCTGCGACCACCTGGAAGATCGGCGCGCCCGAGGCAGCCACGTGGAACTCTTCGTACAGTTGCCTGGCCTCGTCCGCCGGCAGCGCGTTGGCCCACCCGTACTGGAACTGGTCGAAGCTGAGCGTGACCGCCCGGCCCTTGTTGGCGGGGTTGTGCAGGACCGCGTAGGAGGATTTCAGCGACGACAGCGGTACGGGCAGGACGCCGCGGAACGGTGCCGCGTCGATGGCCACGGTGACCGCGGCGACGCCGTGTCCGGCGATCTGCTGGGCGATGAGCCCGCCGAACGAGTGGCCGACGAGGGCGGGTTTCCGGTCGAGGCGGTTCACCGCGTCGAGGTAGTGCTCGGTGACCTGGCCAACCATCTTGTGGGCGAAGATCTCGGGCTCGGCGCGGGCGGCTTCGATGCTGTCCGGGTCGTCGGGCCAGCCCGGGGCGATCGTGGCGTAGCCGGCCTGTTCGTACAGATCACGCCAGCGTTGCCAGCTGCTGGACAGCAGCCAGAGTCCGTGTACGAAGACGACCGGTTTCCGACCGGAGACGTTGGCCCGGCCGATCTCGGCGAGTTCACTTTCGGTGAGAGTCATGATCCGGACGCTAGCCAGACCGCCCTGGTGGGCGCCTCTGTCAGGTGACTTAGATTCGCGTAGGGAGTGAGGAGGGACACGGATGGCGCGGGACCGTGCGGGGTTGTGGGATGGCGAGCTCGACGGGCTGATTGGCCGGGATGACGCGCTGCGCCGATTGCGTACGCGGCTGAGCGAGGGCGGCCGGGTCGTGGTGGTGCTGGGCGCCGCGGGCGCCGGTAAGTCGGCCCTGCTCGATGTCGCCTGCCGCGCCGGGACGGCCGACGGCCTGCGGGTGGTCCGGGTCACCGGGCACCTGTCGGACCGTGAGATTCCGTACGCGGCTCTGGTCGACCTGCTGGCCGCGGCCGGGATACTGCCGCCCGGTCAAGACTGGACGGCGCGTGACCCGCTGGCGTTGCGTCTCGACCTGCTCGCGCGGCTGGAGGATGTGGCGGGGGCTACGTCGCTGCTGCTGGCCGTGGAAGACGCGCAGTGGATCGATGCAAGCTCGCTGTCGGTGCTCACCTTCCTGGCCAACAGGCTCGCGCCGTCGAGGGTCTCGCTGGCGTTGACCGTACGCGGTGACGTCCCGCCAAGTGGGTGGGAACGGCACCCGAGAATCGTGCTCGACCCGCTCGACGAGCGGCAGTCCTCGACACTGCTACGCCGGGCCGGGCTGCTGCTCAGCCCGTTCGCCCGGTCGGTGGTGATCGAGCGGGCCGCCGGCAATCCGCTGGCGCTGCTCCAACTCGGACGCATCTCCGGAAAGCGGCACCGCGTCGGCGAGATGCTCATCGACAACGGGTCACTCTCGGATGTGGAACACTCCTTCGCCCAAGTCCTCCCCGAGCTGCCGGGGACCACGCGGCGCACCCTGCTGCTCGCGGCGGCGGGCGCAGCCGACCTTGCCGTACTCGGTCGCGCCGTCGGCGCCGACCAGGTGCTTCCCGACCTCGCTCCGGCCGAGGCCGCCGGCCTCGTCCGGGTACGTGACCGGCAGGTGCGGTTTCAGCACCCGCTGGCGCGTTCGGCGGTCTACTCCTCGGCCACCGCGAACGAACGGGTCGCGGCCCACCGGCAGTTGGCCGAGGCGTACGCCAGCGACCCCGACCGGCACATCTGGCACCGCGCCGAGGCAACCATGCTGCCCGACGACGAGGTCGCCGCGGCGTTGGTCGAGGCTGCCCTGCGAACCCGGGCGCGCGGCGCCCTCGTGGAAGCGGCACGCGCCATGACCCGCGCCGCCGAGCTGACCACTGATCGGCGCACCAGCGAGATGCGGATGCTGGACGCCGTCGAGTTCGCCACACCCACCGGCCAGTTCGACTGGATGATCGCGAACGCGACCCGGGTACGCGACAACACCGACGACCCGGGGGTGCGAGCCCGCGCCACGCACCACATCGCGTACGCACTCGCGCACACATGGCGACAACGCAGTGCCCGGCTGAGCCTACTCGACGCCCTCGAACAACTGGTGGCACTCGGCACTGATGCCGGCTGGGGATCACTGACAACCCTGGCCGCGCTGACCTACCAGACCGGTGGGACCACCGCCGAGCTCGGCTCCTGGCTGGAACGCTATCAGCGCGAGGCCCCGACGGACCGGGGCGAGCTGGCGGCGGTCAATCAGGCCGCGGAAGCCTGGATCCGGGTGGTGATCAACCCCCTTGCCCGGCCGCCGGAACTCATCGAACTCGTCCGCCATGCACCGTCGCTGAAGACGACCCACCCGCCCGATCTCGTCGAAGCCCAGGAAATGCTGCTCGGTGGCGCCGCCTGGCTACTGGAAGAGCACTCGGTCGCGCTCACTCGCTTCGGTAACGCCCTCACCGCGATGAACCGTACCGGCGCCGGACGGCAGTTGACCCAGACGCTCTCGGGCATCGGCCAGGTCCGGATGGACGCCGGGCTGTTCGACGACGCAGACGAGGCTGGCCGGCTGTTGTGCGACATCGCCGAGGCCGAGAACCTCAGCTACACCGGGAGCCTCGGCGCGCAGCTACGGGCGCGGGTAGCTGCCATCCGAGGCGACACCGTCACGGCAACCCGGATGCTCGACGGGATGCTCGTCGGTGCCGAGGTCGGCGAAAACCTGGCGTTGATGGCCACGATCCGGGTCGGACTGGCCCACGCCCGCCTCAGCGACAACGACATGCCCGGAGCGTACGAGCAGTTCCGCAACCTGTTTCACACCGACGGTCGGCCGATCCACGAGCACATTGCCTACCACTTCCTCGGCGACCTCGCCTCCACTGCCGTACGCGCCGGGCGCCTCGACGACGCCCGTACCGTGGTCAACGCCGCCGAACAGCACATCCCGCAGCCGCGCAGCGTCCGGCATCAACTCATTCTCGCCCGAGCCCATGGACTCGTGGCCACCGATGATCAGGCAGCCGCACATTTCGAGGCGGCGACCGCCCCACCCCAGGCCGCTCAATGGCCCTTCGAGTTGGCCAACGCCCGCCTCGAGTACGGCGCCTGGCTACGCCGCCACCGCAACCCCACGGCCGCACGAGCCCAACTCACACCCGCCCTCGAAACCTTCAAACGGCTTGGCGCCCGCACCTGGGCTGACCTCACCCGCGCCGAACTGCGAGCCGCCGGCGTTCCGACCCCCGAAGAGGCGACCCCCGCCTGGACAAGACTCACCGCTCAGGAGCGGCAGGTCGTCAAACTCGCCGCCACCGGGCTGACCAACCCACAGATCGGACAACTCCTGTTCCTCTCGCCCCGCACCGTCAGCGCCCATCTTTACAACGCCTTCCCCAAACTAGGTGTCACGGCCCGATCGCAGCTACGTGCGATCCTCGAACAGCACGACCCAAGCTGACCGGCAGATCTATGCGATTCAGGGATCGGACGCACTGATCTGGGCGTGAGAGTCTCCCGCCACCCGACGCTAGTCACCCTGGGCACCACCTCACGTGGCACGCCCCTCCGCCACCGCCGGGCCGGCGTTCCGTGGAGGGAGTCGGGTTTGGATATCCGCACATCGACAGATCCGGTCATCTAGAAGGTGTGATTGGCGAGCCGTCGCCGATGGTCCGATGGCTCGTTCGGCGTAGACGTAGGGGAGCAGATTGGGAGCAGCGGTGCGCTCCCCCATACGTTGGGAGCAAACTGGGAGCACATGATCGTCTACGTCGCCGCACGGGTGTGGTCGGTGATGTTGCGCCCGGTAGGGCGTTTTTGAGGGGAGGCGGCTGGCTGCTCATCGGCAGCAGGCGCAGCATCGCGAGCGCGTTCGTCACGCTGAAGTACGCCAGTCCGAGCAGTACGGCTGCCCATCATGCCGCAGCGATCAGCCGGCTGCGTGCAGCGCCAGCACCGGTAACCGGCGCCGACCCAACCGGCACCCCGGCTCCCACCAGAGCGGACGACGTTTTCGGCAAGGGCAGCGTGGTGGCCTGCGGCTCGATCGAGGTGCGCCTCCCACCCAGGATCGGCTGTCATCTGGCCGATCCGGGGCGGGAGGGGTTGGTGTCACACCAAGGTTCGCCAGTATGTCCAGAATGCCTCGCCGACCAACACGGTCAGGATGAGCAGCCACGCCACCGGAATCGCCGTATGCAGCCGGGTGACCGCCGTCCGCCAAGCTACCGGGAACGGAAGGTAGCCCCGGTCGATGTTGCGTAGCGTGGTGTAGCTGAACGCAACGATCGTGACCACCCACACCACCATGCAGTACGGGCACAGCGCACCGATCCGGTAGACGCTCTGCACGAACAGCCAGTGCACGAAGACAACACCGAGGACCGTCCCGGCTTGCAGGCCGAGCCACCACCAGCGGGTCAGCCGTACCCCGCCGAGTACGGCGACGCCGGTGGCGACCACCAACGGGAACAACGCCACACCCAGCAGTGGATTGGGAAAGCCGAATACCGCGGCCTGCGGCGTGCTCATCACCGAGCCGCACGAGAGGATCGGGTTGATCGAGCAGCTGGGCGTATAGCCGGGGTCGCGCAGCAGGGCGATCTTCTCCACGGTCAGGACAAAGGCGGCGAGACCGCCGAGCAGCCCGCCGATCGTCAGGACCCACCCGACCAGCTTGTCGCCGAACGCGCTTTCCTCGTCCGGTTCGATCCGGTCAACGTGGCCTGGCCGGCTCACGACAGTACTGGACACGATGGCCTCCTCACTGCGCCAGAGCGTCATCGACAGCCTTCTTGAGCTGCTCGTACGTCGGGTCCTGCTCGTACCGTCCGCCGTTGACGAAAAACGTGGGCGTGCCGCGTACGCCGAGCCGCTCGCCGTCCTCGGCGTCCGCGCGCACCCGCGCGTCCACCGCCGGGTCGGCCATGTCAGCCCGGAACCTCTCCACGTCCAGGCCGAGTTCACGGGCGTACCCGACGAAAATTTCGACCTGGGGCTGCTGGTTGTGCCCCCACTCGGTCTGGTTGTCGAAGAGCTTGACGTACATCGCCTCGAACTTGCCCTGCCGCGCGGCGGCCTCCGCCGCGTGGGCCGCGTTGAAGGCGTTCGGGTGACTCGCGATCGGGAAATACCGCACGACGTAGGTGATCCGACCCTGGTACTCGGCCCGCAACCGCTCCACCGCGGGGTACGCGGCACCGCACGCCTCGCACTCGAAGTCCAAGAACTCCACCACCGTCACCTTGCCGTCGGCTGCCGTGGAGATCCGGTGGCTGTCCTCCCGCACCACCGTCTGCGCCAACTCACCCGCCGGAACCTTCTCACCGCCGGCGCGGTCGACCACCAGGGCGGCAGCCAGGACGACCACCGCGACCGCGACCAGGCCCAGCGTCACCTTCAGGTTGGTACCCATCCCAACCCGCCGCGCCTTGCGTACCGCCTTCCCCGCGCCTTTCGTCCGTACCCTGGCCTGTTGGACCGCCGGGGTCGCGCCGGATCCGCCGGCATTGCGTTGCCTGCCCGCCGTATTGCGGCCGGCCTTCGTCTTGTGTGGTGACATTCCACATTCCTCTCATTCGAAAGTTCGGGTCCGGCTGCCGCCTGTTGGGCGTGCGGAGGCGACAACCGTCGGGTGAGACGTGCAACAAAGGCGTAGCCGTGACAGGTGACCTGACCGCTCATACGCGCAATGTGTTGGTGGATGCACGGAAGCCGCTGAAGGCACAGTGATCCAACGAGCCTGAACCTGCCGGATGGGCTACCGCGAAAAGAAGCTGACGCTGCGCCTATATGCGCAGGGCGTCCAGCCGCGTCGAAATGCCGGCCGGTGGCCGCATAGTCGGAAAGGGCAGCTGGGCCCACCAGTACGCCAGGCCCATCAGCAGCGGCCGACGGATCGCACCGATCAGGGCCAGCCCGGCCAGCGCCATGACGACGAGGCAGGCACCGGCGACAACCTCGCCGTGCCTGCCGTCCGGCCCCTCGCCGCCCGCCTCAGCCGCCAGTGCTCCCTGCAATGACGCCTGCAGGATGACGTTGGGGCAGGCACCGTAGCCGGCCACCGGTGAAGCGAGCGGACCGTCGACACACGACGAGCCACCGAACAGCGTCACGGAAAACAACGCAACGATGACCATCAGCCAGCGAAAGGGGCGCACCGAACGCGCCCGGCCAGACAGAACAGTCACCGCATCAGTGTACGTCGGCCGGGGCCGCGGCCAGGTGGTCCGCGCACCGCGGCGGCCCGTCGCCGGTGGTCCGATGGCTCATTCGGCGTGAATGTAGGGGAGCAGATCGGGAGCAGCGGGGTGCTCACAACGGCGTTGAACGGCGCCCGACGCGGTTGAGCTGCCGTGTAGCCGCCTCGGGTGAACTGAGGGCGTTGTGATGTTCCTGGGAGCAGATCGGGAGCAGGGTAATGACCTGCCTTGGCGCCGTACGACTTCGGAAGAGTGTCTCACTCCGGCGTCTGGTATCGGTGCTGACCAGGGCCGATGTGGAGCTTGACCTCCTCTCGGGGTCGGAAGCGCTGCAGGGGTGAGGGGGTCTCTTGGGGGCGGCGGGTGACGGTGGAGCAAGGGGCGACAGGTCGGGTGGGGCGGGCAGGACCCGATCGTGTGGCGGGTGACTCGGCGGTGTCCATTGTCGAATCGTGGCAGGCGATCGGGGCTCTGCGGCGGTGAGGCGTTTGCAGCCGTCCCCGGTGCGGTGCTGCTCATGTGCCCGCCCGGCGGCGCCGGATGTGAAGTAACACGCTGTTTCCGCGTTCGGGTTCTGGCGGATGTGTAGGCTTAACGCTCTGGTTGTCGACGCGACGGCCGGTCCAAATCTAGAATTGCGCGGCGAGCCGGCGTTCTGGTGACCGTGGCTGAAGCGACTATCGACTTTGGTGACGGCTCGCGATAATCAATATACCGTTCAATTGGCGCCGCGCGTTCTTGTGTTTGCGCGTGAATTGCCAGCGTAGGAGTCAACTAAATGCACCGAGTCCGTTCCCTTCGCCCCCTCGCGCTCGCTGGTATCAGCGCCCTGGTCGCCTTGTGTACGCAGATGGCGGTCGTCTCGGCCGCCCAGGCCGCCCTCGACGAGCCCGCCCGCAGCGCCTGCCGTAACGCCGGCAAGGTACCGGTCACGACCAGCGCCGTCTTCAACGACCCCGTCGCGGGCAGTTCGACCGCCGTCGTGGAACGCATCTGCTCACTGATCAAGAAAGCCACGGTGGGGTCCTCGATCGAGATCGCCGAGTTCGTCGTCTCGGGCGACGCCGGCGCCGACTACGCGGCAGTGCTGCTCGACGCTTACCGCCGAGGCGTCGAGGTGCGCATGGTCATGGACGGCTATCAGATCAACAACCCTGCCGCCGCGGAGCTGATCCGCACTCTCGGTACCGACGAATCGGTTACCTCTTGGGTGCACGTCTGCAGCCACCTGAGCCCGGAAGGCAACACCACGTCTTGCCAGGGCACCAAGGGCATGCACAACAAGTTCGCACTCTTCTCCAAGACCGGCGGCAAGCGCGACGTTGTCGTGCAGGCCTCGAACAACATCACCGACGTCAACTCCACCAGCTACTGGAACAACCTCGTCGTGCTGCCCGGTAACGCCGAGCTTTTCGCCGGATACGGGAAGTACTTCGACGACCTTGCGGCCGAGGTACAGAACCCCGACTACGACACGACGATTACCGCCAGAATGCCGGGCGGCCAGGTCACCGCCCAGTTCTATCCGGTTGCCGACCGGGACCCGATCGCTGCGCGGCTCCACCAGGTCAGCTGCAAGACCAAGGGCAGCACCAGGGTGGAGATTGGCCAGTCCGAGTGGGACGGCACCCGGCTCGCGATCGTCGACGAGCTCGCCAGGCTGAAGGCTGCCGGTTGCCAGGTGCGCGTCGTGCATGGTTTGGCCGAGGACGCGGTCACCGCCGCGCTCGACGCCGCCGGCATCGAGCGCCGGGTGCTCGACGGGTCGACTCCCGCCGGCCGCATCCACTCCAAGTACATCGTGGTCAGCGACCCGGCCGGCCCCGGCTCGGGCCGGGGCTGGGTGATGACCGGCAGCCACAATTTCAACGCCACCTCGTTGCAGCGCAACGACGAGGCGACCGTCGAGCTTTCCCACCGCAAGATCATCGACGCGTACGCCGCCAACTTCGCGCGGCTGTGGGAGGTCGGCGCGGTCGCCGGCGTCTGAGCCGGGTGGTACGGGACGAGGATGACAGAGCGGTGCCGACGCGTAGTCGGTACCGCTCTGCATCGCGCAGCCCAGTACGGGACGAGCGTACGGAATCAGGAAAGACCACCGCCTGCGCTTGCCCTCGCCGCGCGGTGTACCTGAACCGGAGCGGCCTGAACTACTCAACCCGCGGCGATGATTTCGGCGTTGCGTCGAGATCATCGAGGCGCTGTTCGTCCCGGCTGGGAACGGTCGAGATGGCGCAGACGCCCAGCGGCACGGTGGGCGCGTAACCCCAGACCGCCGTGTACCGTGCCAAAACTCGTTCGAGGGGTTTCGAAGATCGGGTCAGGCTGCCACTCGCTGACCACCCCGCCAAGTCATCGTCGGCGTCGCACGGGCTCGTCCTGAGGAACGATGGCCGGGTCGTAGCTGGTGGACGTGGTTGCCGTCCTTGCCTCACCCCGGTGACGGATGCCCGCCGCGATCGGCCGCCGTCGAGCTGTAGGGGTTACGCACACACTTCCGAGAGGGGGTCATGTGGTGCGATTTGCGTCCACTCGCTGCTGGTCGGGGGCCCCACTATGCCGCAGATGTACTTGACCGGCTCGACGTAGTGGGCCGGGTTCCAGAGCCGGATCGTCGAATCCCTCCCAGCAGTGGCGACAACTGAGCCGTCGGGGCTGAACGCAACCGCTACGACCTCCGCTGTGTGTCCGGTCAGCGGCGCACTCGCCGGTCGCCCTGTGGCTGTGTCCCACAATCTGAGAGTCCTGTCCTCGCCGACAGTTGCCAATAGCGTGCCATCCGGACTGAAGGCCAAAGCGCTCACCACGCCGCTGTGTCCGGTGAGCGGAGCACCGATAGCCTCACGCGTTCTCAGATCCCAGAGCCGGACCGCCCCGTCCGCTGCCGCGGACGCGAGTAGCGTCCCGTCGTGACCGAACGTCATCGCCGTTACCTGATTCGTATGTCCGGTGAGCGGATCACCGGCCGCCCTCCGGGTGACCGGGTTCCATAGCCAGATGCCCCCGTCCATTCCTGTCGACGCCAACATTTTACTATCAGGGCTGAATGTTGCCGAGAGGGTTTCCTTCGCGTGAGCGGGCATGGGTAGGTGGGAGGGGGAGTCGTCCGAGGGGTTCAGCGAAATGGTTCCGTCCACCGTGACGATTGAGTTTCGATCAGGGCTGACTGCAATAGCCCTGGAAGAATATGAATGCCCGGGCGGGCGTTGAACAGGCCTGCCGATACGGTTGCCGGTAACCATATCGAATACCTGAAGACTGTTGCTTGTCTCGATGGCCAGCGAGTGGCCATCGGAGCTCAGTATCATTCGTCCGACGTCATCTGGCAGGATCCTGTCCGGGCCAAGTGTCGTTCCGTAATCACTTGAAGCATGTTGCGTCCGCCGCCCACCGACGCGGTCGCCATGGAACGTGCGTCGAAGCCGCACCATCTCCGACCCCAAATCGACGCTCATGAGCGTCCCGTCGTCACTGAAAGCTAGAGGGACATCCCACGTCGGCGTGACGTTGGCAAGGGGGCCTGCTGCCGGATCCCGAGTGGTCGGGTCCCACAAACGCACGGTCTTGTCGGTGCTTGCAGTCGCCAGCAAGGCGCCGTCGGGGCTGAACGCCACCCCGTTTATCCGGTCCGTGTGGCCCGTCGAGGAATCGCCGACGATCGTCTGGATGGCGCTGGCGGTGGCGGTATCCCACACCTGCGCCGTGTTGCCGCTGAGGGTTGCGGTTGCCAGAAATTTGCCATCCGGACTGAACGCGATGCCCTCATCCCGACCTATGAGAGGGTCCGACATCACGCCGATCATCTTCTCTTTCAACAGGTCCCATAGCTGTACGTGACCGTCGCTGGTAGTGACAGCCAGCAGGTTTCCTTTCGGGCTGAACTCTGCCGAGACGTATTCATCATCAGAGTAGGAGGCTATCTCGTCGTGGGGTTCCGCTGTGGGCTCTGGCACCGACACAAGGAGGGTTCCAGCGCTACGCGGGACGGCTAGCAATTCCCCGTCCGGGCTGAACTTCATCGCGACATGGGCTGACTCTCTCATTGATACGCCGCGGAATCGGCCGGTGGAGATGTCCCAAAGCTGGCTAGGAGTGCCGGCAATTGCTAGAAGTGTCCCGTCCGGGCTGAACGATATGCCGGTAATCACTTCTGCCTGCCTGGCCCCAGCAGGGATATCAGCGACCTCACCGGTGACAAGGTCCCAAAGCCTGGGGCCAGCTTGGAAACCGGCGGCGAACGCAAGAAACCTTCCATCCGGACTGAACGCCATGGTCCTGATCTGCTCGCTGTGGCCGATGAGCGGTTCGCCGACAGGACGGTGTGTGGCCACGTCCCACAATCGGATCGTGCCATCGTCGCCCCCCGCAGCGACACGCCTTCCGTCGGGGCTGAAAACCACGGAGGTGACTGCCGAGACGTGACCGATGAGAGAGGATCTCTGCTCGGTGATGAGCAGGTTCATCGTGTTGCGAGCCTCGTCGGTCGGAGCGACGGCCCATGCCGACACGGCAAGTCGCCGCGCCTTCACAGGATCGCCGTGGCGGATACTCTGGCTCTGGGCCGCGAGCTGCCGGGACAGTGCCACAGCACGCTGGCGGTCGGCGCTTGCGCCGTAGATGACCGAAGCGACAGCTCCGACGCAAGCCACCAGGGCGAGTGTGACCAGGCTTGCCGTAACGGCTTGGCGAATCCTGTTGCTCCGTCTGGCATGGTGGTCGCTAGCGGCAAGAAACTCTTGCTCGGTGGTGGTCATTGTGCGGTGCGCGCCGCCCCGACCATTCGGGTCGGCGGCGGCGTGGCTCGCCAAGGCGAGTTGGGCGCCGCGATAGAGGAATGAGGCATCGCGGGCATTTTCATTCCAGATCGCCACGTCCTGACGAAGTTGCGCGAGGACGAATTGCTTGGCGCGATCGCCCTCCAGCCACTCGCGCAACCTTGGCCACGCGAGCAACACCACATCGTGCGCGATCTCGATTGACTCTTGATTCAATACGATGAGCCGCTTCGCCGTGAAGGCGTCGAGTACGGTCTCAACCAGTCCAAGCTCGGTGTTCGCACCGATGGCGGACAATTCCGCACGAGTGAGCTGTCGTCGGGCGACTACCCCGTCGCCGCCCATCGTGGTCATGCGCTCGAACAGATGCCGGGCGACATCCCGCTCCGGCTCGGTGAGACGGGCGTATACGTCCTCCGCGCTTGTCGCGATGACCCCGCTTACGCCTCCGGTCGCGCCGTATCCGTGGTGGGTGAGCCGGTTCGACTCCCGACGTTGCCAGGTCAGGAGCATGGTCTGGGAGAGCAACGGCAATGCTCCGCTGGCGAACTGAGCGGCTTCGGGCAGCGAACGCAACTCCGCCAAGATGTCCTCGGGTAGCCCGTCCTCGACCCGAACACCGTGGGCCACGGCCGGACCGGTGATCGCGCGTCGTAGCTCTGGAGTGCTCATCGGCCCGACTACGAACTGGCCGTCCTGCAGTACCGGCACCAGGTCGCGATATGCCGCGCAGCGGTCGAGGAAGTCGCCACGAACGGTCAATAGGACCAGGCCGGGTGGGTGCTCGGGCGTGTGGTCCGCCGTCGCGATCGATACCAGGGCATCGATGTATGCCTGCCGGCTTTCCTGCGTGTGGTCTGGATCGTTCGCGAGCGTGAACACCTCCTCGAACTGATCGACGACCAGCACGAGCCGCCCGTTTGTCCTGCATCTCTCCTGTTGCTCGAGGGGTAGCCGGGCCGCGTGCGCCAGTACCGCCTGCCGGGCCAGTAGACGTGCCTCGGCCGGTCGCTGGCTGATGGCACGACGAAGCGACACGGCGTCCACACCGGCGAGCGTGGCCAGCTGAATCGCCAGCTCGTCGACCGGCGTCGGTCCGGGTGTGATGATCAGCCGGGGCCAGTCCGCCGAGCCCGGTGCGGCCAGTCGACCGCGGGCGATCGCGGGCAGCAGTCCGGCACGTACCAACGACGATTTGCCTGCGCCGGAGGCGCCCGTCACGACAAGCATCCCGAGGCCGGAAAGCCGTTGCTCCAGCCGTCCCGTCAGCTCGGCGGTCAGGCGTTCTCGGCCATAGAACACGTCCGCGTGGTCCTCCTGGAAGGGCCACAGACCACGGTACGGCGGCTGATCTCGGTCAAGGACGCGGTCGGTGTCCTGCTGTCGACGGGTCCGCTGCTCGATGACCTGCAATCCGTCCCGGATCAACCGCAGCTGCGCGGCGTGCCGGAGGTGGTGATCCCTGTCGTCACGGCGATCGGCAGCCTGGCGATACAGATCGCCCTGCAGCCGAGCGGTGACCGCGTGCACATCGCCGACCATCAGGCCGAACTCGGCCAGGTCCTTGGCTAACCCTTCCAAACCGGCGAATAGCTCGGCGTGCTCGTCTCGACCAGGCCCGATGGTGGTGGCCGGATCGCGCTGCAACGCGGTGATCTCGCGTAAGGCCGCCGCAGCCTCGCCCTGATTCCAGTCGCTCGCGCCGTCGCCGACGTACCCGGTTGCCACCAAGGGGTCACGCCGGGACGCCTCGGCCGCCTTCCCGCTGCCGGTTCGCGCACTCTGGGCGTCCCCTTGCAGCCGGGCGTCGGTGACCCGCTCCCATGCTTCGGCCCAAAGGCGTACCTGTGATGGGGCGACCCCGAGGGCGACCACCAGGCGATCCAGCACATCTACCGGCATCAACGTGCGGCCGGTCAGATAGTTCGCCAAGCTGCTCTTCGGTACCCCGCTGACCGTCTCAAGATCCTGTAGTGAGAGACGTACCTTGCCACGATTGCGAGCGGCGGTGATACGCAGCCGGTTCAGCTCGTCCAACAGACCCTGCTGGGTATGCACCGCAGCGAGGCGACGCGTGGCACCCACATCGTCAGTCATGAATACGAGCTTCGGCCACGAATCCATGCGAAGCCAAGCCCTTTCCGGTGGGGGTTACCCCGTCGTGACCCGTGTCGACCGACTACCGCCACCGGTTTCCGAAGCGCCACGCGCACCAGAGGTGGCGTTTCCGATCGCCTGGCACGGTCCGCTCCGGACCATGTTGTTCAGGCTCGCGAACGCGGACAGGTACGGAGCTTGTCTAGTGTCTGGTTCCCGCCGCCAGGGCTGGCGTTCGCCCCGGGCGGTGCATCCGGACCGGCGAGTCACCGGTGCCAGCCTGGCATGGGAGGCGAGGTGTCCAGACGTACGGAACGTGCCGCCGTCGCCGAGGGTTAGCGGCAGCGCGACCGCAGGGCGACCCGTTCGGGTCGCCCTGCGCATCCGGGGTGTTATGTCATAACCAGGACCCAAGGACGAGTCGGCCTCCTACGGAGGGATCGAGGCTGAACGGGCCGGAGGTGTACCAGTTGGCAGGCGCGATGGTGCCGTTGAGGAAGACCTTGTACGTGAGGGTGCCGTCGCTGTTCTGGTAGGCCATGACGGTGTCGTCGAAGCCGTCGCGGTTGACGTCACCGGCCGCGACTCGCTCACCGACGTTCGCCAGGTCGAGGGAGTAGTACGTGGCAGTGCTGGGCCCGGTGAAGGACGAGCCGCTGGAGAACCAGCGGTAGAGCACGATCGTGGACGATCCGATATCACGAACCAGGATGGGCTCAGCCTTGCCGTCGCCGTTGAAATCTCCGACGACGAGCCGGCCTCCCACGGACGGGTCGAGGTCGAACGGGCCGGGGGTCGTGTACCAGTCGACAGGTGCGATGGTCCCGTTGAGGAAGACCTTGTAGGTGAACGTGCCGTTGGTGTTCTGGTAGGCCATGACGGTGTCGTCCTTGCCATCGCCGTTGACGTCACCGGCGGCGACTCGGTCCCCGACTTTGGCCAGGTCGAAGTTGTAGTACGTCGCCGTGCTGGGGCCGGTGAAGGACGAGCCGGTGGACCCCCAGCGGTAGAGCACGATCGTGGATGAGCCGACATCACGAACCAGGATGGGTTCCGACGCGCCCCCGTCCTCGCCTGTCCCGATGAAATCTCCGACGATGAGCCGGTTCCCTACCGATGGCTCGAGGTCGAACGGGCCGGGCGTGGTGTGCCAGTTGGTAGGAGCGACAGTCCCGTGAGGGAGGACCTTGAACGAGAACGCGCCGTCGCTGTTCTGGTGGGCCATGAGGGTGTCGTCCTTGCCGTCGCCGTTGAAGTCACCGGCCGCGACTCGGCCGTTGACGTTGGCCAGGTCGAGGGGGGAGTACGTAGCGGTGGAGCGGCCGGTGAAGGACGCTCCGGTGGAACCCCAGCGGTGGAGGACGGTCGTTGCCGAGCCCATGTCGCGAACCAGAATTGGGCTGTCGGGGGAGGAGTCGTCGGTCCACCAAGTCGTTTGCTGGCGTGCTCCGGGCCAACTGAAGCTGAAGTGGATGTGGTTGGTGTGGCAGTCGTTCGCGCTGCCGTCGCAGCTGTATCCCTGCCATCCTGAGGATGCCTCGTACGATTTCCACTGCTGCCGGTTCCAAATGATGTACATCAGTCCGAGCCGGCGGGCCATGGCGTGCCTGTTGCCGTACTGGTCCGTGGCGAGCAGCCAGTTGAGCAGGTCGGTGGCTTCGGCTCGATCAGCCGGGTTGTTGTAGTCGAAGCCGTAGTCCAGCGCTCTACCTTCCTTGTGCTCACTGGTGCCACCGTCGCTGCAGTCGCGACCGATTCCCCAGGTCTCGCTTCCGTAGGTGTCGACGAGCATGTTCTTGAACGTGACGACGCCGGGCTTGGCCGTTGGGTCACACGTGTCCTGTCCGTCGTAGACGGCGTACGGTTCGATCGCGGGCTCGAACAAGGGTGTCGGCGGCCTCGCCGAGGCGGGAGCGACCGCGACGGTGCCGAGGGCCGCGGCGGTCAGCGCGGCGGCGAGCACGCCGGTAGTGATACGTCGGAACATATTCCAGTTCAAGAGAGAGTGCCTTCCATCCGTCCGTAAGGGTTCGGGGTGTTTAGTCGGCCATTGATGCCGGATGGTTATTGGTTGTTGCCGCGCCGTGAGGCATCGGCTAGAAAGCGATCTTTGTGTTCCACCTCGATCCCCACATTGGTTCTGTCCAGTCCGTCTCCACGCGGAAACGGGTGCCGTCCTTGACGTTCGAAGCGATGACGGTCCACTCACCGGCATCCGGTGACTTCCAGCTATTGCACGTACCGAGGTTCACCCAGCAGACCCGGATAAACACATCCCAATAGGCAGAGTCGCCTGATGTACTGACAGGAAGGAAGTTGATGTCGTTGCAGCGACTGGTAGTGGTGTAGTAACCGGTCCTCGATGGATCGAAGGTGTTCGCATCGCTGGCGGTGCCACCGGCCCAGACCGACCCGTCGTAACACCCCGCAGCGAGCGCAGGCGTGGTTGGAGCGACGGCCAGTGGTATCCCCAGCGCAAGAGCCAGGACCACTCGCCCAACGATTGCGGTGAAATTGGTACGCTGCTGTTGTTGCATGTGCTTGTCCTCCACGTGGCCGTGCGGTCGACATTTCGGTTTCAACAAGTAACGCCAATAGATCGATGGTCACTGCTCCTGGGCCTCGGAGTTCACGCGGAATCCGACTTCGATGCCGGTCCGTAGCTCACTCCGGTGCCGAGGTTCGCAACAGGTGGCGAACGTCCGCCGAGATTTGTTCCGAGGGCAGGACAAACGACTCCTGACATAACAGCTCCAACTGGTCGGCGCGGATTGCCTGGTGTCGGTAGAGGTTGAGATCCAGGCGTACAGGATTTCGTTCCGTTGTGGCATCGCCGTGGTGTCACGACCATGCCATCCGTAGGACCCGTCACGGCGAAACCTGGACATCCATAGACGTCCAGCATCGGCCTTCGATCCTGAGCCTCGGGCTCGCTGCTTGTCTGAATACGACAAGGGGGAGAGGCTGCCTGACCTGCCCTTTAGTGGCTTGTCCCGCTCCTTCGGTCCATGAACGGAAGGTGCCCCGGAGTCGGCGGTACGGTGGGCATCTGGAACATCGCGAGCGGCCAACTCGACCGGCGGATAACCATCCTCCACGGCGACCTTGTCGCTGCGATTCGTGCGAGTGACCAGGGCCTGTCGAGCGCTAGCGAGACTAGCGAATACGGTACTTAACGCAACGCCGCCGACATCGGCATGCGGCGTTACGGCTGGCTCGGCGCCAAACAGCGTGAGGTCGTGTATGAAGGGTGTGGTCCCCACATGCGCAGGTACGCTCACGACGGCTGCAACGCCAAATGGTCTCAGATTTGGACGTTTGGATTATGGTGCGGTGGACCGGACCCGCGCTCGTCGTCTCGGAAATCCTGGTCCGAGCAGGTCAGCGGCGCGGCATCGGAAGACCGGCAACGAGCCGTTCCGGTTGTGCTCTCAGGCGCGGGAGCAAACCGGGCGCCCGGTCCGCGACGCCATCACGTCACACTCCCTCCTCGCCTAGTCCCGTCCGCGCTCGGCCAGCTAGGCTGAGCGCCGCTGCTACTTCACTCACCGGACTGGACGTTCAGGGCGGAATGGCCGACGGGGCGACACACGGCAGGTTGATCGGTCGGGACGCTGAGCTCAGCCTTCTCGCGAGCGCCGTGTCAAGCACGGCGGACGGAGAGCTACGGGCCGTGGCGGTGCGTGGTGATCCGGGGATGGGAAAGACCCGTCTCCTCGCCGAACTGGCCGATCTGGCCAGAGCCCGTGGCTTCGCCGTCTATCACGGTCAAGCGACCGAGTTCGAACGTGACGTACCGTTCGGCATCTACGTCGCCGCGTTCGAACCCCAACCGGGACATCCGAGCCGGGACGAGCAGGGTGCGCTGACCGAGTTACTGCTGGACGCCACCGGGCCGTCCGAGGCGCGGCGCGCGGGGCTCGACCGCTACCGGCTCTTCCAGCGCGCGCGTCGGCTCATCGAGGAACAGGGAGCGGCCGGCCCAGTCGCCATCGTGCTCGACGACCTGCACTGGGCGGATCAGTCGTCCGTGGAACTGACCGAGTATCTGTTACGCCGGCCGCCACGGGCGCCGTTGCTGCTCGCCACCGCGTACCGTGCGGCGCAGGTGCCGGCGGGCATCGCCCGGGCCGTCGCTCAACTCGGCGACGCGACCGTTCACATCAGTCTCACGCCGCTGGGTGAGACCGACGTGGCGGCGCTGTTGCCGGAGGCCGACCGTGGCCGACGACGACTGCTGTACCGCACGACCCACGGAAACCCGCTCTACCTCCAGGTGCTCGCCGACGCCAGCGTGGCGACGCTCACCGCCCTCGCGGAAGCCGGGGATGTGGCGACCGGCGCACCCGAGCGGGCACTGCTGGACGCGGTCAGCACCGAACTGACCGCCCTGACGCCGGATGTCCGGCAGGTGGCCTGCGCGGCGGCGGTGGCCGGCGAGCCGATCTCGTTGAACCTCGTCGCGTCCATCACCGGACTACCCGAGTCCGCCTTCGATCACGCTATCGACCATCTGGTCGGTGTGGGCCTGGTGGTCGAGGCCGACGCCGCTTTCCGGTTCCGCCACCCCCTGGTGCGGGCGGCGGCGTACTGGATGGCCGGCGCGGCCTGGCGGTCGCGCGCGCACGACCGGGCGGCGGAGTACCTGCGCAGCAAGGGCGGCCCGTTGCAACTGTTGGCCCACCACACCGCACGATCGGCGCAACACGGCGACGTGCAGGCGGTACGGACGCTGGAGGCGGCGGCCGCGGCGGCGGTGGACGCCGCGCCGTCCACCGCCGCCCGGCTGCTACGGACCGCGATCCGGTTGCTACCGGATGACCAGGGCCGGGCCGAGTGGCGGATCCAACTGCAATGGGCACTGGGCCGCGCACTGGGGGTGACCGGCGATCTGACGGCCAGCCGGCAAATTCTGCAGGAGGTGATGCGGGCACCGGGACCGCTGCGGATCGCGGCGGTGGGCTTCTCCTCGATGATCTACCGCCTGCTCGGCGACTTCGACGAGGCGAAAGCCCTTGTCACCACCGAGCTGACCCGGCCGTACGCGCGCGACCGGTCGACCAGCCTGACCCAGGTCGGGCTGGCCGCGGTCGAGCTGATGGGTCGGGAGCCGGGAAGGGCTCGGGTCGCGGCCGCCGTCGCGCTGCGCTCCCTGAGGGACACTGACGACGAGGCGCTGGAGTCGGCCGCCCGGGCCATCAACGCGCTGGCCAGTCTGCGTGACGGCGACGTGGTGGAGAGCCGGGGTGAGACCGACCGGGCGGCGTGGCTGGCGGACGCGATGACCGACGAGGCGCTCGCGCCGCACCTTGAGCTGATCGCACCGCTGGCCTGGGTCGAAATGCACCTGCGACGGTACGACGACGCGTCGCGACACCTGCGCCGCGGGCTGGACATCGCGTCTCGTGCCGGGCGGAGCCACAGCGTGCCGTACCTGCTCATCGTCGTGTCCGCGTTGAACGAGCGGCAGGGCCGGCTGGTCGAGGCGGTGACCGCCGCCGAGGAGGCCCGCGAGGCGTCCCGGCTGATCCACAGTCGGGAGACCCTGGCCATGTCAAGCATCCTGTTGCTGCGTCCGCTGCTGTGGCGGGACGGGCCACGGGCCGCCCTGGAACTGGCCGAACGGATCTCCGGCACCCGACCCCGGTCGGGCTGGTGGTCCGGGCTGGGACAGCTCGACCGTGCACTGGTGTACGCCGAGGCCGGGCAACCGAGACGCGCTCTCGCCGCCCTGGCCGGAGAGGACCCGGCCGACGAGCTGACCAGGACGTACTGTCTGGCTGTCCAGGCGATGGCCACCGCTGCAACCACCACCGCCGCAACCACCGCCACCGCCACGGCCACCGCCGGGGCCTGGTCCGAAGCCGGTCCGCTGGCCGAACACGCCCTTTCCCGGGCGATGACGTCGGGTCTGCCGCATCAGTTGGGTTTTGCGCATCGGGCGCAGGCGAAGGTGCTCATGCTTTCCGGACGGTCGAGGGAAGCAGTCGCCCACGCGGAACAGGCCGCCGCCCATTTCGCAGCCGCCGGTGCGCCGGTCGAGGAGGGGCTCACACGGCAACTCGCCGCCGAACTGTATGCCGCCCAGGGCGCGGTCGCGCAGGTCCGCACCGAGATAGGCCGGGCCAAATCCCTGTACGTCGCCGCCGGGGCGGCCTGGCTCTCCGCCGCGCTGGCACGCGACGAACGTCGACTGGCCGCCCGAGCGCCCCGGGGGCAGCGGCAACCGGCCAATCCCGTTTCCGCGCTCACCAGCCGGGAACGGCAGATCGCCGACCTCGCGGTGAGCGGTTTGACGAATCAGCAGATCGCAGAGCGGCTGCACCTGAGCCCCAAGACGGTGGAGGCTCACCTTTCCCGTACCTTCGCGAAGCTCGGCGTCCAGTCGCGCGTCACGCTCACCCAGCACCTGACCGCGGACGCGCAGGCCCGGGACGACTGAGCGGGCCGACGGCGTGGACGTCGAGTTGATGTAGGGGGTGGGGTAGGGAACCGCCCGATGCTAGCGATGGTCGATGTGGAGCATGCTGCTGCGGCAAGCCACACGATCATCGAGGGATGTGCACATGTTGCCCTTTCGTGTCACCAGACGTACCCGGACCCGCGTGGTCCTGACGGCGTTGTTCGCCACCCTGGGGCTGCTCCTGCCGGCAGCCATGGTCAGCGCCGATCCGATACCGCTGCCGCCTCGGCCGCCGTTTCCGTCGCTCTCGCCACTGCCGCCCGGCGCTCCGTTGCCGCCGAACCCGGGGGTCCCGCGGCCACCGACCCTGCCGCAGTGTCCGCCGACCTGCATCAGCCTCGGACCGGAGCCGTACGACGCTGTCGTCTACGGCGACAGCTACACCAGCGGTGAGGGCGCGAGCCACAACCACAGGTACGTGACGAAGGCCGACGGTACGGAGGACTTCCGGCACCAGTCCGGACTCGCCCCGTTCTCCGTGGCCTGGGCGGCTCTGGAGATGGGCCGGCATCCGTCCCGGAGCATGAATCTCACCTCGGAGACGATGCAGTCGGTTGTCACCCGCGACCGTCTCTTCTTCAACGCCTCGTCCGGGGCGTGGATCAATCACCTTGACGAGCAGCAGAAGGAATGCCGAACCTGCTCGGCCATCCGTAACCAGCCCCAGGCCCAGGACGTCCCGACCATGGCCAAGATCGCCTACTTCGGGCTCGGCGGAAACGACGCCGGTTTCGCCGATCTGGTCAGCACGGCGGTCGAGGCGTACATGAACCCGAGAACCGGTGGCTTCCGGGTGCAGGCATGGCAGCAGGACCAGGAGCAGGCGGTGGCAGCCGAGATGGGCCGACTGCAGCCACGGATCGACGGCCTCAAGGACAAGGTCGCGGACGGGTTGTTCAGTGTCCGGGAAACCCATCCGGTAGCCGAGATCGTGGTGGCGCTCTACCCGCTGGCGGTCAAGCAGTCGGGCAACACCGGCATCCGGGAGGTCACCGGCCGGAGCATGGACCTGATGTATCCCTTCGCGGTCAAGGTGAACCAGGCCATCCGGGACGGGGTGGCACTGTTCGAATCCAGGTACCCGGGAACGAAGGTCCACGTCTTCGATCCGAACACCGCCGGGCCGAACGGGACCAGCGTGATCGCCGGACACGAACTCGGTCAGCCCAACTCGTACGTCCATGGTCTTGTCTACCGCAACGACATCTTCTTCCAGGGACAATTTTTCAAGTCGTTCCAGGAAAGCTTCCACCCGAACGAGCTCGGCTCGGTGGCCATCGGCAGGGCGCTCGCGACCTTCATGGCCGGGAAATTCCCGTCACTCTTCCCGAGCGGGCCGAACTTCGACAAGGTGACCGTCAACGCGCAGCCGTTGGCCACGTCGGAGGAGGAGGCCAACGCGGCCCTTCAGTACGCGGCCACCAACCCGACGGACGTGTGCGAGGAAACCGAGATCGACAGCGTCTGCCGATTCATCACCCCGACCGGCATCGTGATCCAGCACGACCTCTGGTTCAACCCGAACTGGCGGTCACCGACCGGTGGCAACCCGGTTCCGGGCGGTTCCGACCAGGGCTCGCCCGGCGGGGGTGGTGACGGGGGTTCAACCTGGATCCCGGTCAACTACATTCCGAAGGACCCGTGTGACATCTTCTATCCGACCTTCGCCCAGTATTACGCCGGGGTGCAGATCCAGGGCGGACCGCTGCACATTCCGATGAGGATCGACGAGCTCCTTTTGGTCCCCACCAGGCCCAAGTGCATCCCGGGCATCGGATTGGTCTACGAGTAACCGTCGCACATCACAGCCACAGCCACAGCCGCCGCCCGGACCGGTTTGGTCGGGGCGGCGGTGCTGTGTCAGCCGATGTCGACGCCCGAAGGGGCGACGGTTGCCGCGGAGGGGACCAGCCTCGCCGTGCCGCCCGCTGGGAAAATGCCGCGCGTGCCCGAGGACCCCATCCCCGATCAGGAACTCTTCCGCCGGGCCAGCGACGGCCCCGCCAACGCCCTGCCGTTGCGACACTCTCCCGAACCCGTCAACTGCACGACGGTGCTCGACGGAATCCGGCGATTCCCGCATAGACCACCTGAGCACGTCCGGGCGCCGGGATACGCCCGCTCCTGCCTGGCCTGCTCCATCAGCCCGGCCCGCGCGACTTGAAGGGATAATGAGCCACTATGACCGACACGAACCGAGAAGTACTGCGCACCACATTCGGCCAGGACGCCGAACTCTACGACCGATGCCGTCCGACCTATCCACCCCAGCTGTTCAGCGAACTCGCCACACTCGCAGACCTCGGTCCACACGCTCGGGTGCTGGAGATCGGATGCGGCACCGGCCAAGCGACCCTGCCCCTGGCACAACTGGGATGCCATGTCGTCGCGATGGATCTCAGTCCCGACATGGCCACCATCGCCCGACGCAACCTCGCACAATTCCCGAATGTCACCGTCGTCACGGCGGCCTTCGAGGACTGGCAGCCCTCGGACGGGACCTTCGACGCGGTTCTCTCCGCGACCGCGTTCCACTGGCTTGACCCGGACGTGCGCATGATCAAAGCCGCTGACCTGCTGCGGCCCGGCGGATCTCTCGGCATCGTCTCGACTCACCACATCGCCGGCGGGACGAACGACTTTTTCGCCGATGCACAACGGTGCTACGAACGTTTCGACCCCACAACACCGCCCGGCATGCGTCTGACGACCGATGACGAGACCCCCGAGGAGGCGGCAGAGTTCGATCGATCGGCACGATTCGGGCCGGTCGAATTCCGGCGCTACGAGTGGCAACAGACCTACACGGCCCTCGAGTATCTGAACCTGCTCATGACCTACTCCGGCAATCGAGCCATGGCACCGCAGGCACGCAGCGGCCTGTTCGCGTGCATCACTCACCTGATCGACGACGTCTACAGCGGAGCAATCACCAAGCAGTACCGGACCCGGCTCGCCATCGCGCACAAGACACCGTGACTCGGCCCGGCATCCGATCTGCGTACTGCCGTCAACTCGGGCAGACGGCGAACGTACGCCGGATCTCCAGCTTCCCCGCACCGTCCGAGCCACCGCGCCAGTTCGCGAACCCGAGCGCTCTTGTCCGCCATCGGTCTATCGCTGCGCAGATCGTCTCAACGTCTTTCGACGTACTCGTCGTGGCAAGCGCAGGTTTCGTCAACCCTGTCTCGCAGGTCCGGATCCTGCTGAGGGCGCCTCCGTGACCTGTTGAAGGGCGACTTGACCATCAGGCTTGTGCTCTTGGATGTCCGTTTTCGGGGTCCCGGTGGGAGCCGCGTGGGAGCGGTGGTCGCGGATTCGTCTGCCAAGGTCCTTCATTCATCGAAGGCATCCGGTTTTCCTTGTTCCGCTGCGACCCGGGTGTCCTGTCCCAGGCCTCGACGGATCGCGATCTCCACGGGTGAGTACGCGCCGTCGGCCCGCTCCAGTTCGTACGGCGCGGCCGGCATCAGCGGCGGTTGGGCCATGAAGCGCGGCCGCACCCCATGGTGCGGTTGCGCCGCGTGCACCAGGAATGGATGGCACAGGAAGACATCACCTGGGTGCCCGGTGGCGAGGGCGGTTGGCCGGTGGCTGGACGCGGCCACCAGATCGGCCGCGAGGGTCAGCCCGCTCGCTCCGTCCTCACCGTACTTCTCCAGCACCTTCGGCACGTCGAGGTGTGAGCCGACCCGGATCCGGGTCGGGGCGTCCTCCTCACCGACCTCGCTGAACAGGAACAGCATCAGTAGCGCCCGGCCCTGGGAGCGCAGGTTTGTGAAGTACCAGCTCTCGCCCTCCGGCAGATAGCTTCCTTCGATGTGCCAGCCCGCGTCGTCCGGCTCGTCCTCGTGCGGAAAGCGCAGCGGGAACGTGCCCAGTGAGTAGCGCGGCTCCCAGCGCCCCGCGCCGACGAGCAGGTCGTACGCGTGGTGCAGGAACGGAGAGTTGGGTGCGGCGGCGAACGGACCCTGTGCCATCCCGGCCACCCAGTGCACGGGCTGCGTCCACGTCGCTGGATCATCCGGGTCGCAGCCCGTCTCCCGCCACAGCAGCCGCGCGCAGTCCGCGGCCACGCGCGGCGCCACGGCGCCCTCCAACCTCACGAAGCCGTCGCGAAGGAAGCGGGATACCAAGGTCGTGTCATCCATGCCACCATCCTGCGGCGAAACCGGTTCCGACCACCCGACACTTTCCGCGCCGCTTCTGTCGGGTGTTCACCGAGCCTTTTTATGTCCCGACGGAGATTGGAGGCGACCGCCAGGTGCCCACAGCACCACGTTGCAGGCGACGGGCGGACATTCCGCGCCCCCGTCCCGTCCTCGCCACCGAGAACGCCGACCACATCCGGGAACTCGGCCGCCTCGACGCCAGCACATGATGGATCGGGCCACGACGGTCGGGCGTGACCGGTACGCCTTCGGCCAAGGTCGACGTCAGAAGGAGGCTTCATGATCTCGATACTCAACCGGCTTGTCGACCTCGTAGAGGAGAGCCTCACCGGGGACTTCAACGTCAAGAACGTGGCCAGGACGCTCGGCACGACCGAATACCACCTCCGCCGGATGTTCTCCTCATTGGCCGGCATGCCGCTGTCGGAGTACGTGCGCCGCCGCCGGATGACCGTCGCCGCCGCCGACGTCGTCCGAGGTGAGCAGGACCTGCTGAAAATCGCCATCCGGCACGGATACGGCTCGGCCGAGGCCTTCGGGCGAGCATTCCGGGCGGTCCACGGCGCGGGCCCTGGAGACGTGCGCCGCGACGGAGGCCCCCTCCGTACACAACCACACCTCAGGTTCCGCCTGACCGTCGAAGGGAGCGACCGCATGGACACCCACATCGTCGACCACCCCGGGTTCCGGCTCGTGGGTCACGCGGCCCGCGTTCCACTGATCCACCAAGGCGTCAACCCGCATATCCAGCAGCACATCGCCGCACTGCCGACAGGGGAGCACCTGCGTTTGAAGGCCCTCGGCAACACGGAGCCGAGCGGCCTGCTCGCGGTCAGCGACGACCTCGACCTCGACCGCGCCGAGGGCAGCAAGCTGACCTACCTACACGGCGTCGCCGTGTCCCCGGATACGTCTGTCCCCGACGGCCTCGACATCATCGAGGTCCCAGCCGGCAGGTGGCTGATCTTCCGGATCGCAGGGCCGCATCCGCAGACCCTGCAGAAGACGTGGGCCACGGCCGCGACCGAGTGGTTCCCCTCCAACCCGTGGCGGCTGCGGCCAGGTCCGGAGATCGTCGCGGCGCTCAGGTCCACGGATGATTTCAGCACCGCGACCTGTGAACTCTGGCTCCCCGTCGAACCAGCGTAACGACCCGCCGAGACGCTTTCCGCGCACGGTGAAGGCGTCCTGCAGTACGTCCTGCGCCGCATGATCGGCGGCTAGGGGCAAACGCACCCCGACCGGAGTCCGTACCCGTCCATCGCGACGGGTCCGGACCCGTCTCCCCCTACCTTCGTCGGTACGGCCCCGAGTCTTTCGGCAGATGCCAGCTCCCGTACTCGCCGGCAGGCTGCGGGACATGAGAATCCACACCCGACGCGGGCTGCTGCGCGGACTCGCGGTAGCCGTGGCGATGTCGGCCGTCGCCGGACCGACGCCGGCCGTTTTCGCCACACCCCCCGGACCGACTGCCCCGCTGCGGATGAGTCTGCCGGCGCCCACCGGCCCGTACGCGGTCGGCACCACCGAACTGCACCTGGTGGACCGGCACCGCGCCGACCCGTGGGTCGACGGTCGACTGCGGGAGCTGATGGTCAGCCTCTGGTACCCCGCCGCCCGTTCCGGCGACCGGCCACTCGCGCCCTACCTACGCCCGGCCATCGCTTCCCTGTTGGCGCAACGCAACGACGCCCAACTCGGCCTCCCCGCCGGTCAGGTCGACTGGGCCACGATCAGCACCCATGGCCGATCCGGCGCCCCGGTCCTGCACCGACCGGGCGGGCACCCGGTCGTCCTGTACTCCCCGGGCGGGGGCGTACACCGCGCGTTGGGCACCGTGCTGGTCGAGGAGTTGGCCAGCCGCGGGTACGTGGTCGTCACCATCGACCACACCTACGAGACACCCGAGGTCGAGTTCCCCGGCGGCCGGGTCGAGGTGCAGCAGCTTCCCGAAGGCGACCCGACCGCCCTCAACCACGTGCTGCTGCGTACCCGGGTCCAGGACACCCGGTTCGTGCTCGACCGGCTCGCCGATCTCGACGCCGGCCGCAACCCCGACGCGGACGCCCGCCGCCTGCCATCCGGGCTGACCCGGTCGCTCGACCTGTCCCGGGTGGGCATGTTCGGTCACTCCGCCGGTGGCTTCACCGCGGCCGAGGCGATGCTGGTCGACCGCCGGATCGACGCGGGGATCGACATGGACGGCAGCATGGCCTACAGCTTCTCCGCCAACGACTTCGGCGAGGTGACCCGGCGCGGACTGGACCGGCCGTTCATGCTGATGGGCGCCGGGCTCAGCTCCGGCCAACCGCACAACCACCTCGGCGCGTCGGACTGGGCGTCGTTCTGGGCGAACTCCACCGGCTGGCAACGCGACCTGTATGTCGCCCAGGGCGAGCACTTCACCTTCACCGACTACCCGGTGCTGCTGCCCCAACTCGACGCGGCCTTCGATCTGCCGGCCGGCCTGGTCACCAGCAGCATCGGCACGGTCGACCCGGCCCGGATCACCGCGTCGCTGCGGA
The DNA here is from genome assembly GCF_040676775.1 of Micromonospora sp. NPDC049523. Taxonomy (NCBI): domain Bacteria; kingdom Bacillati; phylum Actinomycetota; class Actinomycetes; order Micromonosporales; family Micromonosporaceae; genus Micromonospora; species Micromonospora sp. NPDC049523. The sequence goes on along the minus strand of NZ_JBFAPP010000010.1, from coordinate 198,155 downwards.
CGTACGTGCCGGCGTTCTTCGACGCCCACCTGCGGCAACGCCCCCAGCCGCTGCTCGACCACCCCTCGCCGGCCCACCCCGACGTGGCCTTCGTCCGCTGAGCCCGCCCGTACGCCTGTCAGCTAACCGCGCCTTGGTGCCGTCTGCGTCGGGGATGACACGGCCGGCGAGCGGATGTCATCGCCAAGGCAAACCGACCCGACCGGCCGGCGGCAGGGTGGTGGCATCCGCGATGCGCGCGTAACTCGGACCGCCGAGGCGCATGAGCGGGTCGATGGTACGAGTGTCGACCTTGACACCGTCGATCGCGTCGTCGGCGACGTGGACGTGGACGACCTCGCCCGCGACGAAGCCCGACCCACCGGTGCCGAAGGGAGTGGTCGAATGCCAGCGGCATTCCATCCGGATCGGCACTTGCGCCACCCCTGGTACGCCGACCGCGATCGAGGGTACGAGTTCCACGCCCAGGAGGTCCACCTCGCTGTCCTCCGGGCCGTAGTCGGCCGACGAGTGATGGACGAGCTGCATCATGGCGAAGGTCGGGACGTTGACCACGAACTCACCGGTCTCCTCGACGTTGCGCCGGGTGTCCTTCGGCAGGCCCTCACGGTGCCCGATCGAGATGCCGACCATGAGCGGTGTATAGGAGACGATGGTGAACTGGCTGAACGGCGCGAGATTGAGCACGCCCGATCGCGAACGCGAGGTGATCCAGGCGATCGGACGTGGCACGACGATGCCGGTCATCAGCTTGTAGCGCTCCCCGGCGTCCAGCCCCGCGCAGTCGATTTCCACGCTCACTCCTCGCTCGGTGTGACGATATCCTCCGGCGTCGTCCCGGAGTCGACGAGTGCGAGGCCGAGCGCGACACGTTCGACGATCCAGCTGCTCGGTCGGTACCGAGGGTCACCCGTCTGCTCGAGCAGTCCGCCGAGCACCGCCAGGATCCGGTCGGCACCGACACGATCACCCCAGGCCAGCGGTCCGGTCGGGTAACCGAGCGCGAGGCGTACGGCGGTGTCGATGTCGTCCGGAGTCGCGAGCCGTGCCTGCGCGATTCCCGCGGCGACGTTGACGACGGAGGCGAGCAGGCGCTGGGCGACGCCCGCCGGCCCGTCGCGGACGACGGACACCGCGCGGCCGGTACGTTCGAGAGCGGCGCGCGCAACGCGGCCTACCTCCGGATCGAGTCCCGGGTGCACCGCGAGTACCAGGCGGGTCGTACGGTCGCCGATCGACTCCACCCCACACGCCCGCCGGACGGGAAGCCCTCGTCGGTTCGCCTCGGTGATCACACTTGCGCCGTCGGAGCTGACGAGGACGACGGCACGGTCACCGGGCTCACCGCCCCGGTCGCGTTCCACGCCGGACGCGTCGAGCAGAGCGGCGAGATCCGAGTCGTCGGTCCAGATGGGGCGGTCGAGCGGGACCGCTCCGACCGTCGCGGATGCGGGGACGATCTTCTTGCCGTCTTCGTAGCGGTAGAAGCCTTCCCCGGTCTTGCGGCCGAGGAGCCCACCGAGGAGTCGGCCGCGTAGGGAGGCCGAGGGTCGTAGTCGCGGCTCCGCGTAGAAGCCCGCCCAGATCGACTCGAGTACCGGGACCGAGACGTCAAGACCGGTGAGGTCGAGAAGCTCGAACGGCCCCATCCGGAGACCGAGTACGTCGCGCGCGATCGCGTCGATCTCGACCGGCCCCGCGATCTGCTCGTCCAGGATCTGGAGCGCCTCGGTGACGAGTCCCCGTCCGGCGTGATTGACGAGGAAGCCGGGCGTGTCGGCCGTCCGTACGGGGACGTGCCCTGTGCGCCGGACGAGTTCCTCGGCGAGGTCGACGACGGACGGCGCGGTACGGACGCCCGGGACGATCTCGACCAGGCGCATCCGTGGCACCGGGTTGAAGAAGTGCAGGCCCACCGCGCGCTCCGGCCGGTCGAGCACGGACGCGATCGCGGTGACCGAGAGCGAACTCGTGTTTGTGGCGAGCACCGTACGTGGCCCGACGACGGCCTCCAGCCCACGGAACAGGTCCTGCTTGATCTTGAGGTCCTCCACGACGGCTTCGATGACGACGTCGCACGGCTCGGCACTCGTCGGGCTCGCGATCGGGGCGATACGGGTCAGGGCCGAGACGGCCGCCGCCCGGTCGAGCCGTCCCCGCGTGACCTCCCGGTCCAGTTGCGTGGCGATCCGCTCGGCGCCCCGGTCGAGGGCGCCCGCGTCGACGTCGGCCAACTGCACGTCGACACCGCTGGTCGCGAGTAGCTGCGCGATTCCCGCGCCCATCGCGCCGGCGCCGATGACGCGTACCCGGGGTGGTGTCGCTTGCACGGTCATCGGGCTCACTCTCCGGTGAACTGCGGGTCGCGGTGCTCCAGGAAGGCCCGGAGTCCTTCGTCGTGGTCCCGCGTACCGAACATCGTCTGGAACGACCGTCGCTCCAATTCGATCGCGCCCGTGAGCGGCTCGTTCTCGGCTGCGCGGGCGATCTGGCGGATGAGCGTGACCGACAGCGGGGAGAAGGCCAGCAGCCGCTCGGCCAGTTCGATGGCGTGGGTACGGGCGGTGCCGTCCGGCACGACCTCGCTCACGATCCCGAGCTCACCGGCCTCGGATGCCCCGATCTGGTCGCCGGTGAGCACGAATCGCAGCGCACGGTGTCGACCGGCGGCGCGTACGAGTCGGCTGAGTCCTCCCGCACCCGGCACGAGACCGACCCGGATCTCGGGTTGACCGAACCGCGCCGACTCGCCCGCGACCACGAGGTCGCAGGCGATCGCGAGTTCACATCCTCCGCCGAGCGCGAAGCCCTCGACTGCGGCGATGGTCGGTTTGCTGAGCCGTTCGACGACGTCGAAGACCTCGCCCGTACGCAGTCGCAGGTGGTCGGCGGGGGTGAGCCGCGCCAGCTCCTCGATGTCCGTACCGGCGACGAAGTAGCGGTCCGACCCGGTGAGGACGACCGCCCCCACCGTCCCGTCGGCCTCGGCGGCGCGCAGCGCCGAGATCAGGGCGGTCTTCGTCGCGAGGTCGAGGGCGTTTCTGCGGGCCGGGCGGTCGACCGCGACGACGCGTACGGCGCCGTGGTCCTCGATCCGCACCCGCGCGGGGGCATCGGGCTCGACCCGGGAGCCACTGCCCCGAGCTTCGCTCATCGCCCACGCCACACGGGGGCGCGCTTCTCCAGCACCGCCTGCGCCGCCTCGCGGGCGTCGTCGGTGGCCATGAGCCGGGTGCTGTAGCCCTGCTCGACCGGGTAACCCCGCTCGACCGGGAGTCCTTCGATTTCGTTCAGCGCGCTCTTGCCGTAGCGGAGGCCGACCGGGCTCTTGGCCGCGATCGTCGCGGCGAGCCGGGCGGCGGCGGCCGGCAGTTCGGCGGCGTCCACGACCTCGTCGACGAGCCCGATCCGGTACGCCTCCTGGGCGCTGATCGGTTGGCCGGTGAAGAACATGCGGCGCAGTGCGCCCTGTGGGATGAGTCGGCCGAGGTAGGCGCCCCCGCCACAGCGTCCGACGTTGATCTCGGGCAGGCCGATGGTGGCGGACGACGCGGCGATCCGGATGTCGCAGACGGACGCGAGTACGGCTCCGGCGCCGAGCGCCGGCCCGTTGATCGCCGCGATGACGGGCACCGCACAGGTCCGGACACTCTCGAACGCGGAGCGGACCACCAGTGCCCGCGCCGGATCCTGCTCCGGCGTGCTCGCGAGGAACTCACGCAGGTCGAGGCCCGCGCAGAACGCCCGCCCGCCCGCGGCGGTGAGCACGACACAGTGCACGTCCGTCGCACCCGAGATCGCGGCGAAGACGTCGGCGAGCGCGCGGTAGTCGTCGAGGGTGATCGCGTTGACGGGTGCCCGATCGATCACCACCCGTGCCACGGCTCCTTCCCGTTCGACCCGGATGTGTTCGCTGCTGTCCTCGCTCATGCCGCCTCTATTCCGGGAAATCCGTACAGTCGGGCCGGGTTGTGCACGAGGATTCGTTTCCACTCGGGCAGCGGCGTCCAGGTACGGAAGAGATCGAGTAGTTCCCCGACGTCGGGGACGGGGTCCATGCGGACGTACGGCCAGTCCGACGCCCACAGGAGTTGTTCGGGATTCGCTTCGAGCAGCGCCTCGTGGAACGGTCGCGCCTCGGCGAAGGCGTTGCCGGGCGTGCCGACCCGACACACCGAGACCTTCACCCAGGCGACGCCGGCCGCGACGAGCGCGCACACCTCGCGGAAGGCGGGCGCGTCGACGCCCGACCGGACGTCGGGCTGGGCCAGGTGGTCGAAGACGACGGGTACGCCGCGCTCGGCGAGAAATCCACCCCACCGTACGCAGTCCGCCGTGTTCGCCCACAGCTGCGCGTGCCAACCGCGCTCGGCGAGCCTTGGCGCGAGCGCTTCGAGCGCCTGCGCACCGACGCTGCCCGGCGCGACGGGGGTCGAGGCGGAACGCGGCTCGATGAACCGGAGCCCGCGGACCCCCGCCTCGTGGAGTCGGTCCAGGTCGGCGTCGGGAATCCGTGGGCCGGCCACGCCGATGCCGGCCAGCCGCCCGCCCGCCGCGCGCAGGCCCGCCACGAGTACGGCGTGGTCCTGGGCGTACGGGCCGGGTTGCACGAGCACTCCGCGACTCAGGCCGACCGCGTCGAGCATCGCGAGGAAATGGGTGCTCGGCGACTCCGGCACCGGATAGCTGGAGGGGCCGGGTGGGTAGGCGGCGAAGGGACCGAAGGCATGCGCGTGGCTGTCGGTGGAACCCGCTGGTGGCACCAGCCTCGGCGCCCGTGGCAGAGGTCGGGGCGGCAACTGGCTCACCGTGGCCCCACCGGATCCGTGTCCGCCGGCATCGGACGGTGACCGGACGGCAGGGTGGTCAGTCCGTCCACGGCCGACGCGAGCGCCGGCAGGGGAGGGGCGGCGTCGTCGGGCAGCGGCACCTCGTGCACGTTGAGCGTCATCGAGACGAGCGTGTAGTAGCCGATGACGGTCGAGAGGTCGACCATGCCAACCGATCCCCAACGCTGCGACAGCGCCGCGTACAACTCGTCGGGAACGTCGCCGGTCTGCTGCAGCTGGCGGGCGAACTCGTACACGTCGGCGCAGTCCGGATCCGTGAATTCGGGTGGTCGTCCGATCCGGATCGCCTCGACGACGTCGGGATCGAGCCCGGCGGCGATCGCCGCCGGGGCGTGGATGTGCCATTCGACCTGGGCGTTCCAGCGCCGCGCGGTGACCAGGATCGCGAGCTCGTTGAGGTGGTGGGGCAGACTCGTCTCGAATCGGAGGAGACGCCCGAAAGTCTGCCAGGCGTCAGCGAGCTCGGGCCGGTGCAGGGCGACCCGCAACGGGCCGACGAGCCGACCGCGAGGGCCGCTCACGATGCTGTGGTAGACGCGTTGCTGACTGCCCGTCATCGTTTCGGTCGGGAAGAGCGGGATTCGCATACGTCTCAGCGCTCCTCGATGCCGAACTCGGCAAGCACTTCGGCGGTGTGCTCGCCGAGCAGGGGTGGGTGACGCTCGATCCGTACCGACGCGTTGCGGAAGACGTAGGGACTGCGTACCTGGGGCACCGTCCCGGCGAGGGGATGCGGCACGTTGACGATGCTGCCGCGCTCCCGTGCGTGTACGTCGTCGAGCGCCGCACCGACCGAGTTGATCGGGCCGCACGGCACCCCGGCCCGCTCGAGCGCACCGACCCATTCGGCCACGGTCCGGGTGAGCAGGACGTCGGCGATGAGCCCTTCGAGTTCGTCGATGGCGACCACCCGTCCCGCGTTGGTCACGAACCGCTCGTCGGACGCCCACTCCGGACACCCGAGGACGGTGGCGAACTTGGCGAACTGGCCGTCGTTGCCGACGGCGACCGCTAGGTGCCCGTCGGCGCACCGGTAGACGTTCTGCGGCTGGATGTTCGGGTGGCGGTTGCCCCGCCGTACCGGTTCGCGGCCCGTGACGAGGTAGTTCATCGCCTGATTCGCGAGGAACGAGAGCTGTACGTCGAGCATCGCGAGATCGATGTACTCGCCCTCGCCGGTACGACGTCGGCGCTCCAGCGCCGCGAGGACGGCGACGGCGGCGTACATACCGGTCATCAGGTCGACGATCGGCACTCCGACCTTCTGCGGACCGCCGCCCGGGATGCCGTCGGGCGGACCGGTGACGCTCATGATCCCGCCCATGGCCTGGATCATGAAGTCGTAGGCGGCCTGGTCACGCCGTGGCCCGGTTTGACCGAAGCCGGTGATCGAGCAGTAGATGAGCGCGGGATTGACCGCCGCGAGGGCCTCGTAGTCGAGGCCGTACCGGGCGAGGGTTCCGACCTTGAAGTTCTCGAGCACGATGTCGGAGTGTGCGGCGAGGGCGCGCACCACCCGCTGCCCCTGCGGTGACGCGAGGTCGACCGCGACGGATCGTTTACCTCGGTTGACCGAGAGGTAGTAGGCGGATTCGGCGGTCGGGCGCCCCTCCTGGTCCGCGAGATACGGCGGTCCCCAGCTCCGGGTGTCGTCGCCCACCAGTGGGCGTTCCACCTTGATCACGTTGGCGCCGAGGTCGGCAAGCTGTTGCCCGGCCCAGGGGCCGGCCATGATACGGCTGAGGTCGAGGACCCGGACGCCCTCGAGCGGGCCGCTCATCGCGTCTCTACGGCGATCATGGCAAGCATCGGCCGCTCACCCTGCTTTCTTCGTCCGACCCACCGGCTCAGGCTATAGACCATAGAACCGGTTTTATGGCCTTACGCTAGCAGCGCCGTCGAAAGCCGGTCAAGCGAGCTCAGGTGACCTTCACGTCGAGGCGGATGACGTCCCCCCGGTAGACGCCGTCGCCGACGAAGATGACCGTCCCGGTGTCATCCACCGCCGTCCGCCCGATATAGACGACGGGAGCGTTGAGCGGGATGTCGAACGTGTGCGCGAGCAGCACGTCGGCCATGCCGACCGTGAGGGTCTGGTGGACCTCGGCGATCTTGAGGCCGTCAAGGTCCTTGAGCATGCGCAGCGTGGTCTTCGTGGCAAGCGCCTCGTTCGAGATGCGGTCGGCCAGGCGCTCGTCGACGTAGGCGTCCCCCTTGTAGTAGACCTGCTGATGGCGTGAGTGGCGGCGGCTGAAGCGGCGGTAGCTCGGGGCGAGACGCCCGATCTCGTGGTGCAGTCGCGGCGGCTGCATCCCGTTGTCGATGCCGAGGATCTCGATGCTCGCCTCTTCCGGAGCCAGCAGCAGGCCCGACCAGTCGGTCGGGATCTCGTGCCAGAGCGCCTGCGGAGTCCGTCCGGTGACGAAGGTGCCCTTCGCCCGGAAGCGCTCGATGACGCCGTCGTCCTCGAGTACGTCGAGCGCCTGCCGTACGGTCGCCCGTGCGACCGAGAACTCGGTGGCGAGTTGGTCGACGGTGGGGATCTGCTGCCCGATCGCCCACTCGCCCGAGTCGATGCGCCCACGGAACAGCGTGCTCAGCTGGATGTACCGCGCGACGGCGCTGCGGCTGAAATCGACCCGCGATCCCTTGGTCGTCCGCGTCATGATCTGGCTCCTCGCCCGGCTTCAATAACGGACGACTCCCCGCCCTCAGGGGTCCGGGCCGCCGGGAAGATGCACCCTATCAAGCGCGATCCCTGATCGTGGCGCTCAATCGCGGGGGCGAAAAGCACCGCGAAGTCCGCCTCCGACGGCAGCGTCCGCCTGTTTCGCGCACCCCGGTGACGGCCGCCCGCACATGGCCGTGCCGCCCGCTCGCCGCGATGCGCCACAGCGCCCGTACCGGGGTCGTCGGCCCGTTCCGCGACGGCGCCCGACCCCCTCGCCGCGCTCAAGATCATGGCTTGACGATCTTGCGCAAGGCCTGGCTGGAACCCGTTGACAGCACCCGTCACCTCCGGTAACTTGCCGTAAAAATCATAAGTCCAGTTTATAGGGCGGTAACAAGCGGATGGTACTCGACGACCGAAAGCGGTGGACGCCATGCTCTCCCAAGTTCCGGTGCGCAGCCCCCTCCCCGAGAGGCGAGCAGACCTTATGACGGCGGCCGAACCGATCACCGTCGATGGCGTGCGCAAGACCTTCAGCACACCCGGACGACCCGAGACCACCGCGCTCGAACGGGTGGAACTCACCGTCGGCGCGGGCGAATTCGTGTCCATCGTGGGCGCGAGCGGATGCGGCAAGACGACTCTGCTGCGCATCCTCGCCGGCCTGACCCCGCCGTCGAACGGCGAGGTCCGGATCGGCGAGCGCGTCGTGACGGCTCCGGACCGCTCCGTCTCGCTCATGTTCCAGTCGCCGACCCTGCTGCCCTGGCTGCGCGTCCTGGACAACATCCTGCTTCCGCTCAAGCTGCGCGGACGCATCGGCGCCCCCGAGCGGGACCGGGCACGCCAACTGCTCGCCCAGGTCGGACTCGACGACTTCGGCGACCGCCTTCCGCGCGAACTCTCGGGCGGCATGCAACAGCGGGTCGCACTCTGCCGCGCCCTCATCGCGGCCCCGAACGTGCTGTTGCTCGACGAACCGTTCGGCGCCCTCGACGCGATGACCCGCGACCAGATGAACCTCGACCTGCACCGGCTGTGGTCGTCCACGCCGATCACGACGGTGCTCATCACACACAGCATCTCCGAGGCGGTCATGCTGTCACAGCGTGTGGTCGTCATGTCACCGCGGCCCGGGCGCATCGTCGACATCGTCGACGTGCCGCTCCCCGCCGAACGTCACGGCGAACTCATCGACTCACCCCAGTTCAGCGAGACGTCCGCCCGCATCCGCTCCCACTTCGCGAGGCACTGAGCATGACCACTTCAACCTCCGCAGCCGACCCGGTCGGCCTGCCCCAGGCGGGGGACGCGCCAGCCGCACCGCGCCGACCGTCCCGAGCCCGTACGACGATGCGCTGGCTGCCGAGCATCGTCCTGCTCGCCGTCATCCTGGTCGCCTGGCAGTTCCTGCCGGGACTCACCGGCACCCAGTCGTTCATCTTCCCGACCCTGTCGGCGGTGATCGAACGCCTCACCACGCCGGAGACGCTCCAGCTCTACCTGTCCAACGCGTGGGTGACCACCTACGAGGCGCTCATCGGGCTGGCGATCGGTCTCGTCCTCGGCGTCCTGATCGGATTTCTCCTCGGCACGTTCGCCGGGGCACGGCGCGCTCTCTACCCGTACCTGGTGGCGCTGCAGGCTCTGCCCAAGGTCGCCGTCGCGCCCCTGTTCGTGGTCTGGTTCGGGTTCGGCCTGGCACCCAAGGTGCTCGTCGTCGTCATGCTCGCGTTCTTCCCGATCCTGGTCAACACGATGAGCGGGGTCATGAGCATCGACCAGGACAAGGTCGACCTCTTCCGCTCGCTCGTGGCGACCCGCTGGCAGTCCTGGCGTCAGCTCCTCTTCCCCTGGGCCCTGCCCGGAATCTTCGCGGGGCTCGAGGTCGCGGCCGTACTCGCCCTCCTCGGTGCGATCGTCGCCGAGTTCGTCTCCGCGCGCGAGGGCCTCGGCATCGTGCTCCAGCAGCAGCAGAACACGTACGACACCGCGGGGGTCTTCGCGGTCCTCATCATCCTGTCCGCCATCGGCCTTCTGATGAACCTGGCGATCCGACTCGTCCGTCGCTGGGCCCTCGCCTGGAGCGCCTCGTCCCAAGGAGTGGAACTTTGAGCAACATCGTCCGGCACGACCGGCTGCCTCGACGGTTCCGGGTCGTCGGGATCGCCGCGCTCGCCAGCGCCCTCGTCGCGACCGTGGCCGGCTGCGGCGGCGCAGGCGCGACCACCGCGGATGGCAAACCCCTGAACACCATCACGTTCGGAATCTCCACGCCGACCATGACCGCGAACTTCGTCGCCCTGGCGGTCGGTAAGGAGAAGGGCTTCTTCGCCGACGAGGGTGTCGAGGTCGACGACATCTTCCTCAAGGACAGCGGCACCGTGCTCCAGTCGATGGCCTCCGGCAAGGTCGACATCGGTACGCCCACACCGGACGTCGCCTTCGCCGCGATGGACCTGGGGCAGGACGTGAAGCTGATGTACAACTGGACCCGCCGTCCGGTCGCCGCGTTCACCGTGCTCCAGGACAGCCCGATCAAGACGGTCGCGGATCTGGCCGGAAAGACCATCGGCGTCCAGTCACGCTCCGCCGGCACGACGACCCTGGCCAAGGCATCCCTCAAGCAGGCCGGCATCGACGTGAGCCAGGACAAGATCGTCGAGGTCGGGCTCGGCGCCCCCGCACTGGACGCACTCCAACGCGGTCGCGTCGACACCGTCGTGCAGTACGACGCGCAGTCATCCGCGCAGATCTCCTCGGGTGCCAAGATCCGCCTCATCAACCCGGAAGGCGTCGAGGACCTGTTCGCGACGACCTTCGTCGCCAGTTCGGCCTTCATGAAGAGCAACAGCGCCGCGGTCAAGGGATTCGGCAAGGCGTGGACCGAAGCATCCGTCTGGGCCCTGGCGAACCCGGAGGCCGCCATCCAGATGATGTGGAAGCGCTACCCCGCGAGCAAGACCGGCGACGACGACGCCGCCATGGCCGGTGCGCTGGCCATCTTCAAGGCCCGGATGGACAGCGCGGTCAACGTCGACGACGTCACCGCCAAGAAGATCTGGGGACAGTACGACGAGGCGGCCGTACAGCACTGGCTCGACTTCGCCCAGGAGAACGGGATCACCAAGTCGAAGCTCAACGCCTCCGACGTCTACACGAACGACGACGTCGCCGCCTACAACGACTTCGACGCCGCCACCATCCAACAGGCTGCCAAGAGCAACCAGTGAAGGACGCTCCGGCGGCCGCGCAGGCCACGGAACGAAGCGCGGGTACGGGGCGACGCCCCCGCGCCCCGTACCCGCGCTGACCACTCGACGACGACCCCGGGAGGTCCGATGCCCGCGAGTTTCATCTACGACGCCGTCCGCACCCCGTTCGGGCGCTATGGCAAGGGACTCGCCGGGGTACGTCCCGACGACCTCGCCGCCTACGTCATCGAGGCCCTGATCGCACGGCACCCGGACCTCGACCCGGGAGCGATCGACGACGTGCTCCTCGGCGACGCCAACGCGGCCGGCGAGGACAACCGCAACGTGGCGCGGATGGCCACCCTGCTCGCCGGACTCCCGACCTCGGTGCCGGGCGCGACGATCAACCGACTCTGCGGGTCGGGGCTCGAGTCGGTCATCCAGGCGAGCCGTGCGATCGAGACGGGCGACGCCGACCTCGTCCTGGCCGGCGGCGTCGAGTCGATGAGCCGCGCGCCGTGGGTGCTGCCCAAACCAGAACACCCCTTTCCGAGCGGGCACGCGACACTGCACTCGACCACGCTCGGCTGGCGAATGGTCAACCCGAGGATGCCGCAGCAGTGGACCGTACCGCTCGGCGAGACAGCCGAGATTCTCGCTGACCGCTACGACATCTCACGCGAGCGCCAGGACGAGTTCGCGCTCGCCAGCCACCAGCATGCCGCAGCGGCCTGGGACGCCGGAGTCTTCGATCGCGAGGTGATTGCCGTACCCGGGGTCGCGCTCGCCCACGACGAGGGGATCCGCCGAGACACCTCGCTCGCGGCCCTCGGGGCGCTGCCGCCTGCCTTCCGACCACATGGCACCGTCACCGCCGGCAACTCCTCGCCGCTCAACGATGGAGCGAGCGCCATCCTGGTCGGGGGCGAGAACGCGCCGGGCTGCCCCGAACCGCTCGCCCGGATCGTCGCCCGCGGCGCTGCGGCGACCGATCCCGACATCTTCGGAATCGCTCCCGTCGAAGCGGCCAACCGTGCCCTCGCCCGGGCCGGACGCACCTGGGAGGACGTGGACGTGGTCGAACTCAACGAGGCATTCGCCGCGCAGAGCCTCGCCTGCCTCACACTCTGGCCCGACCTCGACCCCGCCAAGGTCAACATCCACGGCGGGGCGATCGCCATCGGACACCCCCTGGGCGCATCCGGTGGCCGGATCATCGGCCACGTCGCACACGAACTCTCCCGACGCGGAGGCGGCATCGGGGTCGCGGCGATCTGCATCGGCGTCGGCCAGGGGCTGGCGGTCGTCCTGGAACGCTGACCGACGGCCGACGCACCCGCCGCGGCGCCGGTCATCACCCGAACTTCGTCCATCTCCCTTCGGAGACCACCTCGACGGAGCCGTCGGCGACCTTGATGGCCGTCTGTTCGTCGATGGCGTAGGCCGGGACACCGATTTCGGCGGCCCACCGCTGCGCGTCCGCCAGGGTGTTCGTCGGGAAGGCGTCCAGGTGCGGGAAGATCGAGAAGTCGACGATTCCCAGGGTGCGGTCGTCCGGCGCGGACGGCCACTCGACGAAGTACGCCCCGATCCGGGTGTCATCACCATGCTTCCGGCACTCACTCCCACCCAGACCGTGTCAGGCAGCGATGGCAACAGATCGGCCAGCCCCGACTCCCGCATCCAATGGCACAGGTACCTCCGGGCAGGGAATGGCGGGCTGACGACTCATGGCGCGTCGCCGGTGCCTGTCCGGGACAAGATCGGGCAGGGCGTTCGAGCAGGCCGGACAGGCGTGCGCTGTCCGGGACAGCCATCGACGGTAGCGAACCACGTCCCACATTCATACGCTCGATCCCGACACGCCGGTCCCATTGGCGAACCAGTCATCGGGAAAGGGCTGCAACAACGGGTCGGGGGCGTTCCTGCTCCGCGGGATCGGTCGTGTGAATCGACATTGGAAAGGGTCGCGAACGACGAATTTCGTGGCATGCGCTCTCACGGTGTTCGCGACGGGTTGGAGGAGAAATGGCGCGCAGGAATCGGCGTGAAGTATCGAAGGGGGTCGGCATGGAGTCCGTAGGTAGGATGCGGCGCAGGTGGACGCTGGTGCTGTTGACCCTGGCGAGCGTGTTCGCGGTGACGTTCGCCGTCACCGGCCCGGCGGGCGCGGTCCCGCCGCCCGACCCCGACGTGAACCTCGCCCAGCGCGCGACGCCGGGTAGCGAGGCCAAGGTGTGCCGCAGCACGCCGACCAGCTCGATCCAGGGCTGCTTCCAGAAGTACGGCGACCGGTGGTGGATCAACCTGAGCCCAGGGTGGGACCAGGGGACCATCGAGTGGTCGAACGAGCTCTGGGGGCCCAACGGCTGGGAGGAGTACCGGGACGGTACGTGCATCAGCCAAAGCTCGGGATGGGCGGCCTGTAACAAGGACTACTACGAGGACAGCACGGTACGCACCGGCGGCTACTCAGGCAGTCGACTGACGTTCCGGGTCTGTGCCGGGGTGTGCGTGACCGTCTCTCCGACGTACTTCCTCAACGACGCCTGACGCGCTTCCGGGTGGCCGGGCCCCGTCGCGGGCCCGGCCATCTCATGGATTCGGGCGGCCGTACTCGTTGTTGTCGATGGGATCGTCGCGCGGCAAGCCGAAGAGCACGCAACCGTCGCTGGCCCCGGCCGCCTGCCACACCGCCGGAGTCGGTCTGGGTTCAGCCGGCCATGCCGCGGGAATGGCGCGCTGGTGCAGGGACCTCTCGCCAAAAGTTACCCGGGCGCTGTGGTCCTCGTCGTCTGTTCCCTGGTCCCGTACCTGGTCCTGACGGTGGCAGTCCTTTCCCTCGGGGAGATCATCTCGCCGAGTCTCGGCATCTCCCGCGCTACGTTGCAGGTGGTCGCCAGCATGTCCGCCGGCGCGTACGCCGTCGGCACGCTGCTGGCCGTGCAGCTCGCCATGCATTTGCCGCCGCGCCGGATGCTCGTCGTCTACGAGGTCTGTTTCGTCGTCGCGTCCGTACTCGCCGCCGCGGCCCCGAACGCGCCCGTGTTCATCGGGGCCTTCATCGCCCAGGGGCTGTTGACCAGCCTGATGCTGATCGCCGCGTTACCCCCGCTGGTCACTTCCTGGCCGGCGAGCAAGATGCCGATCACCGCTGGCATCTTGAACCTGTGCATCTTCGGTGCGGTGGCTGCCGGCCCGACCATCGGCGCACTGCAGGCCGCCGGGGGTAGTTGGCGATGGCTGTTCTGGGGCGTCGCGGTGGTGGCCGGCCTGGCGCTCCTGTTCTCCGTACTGACCTTCCGCGACACCCCGCCCTCTGTCGGGCCGTCCACGCCTGGTGGCGCCGGACCTGGAGCGCTTTCAGGCCCGTGGGGAACCCGCCTGGGAGTCCCCGCCCATCCTCAGCGCCCTGCCGCGCAATCGGCGGTGAGGGCGGCAGCGTGACGTCTCCTCGCGGAGTAGGGGAGACCTCGCCAAAGGCATTACTTGACACGACATGTATGTCGTGTAATCTATCTGCATGCAAGCGACGCGATCTTGGTCTTCGTCCGATCCGCCCTCCCGTTGGACGGGTGCCCGCTCCCGCAAGGGACTCATCACCGGACAGGTCGATCCACGAGGGGTGAGCGGTGCGTTCGGCTGAGGAACTCAGATTTCTGATCCTGGCCGCGCAGCGGGAAGGCAACCGGTTGCTCGGCCAGGCCCTGCGGCCACTCGGCCTCACCCCGTCCCAGGCCGAGGTCATCCGGATCCTCCAAGACCGTGGTCCGCTCACTCTCAACGGTCTGGGTGAACTGCTCGTCTGCGAGAGTGGCAACAGCCCGAGCAGGCTCGTCGACCGTCTGGTCGCCGTCGGTCTGGTCAGCCGCAAGGTGGCCGAGCACGACCGCCGCCATGTCGAGCTGTCCGTCACCGAGGAGGGTGTCCGCCTGTGCGGGCAGGTAGCCGAGATCGAGGAAAAGCTCTACCAGTCGATCGACGTCGCGGCCGAGGGGCGTGACCTCGGCCAGATTCAGGGCTTCCTCTGGGACTTCGTCCGCGACCTGCCCGCGGGCCAGGCCATATCCCGGCGGGCGAGCGCCGAAGCGCAACAGACCGACGTACCCGACCCCGGCCGCCGAAATGTGGGCCCGAATAGTCCGGACTCCTGAACGAACGCGAACATGGTCTTCCGCCGACACTGATCGACGAATTCGATCGAACCCTGAGAACGTAGGAGTTGGAAATGACTTTCCGCATATCGCTCGACATCAGCCGTCCGCTTCCGGAGGTGTTCGCCTTTCTCGCCGACTTCCGTAACATGCCCCGCTGGTACGAGGCCGTGGAGCAGGCCACCGCCTCGGCGGATGGCTCCCACTTCCACCTCGTACGGTCGTTGCCGGGCGGGCGCGCGCACAATGACGTCGAGATGACCTCCTTTCGGCAGGACGAGGAAGTCACGTTCGCCTCGATCAACGGTCCGACGCCGTTTCGGTACCGGTACCGGTTCGAGCCGCTGCCGGGCGGCACGAGACTGACCCTCGAGGGCAGCATCAGCGGACAGGGCCTACCCGGCCTCGCCGGCCACCTCGGACCCCTCGCGGAGAAACTTTTCAGCCAAGGCATGAGGAAGAACCTGCTGGAATTGCAGCGGATCCTCGAGGCGGCTCCCGAGCGCGGACGACGCTCGTACTGAGGGAAAGCAGCTCGAACCCACCTTACTGACGCTGTCCCTCGAACCAGACCGAACTGGTTCGGCATTCAGCTATTGCACGGGAGATTCCAACATGGCACGTACCCCTTTTCCTGCTGCCGTCGCGGTCGCCGCGTCGACGATCCTGCTGTTGACCGCGTGCGGTGGAGCCAGCGCGGACGATCCGGACAGGACTGATCCGTCGGCCAGCGCAACGCCGAGCGGCGCCGCGTCGCCGAGCGCTACCGAGACTCCGGCTGAGGCGGCCAACGCGGTCCAACGGCCGCTGATCAAGCTTCCCGCAGGGACGGAGAACGTCTTCGAGGGGCAGCACACCGGCGATCCGAAGAAGGATGCCGTGCTGGCAGACAACGCCGAGTGGGTCAATTCGATGGACGAGTCGATCCTCGAGGGCTCACAAAATCCGGCTATCGGCTTCTACAGCACCGACAAGGCCCTGGAAGGGTCGGCAACCTTCGTCCAGGGGTATCTGGACAAGGGTCACACCTGGGTTGGTGTCACTCGTTTCTTCGACCGCAAGGTCAGTTTCAACAGCGACGGTTCCGCCGGACTCATCTACTGCTCCGACGAGACCAAGTCGTACATCAAAGATCTGAAGACGGGCAAGGTCAACTATTCGATGGCCGCCGACCCCCGAGATGACTACGTGCTCTACAACACGAAGCTGGTGAAGAACGCGCAAGGCATCTGGCAAACCGTCAGTGTGCTTTCGGATCGAGGGGCCGAGCAATGTCAGCCGTAGCCACCGCCGATGCCGGCGGCATCAGGTAGGTGGGTCGCGGCGGCGGAGCCGATCGCGCCGCCCGGAGCGTGGGCGGTCAGGTGAGGGTGAAGTTGACCGTGGAGGTCTGTCCGACCGTCACGGTGGCCGGCTGTGGTGCCGCCCGGCCCGTGATCGCGGTGCCCCCGGTGCGGATGTGGAACTCGTAGCGGCCCGGCTCCAGGTTCCACTGGTAGACGCCCTTGGCGTCGGTGGTGACGACCAGTTGGGGGACGGGCTTGGCCGGGTTGTCCACGGACTTCACCTCGATCCCCACGCCGGGTACCGGCGAGCCGTCGGTGCGGGCGACGGTGCCGGTGACCATGCCCCGGTTGCTCGCCCGGCTGGGGTCGGCCGGTGGATGGGTCGCGGAGACCGGTGCGTCGCCGCCGGGTCCGCCGGGCAGGCCGGGCGAGGTGGACGAGGGCTGGCCGCAGGCCGACAGCGCGGCGACGGCGAAGAGCGTCGAAATAAGTACGCGAGCGCGGATTGTCCGCATTACTGGCTCCTTATGACGATCTAGGCGATCTGGCGTACATGCGGTCACCTCGGCTCCATCCAATACAAACGGTAGGGCATCGACTACGGCCCGACATGAGAACGGGTGGGACGGGGAGACCCACCGGCCCACCCGTTGATCGGCCGAGTTGCGAGAACCGCGAAGCCAGTCACCGGTTCCTCTCTGTTTAGATCATTCCGACGACCGAGGAAGGGAGCCGTACGCCGTGACGCCGGAGCTTCAGGAGCAGGAAGAACGCCTCCAGTTCGACCGCTTTGACCAAAACGACGCCTGGGAGCTGGGTAATCGCCTGGTCGGGCTGGCCCGAGAGCGTGGCCACGCCGTCACCGTCGACATCCGCCTCGGCGACCACCAGCTCTTCCACTACGCGCTGCCCCGCACCTGCGCCGACAACGACGACTGGATCGAACGCAAGATCCGTGTCGTACGCCGGTTCGGACACAGTTCCTACCTCGTCGGCCAGACCTACCGCGACCGCGGCACCACCTTCGAAGCGCAGTCCCACCTCGAACCGGCCCTGTACGCCGCACACGGTGGCTGCTTCCCGATCATCCTCAGGGGCACCGGCCCGGTCGGCACCGTCACCGTCTCGGGCCTGCCCCAACTCGACGACCACCGCCTCGTCGTCGAGGCCCTCGGACTCTTCCTCGACTCCCGCGGCAACAAGTAGGGAACTGTCTCTCGACTTCCGGCTGTCTCTCGTCGCCGACGGGGCGTCGTCAGTCTGTCCCCACGACGGCGTCCACCTCGAACTCCACCAACCACTCCGGATCGATGAAGCGCGACACTTCCACGAAGGTGCACGCCGGCCGTACCCGGGAGAACCGTTCGCCATGTGCCCGCGCCGCCTCCCGCCAGCGGGTGATGTCGACCAGCATGACCCTGGTCCTGATGGCGAGCGCGGCCGGCGCCCCGATCGCCGTGAGAGCGGCGAGACGTAGGCGACCGCGCGGTGGCTTAGTGCACGAGCATCAGGATCGCCAGGCCGACAACCAGGTCCAGCACGCCGCACCACTCGGCGAAGGAGCGTGCGACGATCTTGTTGGCGCGCCAGTGGATGCCGTCCCAGACGGCGTGGGCCAACAGCCCGGCGGCGACGAGATAGCGTCCGATGTCGGCGGGGACGTACAGGGCGGCCAGGCCGAGGGCGATGAACCCCAGTGCGGCCGGTGACTGGAGCGCGTACAGGCCGGGACGGCGCAGTTGGCCTCTGACCAGACCCACCGCCACGACCAGGACCGCGACGACCGCCAGCACGGGCCACGGATCGAAGTCGAACAGGCGCAGGACTACGACGGCGGCCACCAAGGCGTACAGCACGGGCCAGGTGACACGGGGTCGGTCGAGGACCGCGACGAGCAGGTAACCGGAGGCGGCCAGGAGCAGCAGGAACGAGAACTCGGTGCCGTCGCCGGTGTCGGCGAGGTTGATGGCGGCGAAGGCGAGCCCCAGCCAGGTTGGCCACCGGTGCGCCAGCATCGGCACCACGCGCAGCCATCCGGCCGCCTGGGTCGTGTCCGTGTCCGTGCCGAGGGTGGGGGTCGTTTCTGTCATGACCACACCGTCGCCGCGGTACGCGCGCCGCACCATCATGGCTTCCCGGCACGTCCGGAACTGTGGGATGCCGGTCCGTTGGGCCTAGGCTCGCTACGTGGACGTGCGGCCGGTCGCGATCGTCGGCTACGACGACGCCGAACTCCTCGACATCGCCTGCGTGACGACCACCCTCGGCATGGCGAACGTGATCGGCGACCTGCGGACCCCGTACCGGCCCATGGTGATCAGCCCGGGGCGGCTGCCGGTCACGTGTGGTCCCGGGCTGGTGTTGCAGAGCGGGCAGGCGCTGGAACGGCTCACCGGTCCACTCGACACGTTGATCGTCTCAGGGGGACTCGGTCACGCGCGAGCGGCCGCGAACCCGCTGGTCGTCGCCCATGTCCAGCGGTTGGCCCGGGTCAGCCGACGGGTGGCGTCGGTATGCACGGGAGCCAGCATCCTGGCCGCCGCCGGACTACTCGACAACAAGCGGGCGACAACCCACTGGCGGTTCGCCGACGCGCTCGCCGCGCGGTATCCCGATATCGAGGTCGACCCCGATCCGATCTACATCCGGGACGGGAACATCTCCACCGCGGCCGGCGTCACCAGCGCACTCGACCTGGCGCTGGCGTTCGTCGAGGAGGACCACGGCGTCGAACTAGCCCGTCTGGTCGCCCGCGACCTGGTCACGTACCTGCAGCGCCCCGGTAACCAGGCGCAGATGAGCATGTTCACGGCCGCACCACCACCTGACCACGACGTCGTACGGCGCACGGTCGACCACCTGAACGCGAACCTAGGCGGCGACGTCGGTACGGCGGCGCTGGCCCGCGTGGCGGGAGTCAGCCCGCGACACCTCACCCGACTGTTCCTGGCACACGTCGGCCAGACGCCCGGTCGTTTCGTCCGGCACGCCCGCACAGCGGCAGCCGCCCATCTTCTCGTCACCACCTCACTGCCGCTGCCGAGCGTGGCGGCCCGCTGTGGGTTCGGCTCGGCCGAGACGCTCCGCGTGGCATTCGTGCGGCGGTACGGGATCCCGCCGTCGCGGTACCGCGACGTACACGGCGGCGCCGAACGCTCGACGCCGCACTCCTGATGGCACGGCGAGCGGGCGGAGGATCTGAATGAAGACTGGCCCTGGTAGCAGGCACTCGTCGCTGGTGCCCCGTACGATGCGTGACGTGGTGCGGGCCGAAGAGATTCTCGCCGTGTTCGACCGGGCGGCCGAGCAGGGGCGGTTCCGGGAGCCGGGGAATCCGCGCAGCTACCAGATCACGACCAGGTTGCACGCCTTCGGTGACGCCGTACGCTGGGCGCTGGTCATCGAAACCGTCGGGTACGACCCCCGCGCGGCCAATGTCGTGGACGTCCTGGACGCTCTCGGCAACTGCCTCGTCGGTACCACGGAGAGTCACGAGGCGTTACACCTCGACCGGGTCGACAACTTCGGGGACCTGTTCGACTTCGCAGACCCGTCGGACGAGCAGCCCGAGCCGCCACGGTACCGGCAGGTGCCGATCGTCGTCCGGGGCCGGGAGTTGCGCGTGGATGCCGCCGCGACGATCCCGCTCGAGGAACTGTTCCGGCTGCTCGTACCGGAGCACCGCGACCTGCTGCTCGGCGACGAGGCCGAGCTTCGCCGACTCGTCCCGGCGGACCTACCGCAGGTGCTGAGCCTGCACGAGTGGCACCACGTCACCTTGCGCGTCAGGCCGCCCAGTCCCGATCTGGAACGGCGCCGTCGCCAGCACGAGTACCTCGCTCGGCACGCGCCACCCGGAGAGCGGGTGCCGTTCGAGATCCGGCCGAGCGATGTGGAGATCTACCGGCAGATCGCCGAAGTGCTCGCCACCGCCGACCCCTCCCACTACCGGCCGACCGCCCCACCGAACACACACTGGAGCAACTGGCCCTGGTCCGGGTCCCTGTAACCGCCCGGACAGCCAGCAGACCACTGCGGCACTCGCCCGGCACCGGGCGGGCAAGGCCTGGTGCCGGGACGAGCGGGTACGACCGGATGGTGCCTCTGCCCGCGCTCAGCTCGCCGTACAGGTCAGGGTCGGTGTGGCGGGGGTGCCGGTGGACGACCCGAGGAACCCGAATGTCGTGCCCGTGCCGGCTGCGAGTGCGCCGTTGTAGTCGACGTTTCTGGCGGTGACCGCCGGCCCCTGGCTCGTGACGGTCGCGTTCCATGCCTGGCTGATCGTCTGACCGCTGGCGAAGGTCCAGGTCACGGTCCAGCCTCTGATCGCCGCGGCGCCTGCGGTGACCCGTACCTCGCCCTGGAAGCCGCCCGACCACTGGCTCACCACCGTGTACGTGGCCGTACAGCCGGCCCCACCCGGTGGCGGCGTGGTCGGCGTCGGGGTGGTCGGGGTGGGTGTCGGGGTGGTCGGGGTGGGTGTGGGTGTGCTGACCGGGTCGCCCCAGCCCGCGGTCGAGTCGAGCCAGGCGGCGCGGCGTTGCAGCCAGTCCCGCATCGCCTGGACCTGACCCTGCCAGGTGGGCGAGGTCGGGGTGAAGAAGGGCCCGATCATCGACGTCGTCAGGTTGGGCCAGCGCTGGAAGTTGCGCTGCGCGCCGTTGGTCAACGGCACGGTGAGGGCGTTGATCCGGGTCTGCAAGGCGGCGTCGGACAGCAGACCGCGACGCAGCGCCTGCCAGCGCGCCTTGACCTGGTCGACGAAGGCGGGATCCCGCAGCAACTGGGGGAACCAGTCGTTGGCCTGCGGCTGCCGGGTCTGCTGGTACTGCCAGCCGGCGACCTGGTTGTTGTTCAGGTATCCGCCCACCCCGAAGGTCAGGTCGAAGTCCCAGAGCGGACCAGCGAAGATCTTGGAATCCCGGTCCTTGTAGAAGTGCGCGCTGCGGTAGTACGCGTCCATGTTCCGGCTGAACTCGTTGACGATCAGATGGTCGACGAAGGAGTTGACGTCGATGTACGCCCGGTAGCCGGTGTTCGGGTCGGCGAAGTTCGCTGAGCGGAGCACGTTGTGGAACTCCTGGAGGTAGTTGCGCAACCAGTCCCGCTGCTGTGGTTGCAGTGGCGACGGGTCGGCCACTTCGAGGTAGTTCCAGCAGGTCGCCGCCGGTCCGGTGCACGGCAGGGTCGGCTCTTCGGCGGCCAACCACTCGAACTTCCAGATGTAGCCGCCGCTGATTTTCGGCAGTGTCAGGTCGTCCTCGTCCAGTTGCTTGAGGTCGAGGCGGTCCTTCGAGTTCTTGACGGTTTCGACGATCATGTAGACGCCCATGTAGTCGTCGGCCCCGACCGGGCCGGCGTCGGTGTTGAGGTAGAACTCCGCGAACGCGTACCGGGGTGCGTGCAGTCCCATCTCCCGGCCGAGGTCGTAGACGAGGGCTTCCCGTACCAGTGCCTTGTCGGGAAACGGTCCGCGCAGCACCCAGTCGGAGTCGGCGGGCATGCCGAGCACCGGGTAGTCGGCGTCGTCACCGTCGTTGTCCCAGAATTCGATCCGGTACGGCGTCTTCTCCAGCGTTGCCGACGACTGACCACGCAGGTGGAATCCGGCCCGGGTGGCGACCGCCGGAGCCGCCGCCAGCGAGGTCGTGCCGCCGCTGCTGGGCTGGAAGATCATGGTGGCGGCGTCGAAGTACTCCCGATCGGGCCGGCCGGCGCCGTACGAGTCGATCACCACCAGCGGCAGGTCGTGTGCGGTGGCGGTGCCGCGGGCGACGTACACGGCGGTGCCGGGCGCACCGGATGCCGTCTGGCCGACGAAGGCCTGCGCCCGTACCTGGGTGGTGCGGGTGAGTCGTAGCGCGGTGCCCGGATAGAGCGGTGACGCGGCGGTGGGTAGCTGCCCGTTGGTGGTGTAGCGGATCTGCGCGCCACTGACCGTGGTGCCCAGCGACACCGTCATCTCCCCCTGGAAGGTGCCGCTGGGCACGGAGAAGGTGATGTCGCCGACCAGGTCGTCCGCGGCCGCGTCGGCGGCAGCGGTGTCGGCTCCGGCGCGGCCGACCGACGGGCTGCCGGCCGAGGAGCCGCTGCCGGCGACCGGTTGGGCGTCGGCCTGCTGGGGGTACGAGACGAGAAGCGCGGCGACGAGCATGGCGGCTGTCGCGGCCCCCGCGACGCGGAAGGTCCCCGCCGCAGCGCCGGTGCCGCGGAATGTCAAACGCACGATGCCTCCTGATCAGGATGGTGGACGTGGATCGGGGTCGCGCCTGTCGAGGATGCGGCGATCCGGAAATGGCGGCGCAGCGTTCGCCGCCACGGCACGCTCGGCAGGTCCAGCCGGAGGGCGGCCAGGCCGGTGGCGTACTTCGAGATGCGCGCGGGCCGCGTGCCGCCCTGCCAGAGCAGGCGGTCGACCGGTGAGGCGGCCGCCCTGGTCTTGGTCTCGACCACCGCGAGTCCCGGCAGTTGCAGGGTGGCGCGGCCGTCGTGCCAGTTGAGTCCGGTGTCGATGGTGACCCGGCTCGCGCTGTCCGGCAGCAGCAGGGTGGCGCGGTGGTAGCTGCTGACCAGCATCGGTTCGAGGGTGCTGCCGCCGGGACAGATCGACTCGCGGGTGAGTGTCTCGTCGACGAAGCCGCGCCCGGGGTCTACCGTGCCCCGGTCCTCCAGGCGGTACGGCAGCCGGTGTTTGGTGATGCTTCCGCGCGCGCCACTGATCTTGACCTCCAGCCAGCACTCGGCGGAGTCGAGGTAGGTGCGGGTGCGTACCTTGAAGCGCCGTCGCCGGCGGTATGCCGCGCAGTGGTAGCTGGCCAGCCACGGGGTGTCGAAGTAGACCGACTCGTAGCGGAAGGCCCGCTCGCCGTCGATGTCCAGCACCCGGACGTACGGGGCGAGCCGGTCCAGCAGGTCCGGCAGCTCGTCCAGCGGCACCAGGTACTTGCGGTCCACCCGGGTTTGCAGCGCGGCCCGGTCGATCAGTTCGGCCAACCCGACGGGGGCCAGGTCCGCCAGCGACGATCCGATGGACGGCGGGTTCATCGACGTGCTCCGGCCGGTGCGGGGGTGCCGGTGGCGGCCGCCGGGCTGCGACCGGCGAGTGAATACCGGACGTCGACCACGGTGGTCTCGTTGACCAGGTCGACCCGCTGGACGGTGGCGGCGTGCACCCGGGCGTCGAGCAGTTGTTCCAGCTGGGCGACGAGTGCCACCTGGTCGGTGACGGCCGAGTCGAGCACCATGATCTGGTGTCGGTAGTGCCGGAGCAGCCGCCGGTGGTCGCCCAGGAATATCGCCGCGAGGATGAGCGCCATCAGACCGCCGCTGAGCCAGACCGAGGTGGTGCTCAGCGCGCCGAGGATGCCCAGGGCGAGGGCGGAGAAGTAGTACGCGACCTCGTGCTGGTCGAGTTCCGTCGAGCGCAGCCGGATGATGGACAGTACGCCGAACAGCGCCAGTCCC
Organism: Micromonospora sp. NPDC049523; assembly: GCF_040676775.1. NCBI lineage: Bacteria > Bacillati > Actinomycetota > Actinomycetes > Micromonosporales > Micromonosporaceae > Micromonospora > Micromonospora sp. NPDC049523. The sequence goes on along the minus strand of NZ_JBFAPP010000010.1, from coordinate 174,536 downwards.
AGCCCGAGCCCGGCGCCGACGTTGCTGGCACTCAACGCGCTCGCCACCGCGAGTACGCCGACGTTGACGCCCAGGTAGGCGACGACGAGGTCGCGGCGGCGGTGTCGCGGGAAGTAGAGCCCGAAGACGAGCAGCACCACCGCGCAGATGTCAATCGCGAACAGGACGAGCTGCGACATCTTGTACGTTCCTCCCGAATCGCTGCCAGGCTGGCCCGGCGTTGCCCGTGCCGCCGGGTGACGATCCGCGGCAACTGTCGAGGGCAATAATTTCCGGTAAACTTTCGGTACCTTTTCGAGACGGTAGGGCAAACATCGATAGAAGTCAATGAATGTTCAGCGCCTGGACCTGGGGTGGGTAGCCGACCGTCCTGAAGGGAAGTTCGGCGCGAGGCGTTACTGCCGATCGATGCGAATGGCGGAGGTCGAACCGGCGGGATCCGATTCCGAAACTTTCGGGGCTCTGGGCGGCTGTCCGTCCTTGGGCCCAGTGCGAGCGTCAGGTAGCCAACGCGCTGAGCCGGTTGACCTCAACTGAGGTTGAGGTTTTACGGTCGCTTCGACGAGCAGTCTTCATTGGAGGCACCGCATGGCGACGCCGCACCTTTCCGATGCCGAACTCGCGACCCAGCCTGCCGCGTACTGGACGAAGGTGGCGTACGAGTCCCTCATCGCCTTCACCCGGGCTCGGCAGGCCGAGTTCGGCTTCACCCAGCCGCAGTTCTGGCTGCTGCGCAACCTGTCGAGCAACGACATCTCGCCCGACGGCCACGGCATGACCGTCGCCGAGCTCCGGTCGGCGATGCGCACCTATCTCCTGTCTGAAGACGACCTGGAAGCCGAAGCGGAGGTGCTGGTGGAGCGGGGCTGGCTCACCCGTGACCACCAGGGACGGCTATGGATCACCGAGGCGGGGGAGGCGGCTCGGGTCGACCTCAAGAAGCACGCTCTGGCGATCCGCGACCGTATCCACCAGGGCATCGCCGACGCCGACTACGTCGCGGCGCTGAAGGTGCTCCGGCAGCTGATCCGGAACACGGACGACACCGCGAGCTGATCCGTTGCCGAGGACCGGGTTGTCATCGGGGCGCGAGCCCGGCGATCCGGGCGCGGGCGTCGGCAACCAGGTCCGCCGCGTACGGGCCGGCGGCGTAGCGGGCCGCTTCGAGGGCCTCCGAGGCTGCGGCGAACGGGTCCGGGTTGGTCGCCCGGTGCAGTGCGAGCCAGACCCAGCGGTGCTCGCCGTCGTCGAGCTGGGACCGGCGGGCGCGCAGGTGCGCGTCCGGGGTCAGGGTACGGGCGGCCACGCTGGCGACGATGTCCGGATCCTCGCTGAGCCCCGCGTGGCGGGCGGCCTCGCTCGCGGCCCACCACGCCAGTTCACGCAGCTCCTGATCGGACAGCCCGGTCAGCGTCAGCGCCTCGGTGGCGGTTCCGAGCGGCGCGCCGGAAAGCCGCCGAAGCGGACCCAGCGTCGGCCCGAGTGAGTCACCGGGCGATTGCCGGCGCGGGTGCAGCGCCGGTAGGTCCGGCACGATCCGGAAACCTATGTCGGCTGCCTCGATCCGGGCCAGGTGTTCTGCGGTCAGGCCGTGCCCGGTGAAACGCTGCACCGCGACCAGCCCCATCAGCCGCTTGCCGCGGTGGTGGTCGGCGAAGTCGAGGTCGGCGAGCGTCGCGGCGACCGACGGTGGCGCGTCGAGGTCCCCGAACGGTTCGACCGACAGCAGCACCTCGCCGTGCTCGGCGTACGACAGCCGGGTCATCGCGTTGACGTTCCAGAACATGCTGGCGGCCCGCCCACCGGCGGATGCCCGGGTCAGTACCGGCGCGGTCGAACCCTGCCAGCCGTTGTACTCGACCGCGAGCACGGCGCCGCCGAGGTCGAGCACGGCGACCCACGGATCGATCGACCGCCGACGCACCAGGTCCTCGCCGATCGCCCGGATCGACTCTGGCCGGGCCGGGTCCGCGCCGAACGCGCGCAGCACGTCCCCGACGCCCGCTCCGGCCACCACCGTGACCGTCGCCGCCTCGGACAGGGCGCTGTCACGCAGCCACCGGTACGCGGCTTCGGGCCGATCGGGCCGTACCGGCTCCGGCTCGCCGCGCAGCCGGTGGCCGAGCCGGTCGGTACGGGCGTACACGATCTCCGGGCCGGCGGGAGCCTGCCACACCGTCAACTCGTAGTGCTCGGCGTCCCGCTCGTCGGTGTCGTCCCGACCCCGGGCATGTACGCGCAGCCGGTAGTCACCCGGCCAGGGCGGGGTGATCTGCGGGTCGGCCGCGTCTGGGTCGACCACCCGGGCACCGCCGACGGCCGCTCGCCAGCTGACCTCGACGATCTCCTCCCAGCCCGGCTCGACCTCCGGCGGTGGCCCGTCCAGGATGCTCGACAGGATCCGGACGTGTCCCGCCTCGATGCCCGTACGGATGACCGCACCACCCGGGACGACCTCGACCAGCCCGTTGGCGGCGAAGTCGACCTCCGGGATCTCGGTGCCCTCCAGCAGCGCGAACCGGTGCCCGGACACCGGTGCCGACCCGCTGGAATGGCGGGGGAGCAGGTATTCCGCCCGGGCCCGGGCGAGCAGGGCCGCGGCGTAGCCGGCGGGCATCGGGGCCTCGCGTAGCAGCAGGACCGCCGTGCCGATCGCCACACCGATCACCGCCGGTGGTGTGGTGGCCCAGGGCTGCACGCCCACCCGGTGCAGGACGGCGGTGGTGGTGGCCACGGCCAGTGCGAGCCGGGCCCTGCCGTGTGCCGCGGCGACACCCTGCTCGTCCACGATCTCCGGCGCCACCGCGAGGAGGGCGGCCACCTGCGGATGGGTGGCCAGCCGACGGGCCAGCGCGGCGACCAGTGGCACCGCGCCCGGTCGGATCCGTTCCAGTACGGCCGCCCCGGTGACCGCCTCGCTCGTCCCGCCCATGCTCGACACGGCGAGGTTGCCGGTGAACGGTTCCGGCAGGTAGCCGGTCAGGTCCGGTGCACCGGCCGGGTCCAGCACGGGCACGGTCAGTTCCAGCGCGCCGAGCAGGCGTTCGACCAGCAACGACGGCAGCGAGTCGAGTGCGTCCCGTACGGGCGAACCACCCGTACCGGGTCGGTCGCCGGAGCGGAACGGAACCACCGGCCGGTGCCCGAGGGCCGAGCCGCGGACGGATCGGGTGTGGGGGTCGGCGGTTGCCCCCAGCCGACCGAGTTCGGCCGCCGGTGCGGGCGGGATGCGGGAGATGACGAGCGGCAGCACCATGGCGACGGGCCCGGCCAACTGCGCCAGTACCGCATCGGGAACCTCGACCACAGCACCCCCGCTGCCGAGACCTACCGGACGACACACTTTGCCACGACCGGCTGGAGACCTACCAGCCCGGCCGGCGCCCACGGCTGGTGAGGAATATAGGGCTGATTCGATGCACGGGAAAGAGCTGACCAGGGACGAGGCTCGGGCCCCACTACCCGGCGAACTCCCAGGCGCCTCGACCAGGGTCGGGAGAATCCGGGCCGTGGGTGCGCGCAGGTTGATGGCGCAGAAAGACGACGACCCGACGCGCCCGGCCGAGCAGTTCGGCGGCGCCCGCCGGCAGAACGCTTTCCATCGGGAAATCCTGGCATCCCGTCGGGCCCCTGCCGGCGGCGCTGTCCACGGTCCTCGCGATGGCCGTGGTCAGCGTCGCCACCGGCGGCGGGAGGCGGACTCCGTACCGTTCGACGCTCCTGTTCCTGGTTCAGTTCTTGAAGTAGTGGCCGGCGTCGAGGTCCGCGATGAGCCCGGGCTGTACGGGGTCCCACCCGAGCAGTTGCCGGGTCACGGCGTTCGACGCCAGGGCGTCGATGCCGAAGAAGCGCGCGATCCAGCCGAAGTGGTCGCCGGCCTTGTCGGCGGGGACGGAGACCACCGGTAGGTCGAGACCGCGACCGATCGCCTCGGCGATGGCGCGAGTGGGTACGCCCTCCTCGGCGGTGGCGTGCAGTGCCACGCCCGCCGGGGCGTTTTCCACGGCGAGCCGGACGAGCCTGGCGGCGTCGAGTCGGTGCACCGCGGGCCACCGGTTGGTGCCGTCGTCGATGTAGCCGGAGACACCCTTCTCGCGGGCGATGCCGACCAGGGCGGCCACGAAGCCGTGGTCACCGGAACCGTGGACGGTGGGGGCGAAGCGCACGGACGACGAGCGCACGCCACGCGCAACCAGCGACATGGCCGCCTGGACGCCGGCGATTCGCGGGTGGGCGCCGGAATCGGGTACGTCTAGCTCGGTGGCGAGTCGGCCGGACGCGAGCCCGAGTACGCCCGCGGCGATCACGAACGGCCGGTCGGTGCCCTCCAGTTCGGCGCCGATGGCGTTGATCACTGCCAGGTCGGTCTGTGCCGCCGCCTCCATCCGGGAGAAGTCGTGGTTGTACCCGAGGTGCACCACGCCGTCGGATCCGGCGGCTCCGGCCCGCAGGCTGTCGAGATCGTCCAGGTTGCCGCGCTGAACGTCGGCGCCGAGGGCGGCGACGGACGCGGCGGCGGTGTCCGAACGCGCGAGGCCGAGGACCTGATGTCCGGCATCCAGCAGTTCGGGGATGACGGCGGAGCCGATCCACCCGGTTGCGCCGGTTACGAAACAGCTCGTGCTCGCGCTCGAGGCGGCCCCGCAATCCGCCTCGCCCATGCAGGCCGTCGCGGCTGCCCTCGACGCCGCCGCCGTGGCGCTGGGGCAGCACCCCGAGCGCTCCCGGAAGCGTCAGTCCGTCATCGACGCCCACGCCGAACTGCGGGAGCGTGAGCTGATCAAGCTGGCGTCGCTGGCCGCCGCCCTCGCCGACGCCCTGCGCCGACGCGGTGTTCCCGAGCCGGACGCGAGCCTGGCGGCCGAGGCGGGCATCGCCGTACTCCGTGTCGCGTTCGAGCGCTGGATCGGCGAGCCGCACGGCCCGGACCTGCCGCAGACCATGCGCGAGGCGCTCGACCGCCTCAAGATCATCACCGCCGTTCGCTGACCGCGCCCTGATCGGCAGGCTCGGAAACCACGTCGACAGGCGAAGGCCCCGCCGTCGGCGACCCCGCCACGGCCTGCGCCGGGTGGCCGGGCCGGGGCATGAGTCGGGTGGGTGAAACCCGGCGCACGGCGACTTTGCCGGCGAGCCCGAGTACGGTTTCGGTGATCGACAGGCATGAACGTCGGTGGCAGGTCGTCGGGGCGGATGCGGCCCCCGGCGGCCCACGGAACGTGGGAGGGAGCGGGCGTGGCGCAGCGGAGGGCACTGGTGGTTCGCGGCGGCTGGGAGGGACACCGGCCGGTCGAGGCGACGGAGCTGTTCATCCCGTACCTCGAACGAAGCGGATACGCCGTACGGGTCGAGGAGTCGACGGCGATCTACGCCGACGCCACCGAGCTTGCCGACACCGACCTCGTGGTGCAGTGCGTGACGATGTCGCAGATCACCGCGGAGCAGGTGGCCGGGCTCAGCGCTGCGGTCGTCGCCGGTACGGGCTTCACCGGCTGGCACGGCGGCATAGTCGACTCGTTCCGCGCGTCGTCGGACTACCTGCACCTGGTGGGCGGACAGTTCGCGACCCATCCGGGCCGGGAGCCGTGCGAGCGGCAAGGCGGCGCCGAGGACAACTTCCTGCCGTACCCGGTGAACATCACCGACCTCGGTCGGGAACATCCGATCACCGCCGGGATCGAGGACTTCGACCTGGTCACCGAGCAGTACTGGGTGCTGCACGACGACCTGATCGACGTACTGGCCACCACCGTCCACCCGACCCGGGAGTGGCACCCGTGGCAGCGGCCGGTCACCTCGCCCGCGATCTGGACCCGTCGCTGGGGGGCGGGGCGGGTGGTCGTGACGACACCCGGGCACGACCTGGACGTGTTGGCGCATCCGAGCGTCCGTACCGTGATCGAAAGGGGGATGCTGTGGGCGAGCCGCACCGCGTAGGCATCGTGGGTCTCGGGGTCATCTCCCGCGCGTACCTGGAAACGCTCGCGGACCATCCGGCGGTGAGCGTCGTCGCGGTGGCCGACCTCGACGCTTCCCGGTCGGCGGCGGTCGCCGCCGAGCTTCGCGACGCGGAGGCGATGAGCGTCGAGCGGCTGCTCGACCGTCCCGACGTGCAGACGGTACTCAACCTCACGATTCCGGCGGCGCACGCCGAGATCTCACTCGGCGCGATCGACGCCGGCAAGAACGTGTACGTCGAGAAGCCGCTCGCGGTCACGTTCGCGGACGGCCGCTCGATCATGGAACGGGCCGCGTCGGCCGGCGTCCGCGTGGGCTGCGCACCGGACACCGTCCTGGGCACGGGTACGCAGACCGCGCGCGCCGCGATCGACGGCGGCCTGATCGGGCGCCCGCTGTCGGCGTCGGCCGTCATGGTCACGGCGGGGCACGAGCGCTGGCACCCGAACCCCGACTTCTACTACGCCCCGGGCGGCGGCCCGCTGCTGGACATGGGCCCGTACTACGTCTCGGCGCTCGTCCACCTGCTCGGACCGGTACGCGCGGTGGTCGGAGCCGCCAGCAGGCTGCGCGCCGAACGGGTCATCGGCTCGGGTCCACGCGCCGGCCAGCGGATCCCGGTGCAGGTGGACACCCACGTGTCCGGGGTGCTGGAGCACGTCGACGGTGCCCTGTCCACCATCACGAAGAGCTTCGACGGGGTGGCGACGACGGCCGCGCCGATCGAGGTGCAGGGGGAGACCGGCGCGCTCGCCGTACCCGATCCGAACTACTTCGACGGCGAGGTCCGCCACTTCCCGCTCGGCGGCACCGGCTGGCGTGCTCTCGAACCTCGGGCGGGTTACGTCGGCGCTTCCCGGGGCGTCGGTCTGGTCGACCTTGTCCAGGCCGACGGCCACCGGCCGCCGCGTGCCGGTGGCGAGGTCGCGCTGCACGTGCTGGAGACGATGACCGCCCTGCTCCGTTCGGCGGCCGAGGGGCGGCGGATCGAGCTGACGACGGCGGTGCGGCGGCCCGTACCGGTTCCGCTCATCCAGGTCGAGGACTGGAAGGGACAGGATCCGTACGGACACTGAGCCGGGTCGTGCCACCCGTCATCGCTGCCCGAGGAGTACGCCCGGGGTCGAGGTGCGGGCGCGTTGGGTGACGACGACGCGGGCCAGTACGAGCAGCGCCGCACCGATCGCCGGGAGGGTGACCGGTTCGTCGAGAAGCAGGGCGGACCAGCCCAGGGTGAGGACCGGCTGGGCGAGTTGGATCTGACCCACGTACGCGGGTCGCCGGTAGGGACAGGACGAGGGCCCAGCAGATCGTCCGGGCGGTGATGGCCGGTAGCACCGCGATGACCACCGCGCCGTGGGCCGCGGTCTGCGTGGTGAGTGCGAGCGAGGTGAACAACGGGAAGCCGACCACCACCCCGGCGGCGACGACGGCGAGCCGGCGCCACTGCGTCGCGGTGGGCCGCGGCGCTCGCACCAGGCGGAGATATGCCCAGGCCAGCAGCCCGGCGCCGACCGTGCGGCTACGGGTTCAGGACGACCTTTCCGGCGACGGTGCCGGATTCGGCCAGCCGCAGGGCGTCGGCGGTACGGGCGAGCGGCAACTGGGCGGCGATCCGGGCGGTGACCTCACCGCGTTGCAGGGCGGCGAACACCTGGCTGAGGTCGGCGCGCAGCCGGGCCCGGAACCGGTTCTTGGCCAGTGCCCGCCCGGCCCAAATGTTGAAGAAGTAGGCGTGTCGGCCGTTGGGCAGCGCGTTCCACAGCCACACCCGACCGAGCAGCCTGAGTACGGGCAGCTGCTTCGACCCCGTGTCGTCGCGGGTGGAGGCGCTGCCGTACGAGACGAGGGTGCCGCCGGGTGCGAGGAGCTGCCAGGAGTCGAGGATGCCGCGACCGCCGACGTGGTCGAAGACGGCGTCCACCCCGCCGGGAGCGAGTACGCGTACCCGGGCGGCGATGTCCTCGGTGCGGTAGTCGATCGGGATGACGCCCTGCTCGCGCAGTGCGTCGTGGTGGCGTGCGGATGCCGTACCGATCACCTTCACGCCAGCGGAGCGGGCGAGTTGCACCAGGACCGAGCCGACCCCGCCGTTGGCGCCGTGCACCAGGATGGTCTGCCCGGCACGCACCCGCGCCTTGCGGTGCAGCATCTGCCAGGCGGTGATGCCGTTGACCACCATGGTCTCCGCCTCGGCCGGGCCGACCCCGTCCGGCACCGGCACCACGTCGGCCGCCTCGACGAGCACGTGGCTGGCCCAACCGCCGACCTTGACCAGCGCGGCCACCCGGGTGCCGGTCAGGCCCGGCTCGACTCCCCCGCCGGCTGCGAGCACCGTGCCGACCAGGTCGTAGCCGGGGACGAACGGGAGCGCCGGCTGGTCGTAGTAGCGGCCGCGACGCATCTGCTGCTCGGCGAAGGAGACGCCGGTCGCCTCCATCCTGATCAGGACCTGGCCCGGGCCGGGGGAGGGGACGGCCCGATGCCGGAGTTGCACCCCTTCCGGCTCCACCGGGCCCGGCAGGACAACCTCGACGAGTTCTTCGGCACCCACGACAACCTCCGTTGCGCTTCACGTTAGTTTCTTGCTTTCGCGTTCGTTATAAGTTCTAACAGCTCACGGAAGCGAGTGTCAAGAAGGTTCGTGATAGGTTCTAACTAAATCTCGGCCGTGTAGCCCGGTGGCAGGAAGGTGGCAGGCGCGATGGCGGAAGCCGGCACGGAGACCCCCCGCGAGCGCTACCGCGCCCAGGTGCGTACGGAGATCAAGGAACACGCGTGGGGGCAGGTCGCCACCGCGGGGGCGTCCGCGCTCTCGCTCAACGCGATCGCCAAGCAGATGGGCATGAGCGGACCCGCGCTCTACCGGTACTTCGCCAACCGCGACGAGCTGATCACCGCGCTCATCACGGACGCGTACCGGAGCCTTGCCGACGCCTTCCGTACGGCCGCCGTGACCGGTGCCGACGTGGCCGCGCTGGCGCACGCCCTACGCGCCTGGGCCTTGGATGACCCGCAGCGGTACCTGCTCATCTACGGCACGCCCGTCCCCGGCTACCACGCGCCGGACGACGTCACCCTGGTCGCGTCCGAGATCATGACGATCCTGCTGGACGCCTGCGCCGCGCTCCCACCGGGGCGTCCCGCGACCCCGTTCGACGCGTACCTCGAAGACCACCGGCAGTGGGCGTCGGATCACCCTGCCTCGGCCGCGGCGCTGCACCGCGGCCTGATCTGCTGGACCCGCCTGCACGGCATCCTGTCCCTGGAACTCGCCGGCCACTTCACCGGGATGGGCTTCGACCCGGCCCGGTTGTTCGCGGCCGAACTGGACGACCTGACGGCGCCCTGACCGCCGTACCTCGCCTGCTCAGTGCCGGGGTGCGAGCAGTACGTCGACGACCTCGCGCAGCGGGCCGATCAGATCGTCGGAGGTCGCGTCACGCAGTGGCTGCAGCCCGACGGCGGATCGTACGACGGCGACGCCGACACCGAGTGCGACCAGGAGTTCCGCCCGCAGCAGCCGGTCCCGTTCCGCCTGCGCCCGTGACGTGTCGTCCGGTGCCGGTGTCGGGTCGTCGCGCGTCCGCGACGGGTCCGAGGCTTCGAGCACCTGGCGGCTGAAGTCCTGTAGGGCCTGCCTGCGCAGGCTGTCCACCCGCTCGTCGCCGGAGACACGCAACAGCAGCAGCACCGGGTGCTCGCTGAAGTCCGGCCAGGCGCCGGCCGACAGTTGGTGGCTGAGGGCCTCGGCGAGGGCCGCGCGGTCCGGGGGAAACTCGCCTTCGGACCCGGGGAATCGGGGCGTGGCCGCCAGTGCCGCCTTGAACAGCCCCTCCTTCGAGTCGAAGTACCGCTTGATGAGTGCGAGGTTGACGCCGACGTCCGCGGCCACGTCCCGCAGTGTCGTGCGGTCGTACCCGAGGCGGATGAACCGGCCGCGCGCGGCCTGTAACAGCGCTTGCCGGGTCGCGGCCGCGTCCCGCCGCCGACGGTCGCCTTCGGGTCCTCCGGCGGTACGTGCGTCGGCGGTGTCGTCCGCCGACCCGCCGTTTCCTCTCGTCGCCACCGACGACCTCCCCTCAGCCCGTCCCATCCGAAAGCCACGCACGTCGTCGCAGCATAGCTCCGCGACCGGGTAAGTAATCACTCGTTGACATCGCGACTCGACGCGAGCTAGGTTGCGAAGTAATCAATTGATGACTTATTTCACGTACGGAGGGTGACGGTGGCCAAGCAGGCTCTCCTCGTCATGGATGTGCAACGTGTCGTCGTGGACCGTTACCCCGATCCCGGCTACCTGCCGCGCCTGCGCGAGGCGATCGGCGCGGCCCGTACGGCCGGCCTTCCCGTGGTCTACGTGGTCGTCGGGTTCCGTCCCGGATACCCGGAGATCAGCACCCGCAACAAGATGTTCGGCGGGCTCGCGGGCAGGACGGGAGCGGCCGGCGACGAGCGGGCCACCCAGGTCCACCCGGACGTGGCACCCGAATCCGGCGACATCCTGGTCACCAAGCGCCGCGTCAGCGCCTTCACCGGCAGCGACCTGGACCTGGTGCTGCGGGCCGGCGACATCGACCATCTCGTGCTCACCGGCATCGCCACCAGTGGCGTCGTGCTGTCCACCCTGCGTCAGGCGGCCGACCTGGACTTCGGTCTCACCGTCCTGGCCGACGGATGCCTCGACGCCGACCCGGAGGTGCACCGGGTGCTCACCGAGAAGGTGTTTCCCCAGCAGGCGGAGGTCATCACCGTCGCCGACTGGGTGGCGGCACGCTGACGGCTCTCAGAACTGCCCGTTGGCGGTGTCGGACGGTCGGACGGTCAGCCCCGTCGACTCCGGCTCGGGCGCGAGGAACGTGTCGAGTCCGGTGGCGGCGAGGACACGGGCGACGACACCCGTGGCTCCGGTGACCCGCAACCAGCCACCGGCGTCGGTGCAGAGGTTGTTTCCGCGTACGAAGCCGCCGAGGCCGGTGGAGTCGCAGAACGTCAGCTCCGACAGGTCGAGCAGGATGCGGTGGTGACCGGTCTCCAGGAATTGGTCGACCTGGTCGTTGAGCTGGACGACGGTCGCCAGGTCCAACTCGCCGGCCAGCCGGAGTACGGCGGGGTCGTCACTGCCGCCAGTCGCGATGGTGAAGGTCATGCGCCCGTTCTTCCTTGCCGGAATCCTGCCAGTGAAGCTTCGCACGCGACCGCCCGTGCAACTGCCACCGCTAGGTAACGATAGGAGGCGGTTGAGCGACGGGCGTCTCAGGCAACTCCGCTCAAGAATCTTGACGAGTTTCATACATTTCTGAGCTTTCATGATTTCGTGAAATCTGTGTAGCGTGGATGGCATGACAACAGCTATCTCGGTCTCCGGCCTGGTGAAGTTGTTCGGCCGGAGCCGCGCACTGGACGGGCTCGACCTGTCCGTGGACACCGGTGAGGTGCACGGCTTCCTGGGGCCGAACGGCGCCGGCAAGTCGACCACCATCCGGGTCCTGCTGGGGCTGCTCCGCGCGGACGCCGGCCAGGTGGACCTGCTCGGCGGGCACCCCTGGCGGGACGCGGTGGCGCTGCACCGACGGCTGGCGTACGTGCCGGGTGACGTGAACCTGTGGCCGAACCTGACCGGCGGGGAGGCGATCGACCTGTTCGGGGCGCTGCGCGGCGGCCTGGACAAGCGACGCCGGGACGAACTGGTCGAACGATTCCAGCTCGACCCGTCCAAGCGGGCCAGGACGTACTCCAAGGGCAACCGGCAGAAGGTCGCGGTCATCGCCGCGTTCGCCTCCGACGTCGAGCTCTACATCCTCGACGAGCCCACCTCTGGGCTGGACCCGCTGATGGAGGCGGTCTTCCAGGAGTGCGTACGCGAGGTGAAGGCGCGCGGCCGTACCGTCCTGCTCTCCAGCCACATCTTCTCCGAGGTGGAGGCGCTCTGCGACCGGGTGAGCATCATCCGCAACGGGCAGACGGTGGAGTCCGGCACGCTGGCCCAGTTGCGGCACCTCACCCGTACCTCGATCTCGGTGGAGACCGCGCACCCGATCGCCGGCCTGGTCGACCTGCCCGGCGTACACGACCTCCACGCGGACACCACGCACGCCAGGTTCGACGTCGACACCGCGCAACTGGACCACGTCCTGCGGCACCTGACCCAGTTCGAGGTCCGTTCGCTGGCCAGCGCCCCGCCCTCGCTGGAGGAACTGTTCCTGCGGCACTACAGCAACGAACTGGCCGCCCCGGACAACCACCTGGCCGGTACGCGATGAGCGCGTTCACCGGCACCGCCCGGCTCACCCGGCTCGCCCTGCGCCGGGACAGGGTGCAGTTGCCGATCTGGATCCTGAGCACCACGGTGTTGGCCGCCGTGTCGGTCGCCGCGACCCGTTCGCAGTACCCCACGGAGGCGGACCGGATCACCGTGCTGCATACGGCCGTGCAGACCCCGGCCCTGCTCATGCTGCGTGCCGCCCCGACCGGGGCGAGCACCGGCGAGATGGCGATGTTCCAGATCCTGGCGTTCCTGGCCGTGCTGGCCGGGTTCATGAGCACGCTCGCCGTCGTACGGCACACCCGGCAGAACGAGGAGACCGGCCGGACCGAGATGATCGGCGCGACGGTGGTCGGTCGGCACGCCAGCCTGACCGCCGCGCTGATCGTCACGGTCGTCGCCAACGCCGTACTCGCCGCGCTGGTCACGCTCGTGCTGGCCGGCGGCGGCGAGCCGGTGCCGGGCTCGGTCGCGGCGGGGCTCGCGGTCGGTGCCGCCGGCATCGCCTTCGCCGCGGTCGCGGCCGTCGCCGCCCAGGTGGCGGGGAGTTCACGGGGGGCGAACGGGATCTCCGCCGCGGTCATCGGAGCGGCGTACCTGGTCCGGGGGCTCGGTGACGCGTTCGGCGAGATCCTGCCCAACGGCTACACGATGACCAGCGGCTGGGCGTCCTGGCTCTCCCCGATCGGCTGGGCGATGCGGGTGCGTCCGTTCGCCGACGAGCGGTGGTGGGTGTTCGGGCTGCCGGTGGCCCTGTTCGTGGGCGCGGTCGGGCTGGCCTTCGCGCTGACCGTACGCCGGGATGTCGGCATGGGTCTGCTCGCGGCCCGGCCGGGTCCGGCTCGCGGCGCTCCGGGGCTGCTCGGTCCGTTGGGCCTGGCGTGGCGGCTACAGCGCGGCACGTTGATCGGCTGGGCCGTCGCGGTCGCGGTGACCGGGGTGGGCATCGGTTCGATCGGCGGCGCGGTCGAGGAGGGGCTGGGCGAGAACGAGGGCGTCACCAGGACCATCAACAACCTTGCCGGTGGTGGTGGCGGGGGAGCGCTGGTCGATGCCTTCTTCGCGGCGATGATGGCGCTCTTCGGGGCGCTGGTCGCCGGCTACCTGGTCCAGGCGCTGCTGCGGCTGCGGGCCGAGGAGTCAGCGGGGAGGGCCGAGGCCGTGCTCGCCACCGCCACCGGGCGGTTGCGCTGGCTGGGCGGGCACCTGGTGGTCGCGATGGTCGGGGCCGTGGTGCTGCTCGGGCTCGCCGGGGTCACGATGGGCCTGACGTACGGGTTGAGCGTGGGCGACGTCGGCGGCGAGCTGGCCGAGCTGACGGCTGCGGCGTACGTGCAGTTGCCGTCGGCGTTGATCCTGGCCGGGTTCGCTGTCGCGGTGTTCGGGCTGGTGCCCCGGATGGCCGTCGGGCTGGCCTGGCTCGGGTTCATCCTCTGCCTTGTCCTCGGGCAGTTCGGCGGCCTGCTGAACCTGCCGGCGTCGGTGCGGGACGTGTCCCCGTTCAGCCACGTGCCGGCGTTGCCCTCCGCCGAGATCACCGCGACGCCGCTGGTGGTGCTCTCCGCCGTGGCGTTGGCGTTCGGTGCTGCCGGCCTGGTCCTGTTCCGGCGGCGCAACCTCACACCGTGACGCCGTTCCGGGCCACCTCACCGTGATCTTCACAGAATAGTGAAAGATAGGAAGATGCAACCTGACGGCCGGCGCGACGAGGAAGCGGTCCGTCGCTTCGTCGAGCACTTCGCTCTCACGCTCAGCGACATGGGCATGCCCCGGATGGCGGCGCGGGTGTTCGCGGCGCTGATGGCCGCCGAGGAACCCGGCCTCACCGCGAGCGAGATCAGCGAACGGCTCGGGGTCAGCCCGGCGGCCGTCTCCGGAGCGGTCCGTTACCTCATGCAGGTCGGCATGGCGGTACGGGAACCGGCGCCGGGCTCTCGGCGGGATCTCTACAAGGCGCCAAGCTCGTCCTGGTACTCCTCCACCGTCCGGGGTGGGGTGTACCAGCGGGTCGCCGACGTGGTGCAGGAGGGCGTGCTGGCGGTCGGCGACGAGAATTCGTTGCCCGGTGGCCGGCTGGCCGACATGCGGGACTTCTTCCATTACGTCCAGGGCGAGATGGGGGTGCTCGTGGATCGTTGGGAGCAGGCCCGACGTGAGGCCCGTACCGGGTCCTGAGCCGGGTCGCGGTCCGGGAAACTGTCGGGGGCCGGGGCGATACTCGTCGCGGCGGAGCCGCCCGGCGCCGCGACGGTGAGGGGGAGCGGTATGGCCGAGGTGTTGTTGTTCCACCACGCGAACGGACTGACGGCGGGGGTGCGCGAGTTCGCCGAGCGGCTCCGGCGGGCCGGTCACACGGTGCACGTGCCGGACCTCTACGAGGGGGAGGTCTTCGACAGCCTCGAACAGGGTGTCGGGCACGCCCAGAAGATCGGGTTCGACACGATCCTCGACCGTGGTCGGGCCGCCGCGCAGGTGCTGCCCGCGCAACTCGTCTACGTGGGCATCTCCCTCGGTGTGCTGCCGGCGCAGATGCTGGCCCAGACCAGGGCCGGTGCCACGGGTGCGCTGCTGCTGGAGGGTTGCGTGCCGGCCACGGAATTCGGCGGGACGTGGCCCCGGGGCGTACCGGTGCAGATCCACGGGATGGACGCCGACCCGTTCTTCGCCGGGGAGGGCGACCTCGACGCCGCCCGCGCGCTGGTCGACAGCACCTCGGACGCCGAGCTGTTCCTCTACCCCGGCAACCGGCACCTGTTCACCGACAGCAGCCTGCCCTCGTACGACGAGTCCGCCGCCACCCTGCTCGACACCCGGGTGCTCGGCTTCCTCGACACCCTCGGCTGACCCGTTGCGGCGCGGCATCGTTGCGGGCCGCCCCGGTCCCGCGCCCCGAGGGCGGGGGACCGGGGCAACCGGTCAGGGACCGCAGTAGAGCAGGCGGTTGGGTGAGCCGGCACCCGGGTTGGACACCACCCCACCGGTCGCCACCGCCGCGAGGTGGCTCGCCACCTGCGCCGGGGTCCACGTCGGGTGGTCCTGGAGCAGCAGCGCGACGCAGCCGGCGACGTGCGCGGACGCCACCGAACTGCTGCTGATCGTGTTGGTCGCGGTGTTGCTGGTGTGCCAGGTCGACGTGATGCCCTGGCCCGGGGCGAAGATGTCCACGCAACTGCCGAAGCTCGCCGAACCCATCCTGGCGTCGGTGATCGTGGTGCCGGCGACGGTGAGCGCCTGTGGGACCCGGCCGGGCGAGTAGTTACAGGCGTTGCTCGCCGAGCTGCCCGCCGGTACGACAACCGAGATGCCCCGGTTGATCGTGTTGATCACCGCGGCGTCGAGCGCGGTGCTGGCGCCACCGCCGATGCCCATGTTCACCACCGCCGGGCGTACCGCGTTCTGCACGGTCCAGTCGATCCCGGCGATGACCTGCGCGAAGCTGCCGCTGCCGGCGCAGTTGAGCACGCGTACGGAGACCAGCCGGACATCCTTGGCCACCCCGTGCAACTGGCCGCCGATGATGCCGGCCAGATGGGTGCCGTGTCCGTTGCAGTCGTCCGCCGGCAGCACCCCGTCTACCGCGTCGAACCCGTCCACCGCCTGACCGGTGAAGTCGACGTGCGTCTTGCGGATCCCGGTGTCGATCACGTACGCGGTGACGTTCGGTGCGGTGTTCGGGTAGACGTAGAGCTGGTCCAGGGGGAGTTGGTGCTGGTCGATGCGGTCCAGGCCCCAGGACGGCGGGTTCGGTTGCACCCCGGCGTCCAGCGGTACGAGATGGTTCTGTTCCACGTACGCCACCGCGGGGTCGGCGGCCAGACGTCTGGCGGCCCGCTCGGACAGGCGCACCTCGAAGCCGTTGATGGCGGCGTGGTAGACGCGTGCGACCGTACCGCCGTAGTCGACGCCGAGCCGGTCGGCGCTGGCGGCGACCGCGGCCGGTCCGGCGGCGGTGGCCTGGTCGCGCAGCACGACCAGATAGCTGTCGGCCACGGCGCTGGCCCCGCCGGCGCGCAGGATCCGCCCCTCGGGCGGGTCGGCGCCCGGTGCAGCGGACGCCGGGGTGGTGGTGCCGACGCTGAGCACCGCGAGCAGACCGGCTGCGAGCAGGCGCCGGCCTCGGATACCTGATGTGGTCATCGTGTGGTCCCTCCGGGCAGGCGGCCCCGGGGCGAGACTCGCCCCGGGGCCGGTCGTTCGGTTCTGGTCAGTACGTCGGAGGCAGGTAGAGCAGCCGGTTCGGTGAGCCGGGACCGGGGTTGATCACCACGCCGGGCGTGGCGGTGGAGTTGATGTACGAGTGCACCGTGGCCGGTGGCCAGCTCGGGTTCGCCTGGAGCACCCTGGCTGCCGCGCCCGCCACGTGCGGCGAGGCCATCGAGGTGCCTTGCAGGCTGGCGGTGGCGGTGTCACTGGTGTACCAGGACGACAGGATGCCGACACCGGGCGCGAAGAGGTCCAGGCAGGTGCCGTAGTTGGAGAAGGTCGCCCGGACGTCGTTGCTCTGGGTGGCGCCGACGGTGAGCGCGGTGGTGACCGACGCGGGGGAGTAGCCGCAGGCGGGCTGGTTGTTGTTGCCCGCCGCCACCGCGTAGGTCACGCCGTCCAGGATGGAGTTCTGCACGGCGGTGTTGATCGAGCCGTTGAGGGCGCCGCCGAGACTCATGTTCGCCACCGCCGGCACACCCGCCCCGTGGTTGCTGGTCACCCAGTTCACCCCGGCGACAACCCCGGCGAGGGTGCCGCTGCCGGCGCAGTTGAGCACGCGTACGGCGACCAGTCGGACGCTCTTGGCCACGCCGTACGTGCGGCCGCCGACCGTACCGGCGACGTGGGTGCCGTGGCCGTTGCAGTCGTCGGCCGGAAGTGCGCCGTCGACCGCGTCGTAGCCGTAGATCGCCCGGCCGCCGAACTCACTGTGGGTGATCCGGATACCGGTGTCGATGACGTACGCGATGACACCGCTGCCGCTGCGTACGTAACTGTAGGTCGCACTCAATGGAAGGTTCGGTTGGTCGATCCGGTCCAGCCCCCACGGTGGGTTGGTCTGGGTCACCGAGGTCGTCACGGTGTAGTTCTGCTCGACGTACGCGACCGCCGGGTCGGCGGCGAGCCGCTTGGCGTCCGATTCGGACAGCCGGGCCTCGAAGCCGTTGAGCGCGTCGCCGTACACGTGGCCGGTGCTGCCGCCGTAGCGGGCGGCGAGGCTGCCCGCGCTGCTCTTGACCTCGGCCTGGCGGGTGCCGGCACGGCCGCCGACCGCGCTGTCCTTGAGTACCACGATGTAGCTGCCCGGCACGGCGGTGGTGCCGGCGTGGTACCTGATCTCACCGGTGGCCGGGGCCGCGGTCACCGGCCCGGCGACCATGACCGTGGCCACGGTGGTGGCGAGCACGGTGCCGATGACGGCCATCCGGCGCTGGGGTGTGCGTGGAAGCGTCAATTTTCCGAACCTCCCTCGATCGGGTCGCTCCCACGGGCCCCGTGACTCCGTGGAAGGCGGACCTGAATGATTGCGGAGATCCTACAGCCGCATTCATTAGCGTGTATATACCCGATGCAGGGAAACCCTTGGAAATGAATCTCCATTAGCAATTCCGAACAACAAATGCCAGGTCCGGTAAGGGATCGTTTTCGCTTACTGGACCTGGCTCAGCTCACGATGCGGACGGACGCCTTGTCCCCGGCGGCCTCGACGTTCCACAGTGTGCCCATGGCCGGCACGCCGTCCATCGCGACCCGCCCGAACTCCACCGGCAGCAGCGGGTCGGCGACCAGCTGGGCGTCACGGATCTCCAGGCCGAGCAGGGTACGGACGAAAAGCATCGGCGCACCCGCCGACCAGGCCTGCGGACTGCACGCGGTCGGGTACGGCACCGGCAACCGGCCGTACGGGCGGTCGTAGCCGGAGAAGGCCTCGGGGAGCCGATAGTTGGAGTACTTGGCCGCGTCCAACATCGCCACGATGATGCGGTTCGCCTCCTGCCGGAAGCCGTAGCGGGCCAACCCGTGCGCGATGAGCGAATTGTCGTGCGGCCAGACCGTGCCCGCGTGGTAGCCGATCGGGTTGTACCCCTCGTCCTCGGTGGACGTGGTGCGTACGCCCCAGCCGGAGAACATCGCCGGGGACATCAGGTGGTCCGCCACGATCCGCGCCCGCTCGGGCGGGACGATTCCGCTCCAGAGCAGATGCCCCATGTTCGACGTCATCGAGTCGATGCAGCGCTTGTCGCCGTCCAACCCGATCGCGTAGTACCCGCCGCGCGCCTCGATCCAGAAGTCCCGGTTGAACCGGTCGTACAGTTCGCCGGCCTGGGCGCGCTGCCGCCGCGCCAGCTCCGGGTCGCGCAGCGGACCATCGGCCAACTCCGCGAGACGCATCCGCGCGTCGTAGGTGTAGCCCTGGATCTCGCAGGTGGCGATCGGCAGCACCGGGATCGACCCGTCGGCGAACTTGATGCCGTCCCAGGAGTCCCGCCAGCACTGGTTGCCCAGCCCCTGCGCGGAACGGGTGGCGTACTCGATGTAGCCGTCGCCGTCCAGGTCGCCGTACTCGTCGATCCAGCGTACGGCGGCGTCGATGTTGTCCCGGAAGCCGAGTACGAGCGCGTCGTCGCCGGTCCAGCGCCAGTACTCGGAGAGCAGGATGAGCCAGAGCTGGGTGGCGTCGGCAGTGCCGTAGTACGGGTTGTGCGGTTTCTGCTTCAACTGGGTCAGCTCGCCGCTGCGGACCTCGTGCAGGATCTTGCCGGGCTCCTCGTCGCGGAAATCGTCGAACTGGGTGCCCTGGGCCGCCGCGAGCGCCAGCAGCGTGCCCCTGGCCAGGCTCGGCCCGGCGACGATCGTCTGGTAGGCGCTGATCAGCGAGTCGCGGCCGAAGATGGTGAGGAACCAGGGCAGCCCTGCCGCCGGGAGGATGATCGGTACGCCGCCCGCGGCCTTCTCGATCCGCAGTGCGGCCAGATCCGCCTTCGTCTTGTCGAGTACGCCGCGCAGCAGCTCGGAATCGAACCGCAACTCGGCGCACTCGTTGCTCCAGACGCTCACGGCGTCGTCGCGTACCCCGCCGAAGACCTCCCCGAAGTGTCGGTGCTTCGGGGTGACCTGCAGCGCGCCGAACTGGAGCGGGACGGTCAGCTCACACTGCCACTGCTGACCCGGTTCGAGGCGTACGTGCCAGACCAGGTCGTCACCCTCGGTCCGACTGGCCGGCGGCTCCGCCTCGACCCGGGTGCTGGCCCGGAAGACTCCGTTGCGGTAGGAGAAGTCGAGGTGTGTCCCGTGCGAGCCGTGGGACCGGACGATCGTCTCCGACCGGTCCGGAATCGAGTCCTTGATCTCGAAGAGGTCGGCGAAATCGGCGCCTGCCGACAACCGCAGATCGAAGGTAATCGGGCGGTTGGCGAAACACTCCAGCTTGATGCGCTCGTGCATGCCGTCGCCGATGAAGCGCTGCCGGCGTACGCCGATGCTGTTCGCCTGGATGCCGTCGAAGCCGGGATTGGTGAGGAAAAAGGCGGCCGAGTAGTCCTCGACCGTGCCGGAACTCAGCAGTAGGAGCGTTTCGCCGCCGATGCGCAGCACCCAGCGGTTCAGGAACCGGGTGTCGTCGTGGACCAGCCCGCCGATCGTGCCCTCGGGAATGTCGCCGGTCGCGTCCGAGATCATGAACGTCCTGCCCTCGACCACGGCGACCGCGTCCGGGCCCAGCTCCGGGGGTAGGTTGCGGACGACCGCGCTCGGCAGCCCGGGTTCCGACTCCAATCCCGGCATCGGATGGGCCGGGGTCGGCCTACGCACAGCGTCTGTCACGTACGCCTCCAGCCGAGAGAAACGGTGACATTCATAGGCTCACGCCCAGCCTAATGCTCACCCGACAGCGCGGGCCGGACAATGGCGGCTCCCGGCATTCGAGGGCATCGGACGATCCGACCCTCAATCACGATCAGTTCACGCGAATGGTCCTCCCAATAGCGGATCCGGACGTTTTCCCCAACGTGTTCCTCGCGGTCCCGGAGGTCGAAATCAGGGCGCGGCCGGGGGGCGGGCTCAGGTCCCGGGGCGCTGGCGCAACGGCACGGTCATGCACCCGATCCTAGGAATGCCGACGACCCCCGGCGGTCCCCGAAATGTGCCCTTCCCGCGCCGTCCGGTAGTGGCCGGCGGCTTCGGCGGAGAGCCCCAGCGCGGTGGCGAGGTCGCCGAGATACCCGGCCACTGGCCCGAAACTCAGTACGCCGCTGCCCGCCCCGGCCAGCTCGCCCGCGGCCGGCAACAGTCCCCTGTAGACACTCGTGATCATGGTCCGGTCGTCGAGGGCGAGGGCAGCGCGGGCGACGAGGCAGAGCCGGGCCTCCAGCAACAGGTCGCGCGGCGACTCCGGGACAAGCGACAACGCGACGGCGGCCTCCTCCCGACGGCCGGCGGCGAGCAGGGTCAGCGGCAGGACCCACGGCTCGTACGGACCCCAGTCACGGTCGGGCCACCCGGTCCCGTCCGGCACCGGCTTGCGGAGGTCGAGCGAAAGCAGGGCGAGGGGGAGCAGCCCCTGTGCCATGCCCGGCATCCCGCCGCCGTCGATTCGCGCGGACGCGGCACGGTACGCCGCCTCGGCCTGCGCCAAGTGCCCGGTGAGGGTCAGGCGCAGGGCGGCGTAGCACTGGGTGAAGACGCCGACCAGCGGCAGGTCGTACCGCTGCGCGAGACGGTCGGCCGCCCGCGCGTGCACGTCGGCGGCGTCCAGGTCGGCGACCGCGCAGCGGGCCTGGAGCAGGATCAGGTGACCCAGCACCTCGAAGGTCACCAACTCGTGCCGGGCACCGAGGTCGACCAGTTCGGCGCCGATGCCGGCGCGTTCGCCGGAGAGCCCGGTGCGCCCGAAGGCGTGCATGAAGCGGGCGTCGAGGGCGAAGGCCAGCACCGCCGGGTCGCCCACCGTCCGGGCAATCGCCTCCGCCTCGTACGCCGCCCGCCGACCCCGGTCCGTGGTGTCGCCGCGCGTCTCCAGCGCGATCGTGCTCAGCAGGCGGCTGCGCCGCTCCGCCCGGTCCTCGCCGAGCGCGGCCAGGGACTGCTCGGCGGCGCCGACGACCAGCCGGGACAGGTCCTCGTCGTCGTTGCGGGTCCAGACCGCCGGTACGTCGAACGCGGTGACGACCGTCGCGGTCAGTTCCGGATCACCGAGCCGCGCCGCCGTGGTGATGGCCTCGGCCCGGTACCGGCGTGCCTGGTCCAGGTCCCCGGTCACCGCGACCGTACGCCCCAGCCCCATCACCGCCGCCAGCCGCCCACGTACGTCAGTGGCGTCGGCGCGGTCGTGGGCGGCGAGCGCCTGCCGCCACAGCCGGGCCGCCTCGTGCGGGTTGGACCGCCGTTCGGCCTGCTCGGCGGCGGCGCGGGAGTACCGGGCAGCGCGGGGTGCGGTGACGCTGCTCGCGGCGCGGTCGAAGTGGTGGGCGAGCGCGGTCACGTCGTCCGGGTGCAGCCGCTCGATCGCTTCGGCGACGTCGGCGTGCCACCGGGCCCGGCGCAGCGCGGACAGGTCGCCGTAGAGGGTGTCGCGCACCAGGATGTGGGTGAAGCCCGGCCGCCCGTCGGCACCCCGTTCGACCAGGAAACCGGCCTCCAGGGCGCTGTCCAGGGCGTCGATGATCGGCACGCCGTCGCCGGCCAGCGCGGTCAGTACCTCCGGGTCGATGTCCCGGCCGATCACCGCCGCCTGCCGCAGGAGCATCTGCGCCGGTTCCGGCAGCCGGGCCAGGCGGTGCCGGATGACGTCGCGTACGCCCGCCGGGACGGTTTGCAGCGCGGCAACGCCCTCGGCGGCGAGCAGTCGCGCGAGTTCGCGTACGAAGAACGGGTTGCCGCCGCTGCGGCGATGGATCAGCAACGCGGTCGGCGGGTCCAGGTCCCGCCGGGCGACGGTGCGGGCGAGTTGCCCGGTCGCGGTCTCGGACAGCCCGCCGAGGTAGACCCGTACCGGCTCGGTGCGGGCCAGCCGGGCCAGGGCCCCGGTCAGCTCCGGGGTGATCTCGGTGGCGCGGTACGTGCCGACGACCAGCACGGGTCCGGTGAACGGCTCCGGATCGACCAGCAACGCGGTCAGCAGATCCAGGGTGGCCTCGTCGGCCCGGTGCAGGTCGTCGACGACCATCAGGGTCGGCCCCCGACCCGTTACCGCCGCCAACCGCGCCACCGCGGCCCGGCGCAGGCGGAACCGGGCCACCGCGGGGTCCTCGGCCGACCCGCCGTCCGCGCTGCCGGACCGGGCGGGACCGGTGAGGTCCGGGCCGGTCCCGGTCCGGCTTGGCGGGCGTGCGGATGCCGGACCCGGCTGGTCCCGGTCGGACGTCGGGCCGGTCAGCGCGTCGGTGATCTGCACCCACGGCCAGTCGGCCGGGGCGCCCTCGTACTCGGGCACACGTCCCCAGGCGGTGGCCCAGCCGCGCGCCGACAGTCGTCGCGTGAGCGCCTCGGCCAGCGCCGTCTTGCCCGCGCCCGCCTCACCGGAGACCAGGGCGAGTGTCGGCCGGCCGTGTCGGGTCACGGCGTCGGCCGTCTGCTCCAGCCGGGCCAGTTCCTCGTCACGGCCCACGAACGGGCGCGGTTCGTCGACCGCGGGCTCCCTGTCCGGTACGGCCACCGCGCCGACCCGCCCGGACCCGGGCGCCACCCCGCCGCCCAGCGGTACGCCGACCACGGTGCCAGCCTGCGTCACCGACGGGTCGAGGTGTGGGGCGTGGGCGAGGATGTCGGCCTGCAGTTGCCGCAGCCGGGGGCCCGGATCGACGCCGAGTTGCGCGGCCAGGGTCTGCCGTGCCCGGTGCAGGGCTGCCAGGGCTTCTCCCTGACGGCCCGCGCGGTACAGGGCGGTGGCCAGCAACTGCCAGGTGTCCTCGCGCAGCGGCGCAGACTCGGCGGCGGCCCGCAGGTCGACGGCGGCCTCGGCGGCCCGACCCAGCGCCAGCAGCGCCTCGGCCCGTCGCTCCACGGCCAGCATCCGCACCTCGTCCAGCCGGTCGACCTCCGCCCGTGCCCAGCTCTGCCCGGCGTACTCGGCGTACGCGGGGCCTCGCCACAGGCCGAGCGCGTCGTCCAGGCCGGCCAGCGCCGCACCGGCCCGCCCAGCGGCCAGCAGTGGGGCGGACTCGGCCACCCGCGATTCGAACCGCCAGGCGTCGACCGCGTCCGGTGCCGCCCGCAACGCGTACCCGGGTGGTGCGGTGACCAGCAGCCGGGCCGGCTGGCGGGGCGGCCGGTCCGGTTCCAGCGCCCGCCGCAGATCGGACACGAACGTACGGATCGCCGCCACCGCGCCCGACGTCGGCTCCTCCCACAGGTCCCCGGCGAGCCGGTCGACCGGTACGACCCGGCCCCGGGCGATCAGCAGCCGGGCGAGCACCGTGCGCTGGCGGGCACCCTTCAACGGAACCGGACCACCCCCGGTGCTGGCCTCGACCGGACCCAGTACGCCGAAGGCCACCTCGGGTGCCGTCGGCTGCCTGGTCATGGCACCAATGTATGCGGCTGTCCCGGTCGCGGGTCGCCGTGCCGGCGGTGTACTCATCCGTTGCTGACCCGCCACTCATCACCGCCCGGCACGCTCGACGGGCACGACCCGGTACGGCGGCGAAAGCTCCGATACCGCAGGAAAGAGCCATCCGTATACAGACCACCACTGCGACCCAGGAAAGGCCCACCGTGGAACCCAGGATCGATGGATTCGACTACCGGCGCGTCACCGTCGCCGAGGACGTCGCGCTCAACGTCGCCGTCGGCGGCTCCGGCAGCCCGATCGTGCTGCTGCACGGCTTCCCGCAGACCCACCTCATGTGGCGGCACGTCGCGGCCGACCTCGCCGCCGACCACACCGTGATCTGCCCCGACCTGCGCGGTTACGGGGCCAGCGACAAACCGGCCGAAACCGACGGGAGCACGTACTCGAAGCGGACCATGGCCGCCGACATCGTCGCACTCGCCCGCGCGCTCGGCCACGACCGCTTCGCCCTGGCCGGGCACGACCGGGGTGCCCTGGTCGCCATCCGCGCCGGTCTCGACCACCCCGACGCGGTCACCCGACTCGCCTCGCTCGACGTGCTGCCGACCCTGGACATGTGGGACGTGATGCACGGTGCCAGCGCCGCCGTCGGCTTCCACCTGTACCTGATGGCCCAGCCGCCGGGACTGCCCGAGCAGATGATCAGCGCCAGTGCCGACGCCTTCTTCGGCTACTTCCTCGACATCTGGACCCGCAACCCCGAGGCGATCCCGGCCGACGTGCGGGCGGCGTACCTGAAGGCGTCGCGGGAGGCCGTACCGTCGATCGTCGCCGACTACCGGGCATCGGCCGGCATCGACGTCGACCACGACCGGGCCGACCGGGCGGCCGGGAACCGGCTCCGCATGCCGGTGGCCGTCCGCCAGCAGGACTGGGGCGACGCGCTCGGCTTCGACGCGGCCGCACTGTGGCGCCCGTGGGCCCCGGACCTGGACCACGCCACCGTCTCCAGCGGTCACTTCATGGCCGAGGAAGGCCCCGCCGAGGTGGTCAAGACCCTGCGCTCGCTGCTGGCCCGATAACACCTTCCGAGCCGGCCCTGACCGCTCTGAGCTGGGCGTACGTCGGCGATCGTCGCCCTCGGAACGCCTTCGTCGACACCGGACCCGTCTGCTGACGGTCCATCGTGGAATGCGAGCATGTCGGGCATGCAAATCTACGAGGACGCCCGTACGGTGTCGCGGGCCGATCTGGCCGCGTGGCTGCGCCAGCTGGCCAGCCAGTTGGAGTCCGGTGGACAGATCTTCTACGGCGCCGCTGGCGCGGTCACGGTCGCCGACCAGGTCCGGTGCGAGCTGGAAATCGAGCGTGAGGGCGGCACGGAGATCTCGGTCGAGATCGAGTTCTCCTGGGCCGCGCCCGAGCTGGCCGGATCGACGGACGACTCGGACGAGGCGGAAACCGACGAGGACGACGAGGAGGAGAGCGAGGAGGACGGTACGGCGGCCAGCGAGCCCGAGCCGGCCACTGCCGTCGGCGAGTCCACCGAGGCCGAGCCTGCTGCGGCCGAGTCCACCGAGGCCGCCGAGGCCGAGCAGACGGAGGCTGAGCAGACGGAGGCCAAGCCGGCCGAGGCGAAGCCGGCCGACGCCGCCTAGGCGTCCGGGGTCGGGCGGCGCTCGGGCGAAGTGAGCCGGCGCCCACCGGCAACGGAAGAGGCCATGCCCCCGTTTGGACATGGCCTCTTCCGTTCTCCGGCGTCAGCAGACGGTGCTGGTCGAACCGCCGGTCGAGTTCAGGTAGCCGGTGACGTGGGTGCAGTGCGCGGCGGTGTTCGCCGCGGCGCCCCACAGCTCGGCACGGGTGGTGTTGTTCAGCTCGCCCACGCCGTAGTCGGAGCCACTGTCGGAGTGGTCGATCACGTGGACGTACAGGTCCCAGTTGGAGTGGGTGTTGCGGTACTGCTCCCAGACGTAGATGTAGGCGTAGTTGTAGCCGCAGCCGTAGTACTGCTTGACCGAGGCCGCCTCCATGCCACCGACCGTGAGGACCCGGGTCGTACCGATCTGACGGACGCTGGAGCAGCTGCTCGGCGTACTCGCCATCGCGGGCGAGGTGTTGAGCAGCGATACGGCGCCCGCGGCGGCGAGTGCGGCCGTGACGGCGAGGGTACGGCGGAGGAACGACATGACGCCCTGCTTTCTCTGCTGGATCTGCATAGCCGTGCTCCACGAAACCAGGCGGCGAACAGCGCGGGTAGGTGGCGAACTGGCCACCTTTCCGTCCCCTCGACCGCGACACGGGCAGCCGTACATCGCCGGGTCAGCGGTGCCGGTGGTGCCCGAGCTGCCGGAAAACTCCCCGATCGTCGCATCCTTACGGCGTACCGTCCGACGTGCTCGGTAGGATCGTCCATCAAGGCCCATAAGGTCGGGTCGATGTCGGGGGAGTGAACATCTGTGAGCCGCCAGGAGTCCCGAACGGTTGTGGGCCTGGACGTCGGCGTACCCGGCTGCGAGCATGCGGTCGAGATCGGCCGGGGCGGCTTCGGTGTCGTCTACCGCGCGTGGCAGCCGGCTTTCTCCCGTACGGTCGCGGTGAAGGTGCTCGCCGCCGACCGCCTCGACGAGTCCTCGCGGATCCGGTTCGAGCGTGAGCTGAAGGCAATGGGCCGGCTGTCCGGCCACCCCAACATCGTCACCGTGCACCAGGCGGGGCACACGAGGCCGGGCAACCCGTACATCCTCATGGCGTACGAGGAAGGCGGCTCGCTCGTCGACCGCATCCACGCCGACGCCGGTAGCGGCCGGGGGCCGTGGCACGACGCGGTGGCCGGAGGCGTCACCGTGGCCGGGGCGCTGGAGACCGCGCACCGGGCCGGGGTCCTGCACCGCGACGTCAAACCGGAGAACATCCTCGTCTCCCGGTACGGCGAGCTGAAACTCGCCGACTTCGGCCTGGCCCGCCCACTCGGGCAGATCGTCGGCCGGACGCAACGGGTGACGGCGAGTGTGCTGCACGCGGCGCCGGAGATCCTCCGTGGCGAGCCGGCCTCGGTCGCCTCGGACGTCTACGCGCTCGCGTCCACCGTCTTCACCTGGCTCAACGGCACGGCCGCGTTCGCGCCGACGGCCACCGAACCGATCGCGCGGGTGTTCGAACGCATCGCCACCGACCCGGTGCCGGACCTGCGCCCGTACGGGGTGCCGGAGGCGGTCTGTGCGGCACTCGAACGCGCGATGGCAAAGGACCCCGCGGCGCGGCAACCTTCCGCGGCGCAGTTCGCCCACGACCTGCAACGGGCACAGGAGGTGTCCGGTCAGCCGGTCACCGAGCTGGTCCTGGGCGGCGCCGATGCCGAGGGTTGGATCGACGAGGCGCCGACGGCGGTCACGCCCACCCGGTCCGGCATGTCGCTCTCCGCGCGGATGCGGGCGGCGCTGCACCTGTCGGCGACCACGCAGCACCTGGCACCGCCGCGGCGTACGGCAAGCCGGGTGATCGGCACCGCGCTGCTCGTCGCCGCGACACTCGCCTGCGGTGGCTCCCAGTTCGTGCCGGCACCGGCACCGGTCGACCTGGTGTCCAGCGTCGACTTCGGCGATCAGGAGCTCGGTGCCGAGGCACAGGAGCGCCCGATCACACTGCGCAACGGCGGATCCCGGATCGTGCGGGTGAACCGGGTGGCGCTCGACGGTGCGGGCGGCGCCGACTTCCGGATCGCCGCCGACCGCTGCACCGGGCGCACGCTCCAGCCCGACAGCAGATGCGACGTACGGGTCGCCTTCACGCCCCGAGCCACCGGCACCCGGCGCGCGACGCTGGAACTGGGGTTAGCCGGGCCGGGCGACGTCCGTACGGTGGTGGTCGCCGGCACGGGCCTGAACAGGTACGCCAGCAGGGACAACGCCCCGCCGGGTCCCTGCTACGCGGACGCGTACCAGGTCGGGCAGTCGGCCTACGGCTACGCCGGTGGACTCAAGGCGATCTCGGTCAAGCAGTACTGGTCGCCGAGCTGCCGCGCGGTGATGGCGTACGTCTGGATCTGGAAGCAGTACCGGGACAACGCCGGTCCGGCCGGCACATGGTCGGTCGACCTCGCCGTCGGCGACCGGCCGGTGCAGCGGGCCAGGGCCGTCGGTCAGCCGCTCGAACTGTGGACGGAGCCCGTACACGTGCCGGGCGGTTGCACCACGGCCACGGCAACGCTGGTCGGCACCGGTCTGACCAGCCAGATGACCGCCACCACCCCCGACCACTGCACCTAGGTCGGCGGGGACTTCGGATGGACGGTTACTTCGAGGTGCACCAGGCCGGCGCCGTACGGCTGGTGCCGCTCTCGGCCGAACTGCTGACCATCGGGCGGGCACCTACCAACGAACTGGCGATCGACAGCAAGAAGGTGTCGCGGCTGCACGCGGTCGTCGAGCGTTACCCGTCCGGGTGGGCGATCCGGGACCTCGGCAGCACCAACGGGACCACGGTCAACGGCAGCCCGCTGCGGCGCAGCCAGATCCTGCACGACGGCGACCGGGTCGAGATCGGACCCGCCCGGCTGCTCTTCCGGGCCCCGGCGGAACACCCGACGACCCGGACGGTGACCACCACCCCACCTCCGGCGCCGCCGCCGCTGACCAGGCGGGAGCGGGACGTACTCGACCTGCTCTGCCGGCCGTTCACCGAGGGCGGTACGGCGTTCCCCGAGCCGCCGTCGGTCCGGCAGCTCGCCGCGCAACTCGGACTGACCGACAGTGCCGTGAAGAAGCACCTGACGAACCTGTACGACAAGTTCGACCTGGTCGCCAACTCGGAACGGCGACGCTTCGCGCTCGCCAGCGAGGCGGTACGGCGCGGGGTCTTCAGTGCGCCACCCGTCGACAACTCCGGCCCGTCGGCCTGACCCGAGCCGGTCCGTGACGGGTACGGGCGCCGGACGAGCGGGCACCCGTACCCGTCACGGTCGTGGCCCGGTGGTCAGGCCGGCCGCTGGCGGCGCTCCAGCGCTCGCGCCGCGGACCGACGTCCCGGCTGAGCGAGGTCGACCGGTGACCCGGCGCCCATGCCGGGCCTGTCCCGCCAACCCCCGATCTTCGCCGCGACCCGCTTCAGCGCCGGGTCGCCGGGGGCGACGTCGATCTGGAAATGCCCCTCCTTGGGCTGGTACGGGTCGTCACCTCCCCAGCGCACCACGCCCTCGCACTCCGCCAGGATGTCGCGGACCACGAGCAGTTGCGCGGCGAAGAGGTTGCCGGCCGAACCGATCGGATACCGGCCCGCCCGGATGACGATCGCGGTGCCGGAGAGTTGGTTCGACTCGAACGGCGCCTTGACGTACCGCCCGGTGCGGTGGCCGTGCACATCGCCCCGGCCGAGCGGATCGATCTCGTAGCTGAAGCGGCGCGCGACGTGCAGCAGGACGGTCGCCACGGTGCCGGGCAGCAGCGCCACGACGGCGCCGCTGCCCTCCACCGGGTAGCTGTCGACCTTCGTCGGGTCGATGACGGGAAATCCGTTCTGGGTGGTGCTCCGGGTCCATCCACCAGGGCTCGGCGCCGCCCGGGACGGGGTCGGGAAGCCGCCGGCCGCGACGGCGGCGGCCCCGGACACGACTCCGATGGTTGTCAGTACCTGCCGGCGGGACAGTCGCATGCTCTCACTCAAGGGTCTGCCTCTGCTCTCGTACTCGCCACATCGGTAACGGCTGTTGTCGGTCCCGCACGCCTCAGTGCCCGCCCTGTGCGCGCAACGCCGCGACCCGTGCGTCCTCCAGGCCGACGTTGGCCAGGAGCATGTCGGAGAAGCCCTGGCAGAACTCGTCGAGCTTGTCGTCGGGCAGCAGATGCGGCATGAGCGTCGGGATTCCGCCGGTGCTCTGGATCAGGTAGGCCCGACCCGCGGAGACGACGAGGTCGTCGTCGAACGTGAGGATCTGCCGCGCGATCTCCTTGGCGTCCTGCGCCGAGCCGAAACGTCCCTCGTAGAACCGCTTGAAGCGGGAGAGGTAGCCCTCCCCCCAGTAGTTGGCGTGGACCGCCGCCACGATGTTGGTGCCGCCGCGGACGCTCATCCCGATGTTGTACGCATCGGAGTCCTCGATCAGGTCACGCAGCTTGAAGGTCCCGACGCCGTCGACCTTGGCCAGCCGCTCCATGCAGTACGTGTAGCCGGACGAGTAGCTGTGGCTGTCCCGCCGCCACTCGCCGTAGAAGGTCATCCAGTCCCCGGCCCAGCCGGCGACATCACCGCGGTTGGTGGTGGTGCCGGGCGGTCGGCCCTGGAGGTAGACCCCGTTGCAGGAGGCGGCGAGGTGGGACACCATCACGTCGACCCCGTAGAAGGGATCGCGGAACCGCTCGACCACCGGCACGCGGATGTCGAGGACGTGCGCGATGAATGCCCGGTCGACATCGCCGATCAGGCCCGCCCACAGCGCGTCCCCGTAGTCCTTGTGGCGCAGGAACTCCAACACCCGCTGGCTGGGGTTGACGTTGCCGCCGTACATGACCGCTATCTGGAAGAGCCGTTCGACGTACGTGACGAAGTCGCCGAACGGGGCGCTGGGGTCGTTGACCGAGGAGACACCCAGGTCCGATTTGGGTCGGTGCACGTTCTTGTCCACGTTGATCGAGCCACTGCCGGAACCGACCCACAGGGTCTGGATCTGGTTGAAGGCCCAGTTCTCCGGCAGCGGGAAGCCCATGTTGCCCGAGTACCCGGCCGACATGCCGGAGACGAACGACCAGCGGGCGTAGGTCCGCAGGGTGACCTGTTGGCAGACGTTGCGCGAGGCGTACACGCCGTGGACGTACCGCTTGCCCTGCCCGGCCAGCCCCGCGACGACGCCGTAGAAGTAGGGCACGATGTTCGAGTCGATGTCCTCCTGGGTGGCGTCGTAGTCGACCGCGAAGTAGATCACCGTACCGGCGTTGAAGCCGTAGCCGACCGCCGCGGCGTGCGCGCCGAGGGCATCCTGATAACCCTGTGAATAGGTGAAGTACGAGAGTTCCTCGCCGTAGTACTGGGAGATCGGGAAGACTCGCAGGCCGTTCTGGAAGATGGTGGCGAGTTCGCCGGGCTGGATCCGTTTGTTCAACGTCCCCCAGGGCTGCTCGTCCAGGTAGCGACCGACGATCTCGTAGCGGGCGGCCCTGAGTGCCTGCGCACGCTCGGGGGTGATGGTGGTGATGCAGTCCACCGCCGTGCCCGGGCGACTCTGGTCGCCGTGCGAGACCAGGAGTTGGCACCAGGTGGCGAAGTCGGCCTGGCCGTTGACCGGCAGCGCGGAGAACCTCTGGAAGTCGCCTACGGCGGTGGTGAGCGCGGCGTCGTAGTGGTCGGTGAAGGTGCTGTAGGTGCTCTGGTCCTCCTCCAGTCGTACCCGGTTGAAGACCATGCTGGCGCTGAAGATGCTCACGAAGATGCCGGTGTTGCCCTCGGTGAGCTGGTGCGCCCGCAGCCCGGCCTGGGTTCCCGGCCCGAAGACGCCGGTGGCCTGCTCGTCGCTCATCCCCAGTTCGTACTGGATCGCCAGGTAGAGGGCCTGTTGAACGGCCCGGGAGAAGATGCCGTCGCAGGGGATGACGAAGAAGTTCGCCCGGCTGAAGTAGCGGCCGTTCATCCACTGCTGGATCTCGCGTACGGATTCCGTGCCGCCGGCCAGCACCACGTACGCGTCCATGGTCAGCAGTGCCTTCACCACCTTGGGCTGCACCACTCCGCCGAGCCGGTCACCCAGGCCGGCATTGATCATGAGTCCGGTGACGGCGAACTGGGTGTCCAGGGTGAAGACGCCGGAGATGCCGCCGGGTTCGTATCCCTTGCAGTAGCAGGCGCACTGGATGATCCGGATGATGTTCTGGTTCGACTCGGTGAGCTTGACCCCGCCCCGTGCCGCCAACAGCCCCAGTGTGGTCGGGCCGAAGCTGTCCGAGAGGGCGGTGATGCCGAGTTCGTGCTGGAGTGCGCGGGTGAGGGCGTACATCGTCGCCCAACCGGTCTTGCCGTTCTCGGTCACGGTTTCGAAGCCCGCCACACCGCCGTAGGTGGCGTTCACCCACTGCTGGGCTTCCAGGACTTTCTGGTCCAAGGCCGTATCCCCCTGTTGGTCGTTGGCTAGCTGCCCCCGGTCGGAGCCCCCACCACCCCGGATGCGGTGGCGAGCACGGAGTCGATCCTGTTGCGGATCGCGGTCAGCTCGTCGCGGTGCTGGTGGATCATCAAGTCCTGGTACGCGCTCTCGACGCCGAACCACGTGCCCACGACGTTGGTCTGGCGCTTGCAGGCGACATCCGTGACGGCGGTCCGAAGCTCCGCCGGCTCCGGTGCCGCCGTACGGAGGTCCATCGCCCCCAGCGGGGCGAGGGGATCCGGGAAGCTGAGGCCCTCGGCCCTCATGCAGGTAGACCAGTCCGCGAACACGGCGGTCAGCCGCGGGTCGGTCTTCGACCGGTCGAACGCCGCGAGGTCGATCGAGGTGGTCAGCGACTCGCCCAGTGCGTCGCGGTCGGCCAGTCCGAGCTCACGCTGGGCCTGACCGGCGCAGCCACCCGCCGGGATCGGCTGCCCGCGGTGGGTTCGGCCGGTGGCACCGGTCTCACCGGGAGGGGCGTGCCGGCCGGACTCGTTCCCGGTCAGCACCAGGTTCTCCACCGCCGAGGGTTCCGGGCCGCTCGGCCCGTGCTCCGTACTTCCCTGGTCGGGGGCGAGGTGGTAACCCCAACGGGCGGCGGTGGCGGCGTCGGTCACCCCGTACCGGCGGGTCATCCGGCCCAGGCCCGCTCCACCACCGGCCGGGCGCCGCTCGGCAACCGCGAAGCGACGCAGACAGTCGTTGGTCAGCACCAGCCGGGCTGCGCCGAGCAGTTCCCGCTGGTCCGACGTGAGCTGGTACGCCGCAACCGGCAGCACCAGTTCGTCGACCCGGTCGGTGCGGGGGATGACGCCGATGGGCGGAGGGCTGACGGCGCCCAGCGAGCCCCGGATGGCCGGGGTCTTCTCCCGATGGTCGCCGTCCCCCGATGAACACGCCGTGCTGAGGCTGCCCAGCACCAGAATGGCGGCACAACCGACCGCCCATCGACGTACCCGCATTGCTGTCTCCTAGGTGGACGTACCCGTGCCGGCGGTGGCCGGGGCCGGGTGGGCTACGGGGCGGTCCAGCTCAGCGAGCTGTTCTTGTTGGTCACGCTGCCGAGGTTCCAGGCCCACGAGCCGTACTCGCCGGCGACGTTCAGGTCGACCCGGCTGCCGCTGTAACCGGGATCGGACCAGAGGATCGCGATCCAGTGGGTGTCGTGGTTCGCCGCCGACGCCGAGTTGTCCCAGACCCTCTGGCCGGCGCCGGTGCCGTTGTTGGGGAAGTAGGTCGCCGGGTTGGCCATGTTGTAGATGGAGTTCCGCAGACAGATGGTCGCGCCGGTGTGGTCCTGGGCCCACCAGAGCTGCACCGGCCCGCCGTTGCGGTCGCTGCAGTTCGGATCGATGGTGGCGTGGGCCGGCTGGGGTAGGGCGACGAGCGTCGCCGCGACGACCGCGGCACTTGTCAGCAGGCCCTGGACAGCCCGCCGTCGGCGGATGGATGTCACTGTTAGCTCCCGTTCCCCAGGCAGGACCTGGATGAGTGGATCCGTTGCCAGGGACGGTATGGAAGGGCCGCATCGGTGGCGTATCGGTGCTGCATCCACCGGCGTTGATCGGCGGGTGGCCGTGCCGTGGTGGGCCCCGCGACGGGAACGGGAAAGGTCGCGGCCAGGCGATCCGGGCGCCGGGCCACTCGGGTCGCCCGCGCACGGGCCCGTGGTTTGCGAGACTTCACCCTGGAAGGTGATGGCTCAGCAGGCAGCCACGCCCTGATCAGGCTGGAGGTCGGGTGACGAAGGCGCGGCCCGCCGCCGGTGGTGGGCGTTGGGTGGAGATCTCACCGGAGCGGATCCGGGGCTGGCTCGACGGCTTCTACGGCCGGCACGACGGTGCCACCGAGCAGGGGCTCGTGCTGACCGGGGTGAACAACGGCGACACCGCCACCCTGTCACCGCCGCCGGGGCTCGCCGACGTGCGGGACGTCGACACGCTGCTTGCCAGTCTGATCCGACCACCCCGCATCGCGCTGCTGCTGGTACGCAAGGGCGCGGTCGCCACCGGCGTCGTGGACGGTACGAGCGTGACCGTCTCCAAGGTCGAGCGCTTCTACGTGCAGGGTCGCACCGCGGCCGGCGGTACGTCGCAGCACCGCTACGCTCGACGTCGCGAGAACCAGGCCCAGGCCGCCGCCCAGCGGGCCGCGGACATCACCGCCCGGGTCCTGCTGCCCCACGCGCCGGGTGTATCCGCCGATCCCGACGACGCCTTCCGGGCCCTGGTCTGCGGCGGGGACCGGTCGATGATCGACGTGGTGCTGGCGGACCGGCGGTTGTCGCCGCTGGTGCCACTGCGCCATCCGCGGCTGATCGAGTCGCCGGAACCACGCCTGGCCGTACTCGAGGACGCGGCGGTCGCCGCGAGGAGGATCTGCATCCACCTGGTGCCGTGACGGGTACGCCGGACAGGACCCCCGCTGTCCGTCGCCCCGCCTGCCGTCCGGCCACTCGGATATCGGCATCGGCCGACAGGCCACTGTGGCCGGTCCGGCCGAGCGGGAGTGTCGTACCCCCGGGGCAGCATGTGCACATGGCTGCCCCCGCCCTGGCTCACAGCATCGACCAGTCGCGCGTTCTGCCGCTGCGCGAGGTCCGCACCCGACTGACCCAGCTCGTTGCCCTGGCCGAGCTGACCGACACCGTCACGGTTGTCACCCGCGACGGCGACCCGCGCCCGGTCGCCGCGATCGTGCCGGCGTCCGCGGCCCGGTCCGTGGCACAGGCCCGCGCCGACGCCGAACGGGTCGCGGCGGTCTCGGCGGGTTGGGCCCGCCGCCTCGACGAGCTTCACCAGCAGGGCATCCGCCGGCACGCTGCCGAGATGCGTGCGGTCACCGACGCCCTCGCCGAGGCGTGGGCCGAGCTTGACCGGCGGGTCACGCCGGGCAGCGACCCGGCCCTCGCCCGGCTGCGCGGCGCGCACGCCGACCTCCTCCGCGGCTGAGCCGACCCTCCGTGCCGAGCCGGCTGGCGGGGCGATCAGGGCCGGCTGGCGGGGCGATCAGGGCCGGCCGGCGGGGCGATCAGGGCCGGCCGGCGGGGCGAGCTGAGCCGGCTGGCAGCGCGAGCTGAGCCGGCTGGCAGCGCGATCAGGCCGAGGACGAACGGTCTACGGCCCGGTGTTCGTGGCGCGCAGCCAGTCCATCGCCACCGCGCTCGCGTCGAGGACCGAGACGTGGCCGTCGCGCGGACGCAGCCACAGTTCGGACGCGGGGCAGTTGTCCACCAGCCAGTCGGCGTGGGAGGGCGGCACGACCCGGTCCTGCCCGCCCTGCACGAAGAGGGCGGGTGCGCCGACCCGCGTCACGTCGAAGCCCCACGGCGCGACGAAGGCCAGGTCGTCGGCGACCAACCCGTCCGGCCCTTCGCCACCCGCCCGCTGGGCGTCCGCGCCCAACGACGCCCAGGTGCCGTCCAGCGCGGCCCAGTCGGCCGAGGTGAAGCTGTTCACGTCGAACTCGTCGGTGGCCGCATGACGCTCGCGTGCCGCGCGTCCGGCGGCGGCGGCACGCAGGCCACCCGGGGCGACCATGCCGGCGTACCAGTCGAAGGCCTCGGTGAACGGCGCCAGACCGGCCAGGCAGACCACGCCGGTCACCCGGTCGGGCAGCAGGGCGGCACAGGCGAGGGCGTGCGGACCGCCGCCGGAGGCGCCCATCACCGCGAACCGGTCCACCCCCAGCGCGTCGACGATCTGCGCTACGTCGGCCGCCGCGGACGCCACGTCCCGACCGGCAAGGGGACTCGACCCGCCGTAGCTGGGCCGGCCGTACGACAGCAGGCGGATGCCCCTCGCGCGGGCCGCCGTCAGGAGGGGTTCGAGCGGGGCGCCGGTCTGTGGTGAACCGTGGTGCCAGAGCACCGTGAACGGGTCGACACCGTCTGTGACGCCGCTGTCGTAGGCCTGCACCCGGCGGCCGTCGCGCAGCCGTATCTCCTGCTGGGACACCATGATCGGAACAGTAGCCCCAGGGTGGGACAAGACCTGTCCGGTGGTGGCCCCGGACAGGTCGTACGGCAGGCGCCGGGCCTGCGCGGAATCGACGGATATCAGCAACCTGACCGCGTACGCGTTCGGCCCGCGCCGCGTAGCCTTTGCCGCGCGGGTGACTGTCCGGCGACGGGAGAGAGCGCGTGCGATATCGAACGCTGGGCCGCAGCGGGCTGCGCGTGTCGGAGCTGTTTCTCGGCACGATGACCTTCGGCGAGGACTGGGGCTGGGGCGCGCCGGTCGAGGAGTGCCGCAAGCTGTTCACCGCGTACGCCGAGGCCGGCGGGAACGTGATCGACACGGCGAACCGGTACACCAACGGTGCCAGCGAACGCATCGTGGGCGACCTGCTCGCCGCCGACCGGGACCGGTTCGTGGTCGCCACGAAGTACACCGTCTCCAACGACGGCACCGATCCGAACGCCTCGGGCAACCACCGCAAGAGTCTGGTCCGTTCGGTGGAGCAGAGTCTGCGCCGGCTGGGCACCGACTACGTAGACCTGCTCTGGGTGCACATCTGGGATCGGGGTACGCCGATCGAGGAGACCATGCGCGCGCTCGACGACATGGTCCGGTCCGGCAAGGTCCTCTACGTCGGTGTCTCCGACAGCCCGGCCTGGGTGGTCGCCCGAGCCAACACGCTGACGCAGTGGCGCGGCTGGAGCCCGTTCGTGGGGCTCCAGGTGCCGTACAGCCTGGTGCAGCGTGACATCGAGCGGGAACTGTTGCCGATGGCCGCCGAGCTGGGGCTGGGCGTCGCCGCCTGGTCCCCGCTCGCCCGCGGGCTGCTCTCCGGCAAGTTCACCCGCTCCGAACCGGCGACGTACGGCCGCTCGGAACCGGCGACACCGACCCGGATCAGCAGGAGCGACGCCAGCGAACGGGAGCTGGCGATCGCGCGCGAGGTGGACACCATCGCCGACGAGTTGGGCGCCACCTCGTCACAGGTCGCGCTGGCGTGGCTGATGGCCGGCCGGTCGAACCTGCACCCGGTGGTGGGCGCCCGCCGGATCGAGCAGCTCACGGACAACCTGGCCGCCGTCGACCTGGAGTTGCCGGCCGAGGCGGTACGGCGGCTGGCCGAGGTGAGCGCGATCGAACTCGGCTTCCCGAGTGACTTCATCGCCTCCACCAAACGATTCGTCTACGGGCGGGTGGGCGAGCGGGTGGACCTTCCCGAACCGGGCAGGTGACGCGGCAACCTCCGCTGCCTGCCCGGTCAGGTGCCGATGGGCGTGGGCCGCTCGGCCGGCTTACGCGTCGTCGGTACCAGGGCGAGCGCCGGTACCAGCAGGATGGGCACCACGAGCAGCGCCTGCAACGTACCGACGTGGTCGCCGAGCAGTCCGACGACCGGCGGCCCGGCCAGGAACGCGGTGTAGCCGATCGTCGCCACCACGCTGACCCGGGCGGGCGCCCGGCTCTCGTCGTCGGCTGCGGCGCTCATCCCGACCGGGAAGCCGAGCGAGGCGCCCAGCCCCCAGAGCGCGACGCCGGCCAGTGCCACCGGGGTGGAGTTGGCGAAGACCGCGATCGCCACACCGACGACGGCCAGGGCGATCGTGGCGAGGAGGACCGGCACCCGACCCCACCGGTCGAGCGCGATCGTGCCGGCGGTCCGCCCCACCGTCATCGCGGCGACGAAGATCCCGAACACGGCGGCGCCGGCCGCCTCGCTGACCCCGTGCCCGTCGATGAAGGCCACCGCCACCCAGTCGTTGGCGGTTCCCTCGGTGAAGGCCATCACCAGCACCAACAGGCCGACGAGCAGCGTACGGGGTTCGCGCCAGGCGCGTAGGACACCGCTGTCGCGGCTGTGGTGGCCGGTGGCCGATTCGTCGTCGACCTGCTCGCCGGCCCGGGCGGTCAGGAAGGAGCGGACCGCGACCAGCGTGCCGAACAGCACGAGGGCGGCGGTCAGGGCCAGGTGCGCGAGGACGGGGAAGCCGGCGTGGGCGCTGGCGGCACCGAGACCGGCACCGGTGACGGTGCCCAGGCTCCAGGCCGCATGGAAGCGCGGCATGATCGTGCGCCGCAGTCGCCGTTCGACCAGTGCGGCCTCGACGTTCATCGCCACGTCGGTCAGGCCGGAGCCGTAGCCGATCGCGGCGAGACCGACGGCGACCACCGGGACCGAGGCCAACCCGCCGATGCCGACGCCGACCACCACCAGTCCGACCGCGACGAGCGTGGTGGCGCCGGCGGTGGTGCGGGGGGAGCCGGCCCGGTGCACCACTGCTCCGGCCGTCACCATCGCCAGGATCGCGCCCAGCGACATCGCGAGCAGCAGCAACCCCAGTTGTCCGGCGCTGAGACCGAGCCCCTCGCGCGCGGCGGGCACCCGGGAGAACCACGACGCGACGGCCAGGCCGTTGAGCGCGAAGACGAAGGCCACGGCGGTACGGGCGGCGATGACCTGCGGGCCTGGCGGCGCCGCGGCCGGGGGCGTCGGTACGGCCGGACCGGCCTTGGTCGAGCTCACGGGTGACTCCTTCCGCGTCGGGGTGGCCGACGCACTAGAAGATCGCACCCCTGAGAGCGCTCTCACCGCAAGGGTAACCTTGTCCCTGTTACCTGAAACGGGCCGCCCGGCGCCGGTTTCCGGTGCCGGTGGAGGGCCGGAGGGCCCGGAGCGGAGGATGACATGACGATGCCGCCAACACGGCGGATCACGCTCGAGGACGTGGCGAAGGCCGCCGGTGTGTCCCGTGCCACCGCCTCGCGGGTCATCTCCGGATCCGGCCCGGCGTCCCCGGACGTACGGGACCGGGTCCGGACCGCCGTACGCCACCTTGGCTACCAACCCGACCAGGTGGCCAGATCACTGGCGAGCGGTACGGGATTCCGGCTGGTCATCGCGATCGTCGGCACGACACCCCGGGTGCTCGACGACCCGTACGTCGACCGGGCGGTCGCCGCGGCGGCCGAGACCGCCTCCCCGTACGGCGTCGGGGTGTCCCTGCAGTGGGTGCCGCGCGCCGCTCCCCGCCTGGACAAGCTGGCCGACGACCGCAGCGTGCGGGGCGTGGTGCTGATCAACACGACCGAGGCCACCCTCGCGGCGGTGCCGGCGGCACTGCACCGACGGGTTGCCTCGATCGGCATCGGCTCCAGCCGGGTGCCGTCCTTCGACGTCGACAACGCCGCGGGCTCCAGCGCGATCGTGCACCACCTGTACGCGTCCGGCCGGCGTCGCATCGCCATGGTCACCGGTCCGCCGTGGCTGCCGTGCGCCTGGCGCTCGGTCCGGTCCTACCAGAACCTGATGCGCTCGACCGGCCTCCCGGTCCGCCTCGTCGCCGGGGACTTCTCCGCGGCCGGCGGCCAGCAGGCGATGCGTACGGTGCTGCGGCGCTGGCCGGACACGGACGCGGTCTTCGCGATCAACGACGCCACCGCGCTCGGCGCCATCGCCGTCCTGCGCGAATCCGGCCACCGGGTGCCCGACGACGTGGCGGTGGCCGGATTCGACGACATCCCGTTCGCCGAGCTGAGCGCCCCGGCGCTGACCACGGCAAGCCACCCGGTCGGCCAGATCGTCTCCGCGGCGGCCACCGCGGTCCTCGAAGGATCCCGGGTCGCCCCGGCCGCCATCTTCCCCTCGACCCTGGTCCGCCGGGCCAGCGCCTGACGTCGCCGGCTGCGGGGGCGTGGGCGCACCCCCGCAGCCAGCGCTCACACGTCGTGGCGTCGTACGAGGCGCTCACACGTCGCGGCGTCGTACCACGACCAGGGCGACGAGGGTCGCGACCAGGGGCCAGACCGCGTAGACGATCCAGGACTCGGTGATCGTGGCGATGCGGACGTCGGGCCCGGTCGGCACCCAGTCGACGGTCAGGCGCTGCCACGCGGTGAGCAGCATCGCCTGGTCGAGAGTGGCCGACCAGCGGCTGTCCGACGCGAAGAACAGCGGCAGCATCAACAGGACGAAGATGCTGGTGATCACGGTGGCGGCGGCGTGCCGGATCAGGACGCCGAAGCCCAGGCCGATCAGCGCGCAGATCGGGGCGAGCAGCGCGGACGCCACCAGGGCCCGGAACACGGACGGATCGGTGACCGAGACCGCCGCGTCCCGCAGGTCGAGGATGGACTGGGAGACGACGAACGTACCGGTGGCGATGAACGCGCCGGCCACGGTCCAGACCGCGGTCACGACAACCGCCTTGGCCAGCAGCACCGAGCCGCGGGCGGGTACGGCCACCGTGGTGGTACGGATCAGGCCGCTGCCGTACTCGCTGACCATGGTGATCGCGCCGACGCTCGCGGCGACCAGCATCAGGGTCAGGTACCCCTCCAGCGGGAAGGCGTCGCCCAGCGCGAACATGTGCTCCCGCTGCACCTGCGGGGGATAGCGCGGGAAGTTGTGGTAGTCGCCGAGTGCCGCCAGCGCCGCGGTGCCGAGGGCGAAGAGCGCGGCCAGGGCGAGCATCCACCCGGTGGACCGCAGCGACCACATCTTGATCCATTCCGCGCCGAGCAGGTCCCGGAAGCGGGCGGGCGGTTCGACGACGGGTGCCGGTGGCGTCACGGCGGCGTACGTGCTCATCGGGCCTGCCCGGCCAGGTACTCGACGCTTGCGGCGGTCAGTTCCATGAACGCTTCCTCCAGCGAGGCGGTACGGGTGGTCAGTTCGTGCAGCACGATCCGGTTGTCGAGGGCGAGTACGCCGATCCGTTCCGCCGGCAACCCGGTCACGGCGAGCTTCTCGGACCCGGCCGACCCCTCCGGCTCGACGTTCGCCCCGGCCGCCGTCAGCACCGCTGTGAGCTCGGCGGCCTGCGGCGTACTCACCAGCACGCTGAGCCGGGTGCTGCGGGCGGCGAAGGACCGCAGCGACTCGGCGGCGATCAGCCGGCCCCGGCCGATGACGACGAGCTGGTCGGCGGTGTTCTCCATCTCCGTCATCAGGTGACTGGAGAGGAACACGGTGCGGCCCTCGGCGGCGAGGCGGCGGAACAGGTTGCGCACCCAGAGCACCCCCTCCGGGTCCATGCCGTTGATCGGCTCGTCGAACATCAGCACGGGCGGGTCGCCGAGCAGTGCCGTGGCGATGCCGAGCCGTTGTTTCATGCCGAGCGAGAACCCGCCGATGCGGCGGCGGGCGACCTCGGACAGGCCCACCTCCTGTAGCACCTCGTCCACCCGGCGGCGGGTGATGCCGTTGCTACGGGCCAGCGCCGACAGGTGCGCCACGGCGCTGCGACCGCCGTGCACCTGGTGCGCGTCGAGCAGTGCCCCCACGTGCCGCAGCCCGCGCGGATGGCTGCGGAACGGGACACCGCCGACGGTGGCGGTGCCGCCGCTCGGGGCATCCAGCCCGAGGATCATCCGCAGCGTGGTCGACTTGCCGGCCCCGTTCGGGCCGAGGAACCCGGTGACCTGTCCGGGTCGTACGGTGAAGGAGAGGTTGTCGACGGCGGTCGTGCCGCCGTAGCGCTTGGTGAGTGCGTTGACTTCGATCACAACGCCGATCCTGTCGAGCGGACCGGGCGCGGACATCGGGCCGGCGGCGGCAATCGCGGCCCGGACTCAGCCCGCGGGCGTACGTCCGTAGGCTGCTGTGCCACCGGTACGGAGCTGGCTATTCTCGCAGCGTGGACGCCATCTCGCAGTCCTTCCGAGCACCGTTGCGCGACCGCCTGCCGCTCCCGGTGTGGACGGCCCTGGCCTGGGCCGGGGTGCTGGTGTTCCCACTCGTCCTGGCGGTCACCGTGGTCAACGGGTCGAACGACGGTCTCCTGGGCCTCGACCTGCTGGGTGTTCCCCAGCGGTACCTGCTGCCGGCGATCACCGTGGCCCTGCCCGCCACGCTGCTGCGCCGCCAGCCGCTGGTCACCCTGGGGTTGACGCTCGTCAGCCTCGTCGTTGTGACGACGACCCTGCAGACCTCGCAGCCGGGCTACGCGGCCGACCTGCGCAACATGCACCTGCTGGCGATCGGCGTCGCCGTGGGTTTTGTCGCCGCGACCCGTACCCGTCGGGTGTCGGTTGTCGCGGCCGCCCTGGCACTCGTGGTCCAGCTCGGCAGCGGCCTGGTCATCGGCGGCTTCGGGCCGGCCACGCGGCCGGAGGTGCCCACCCTGGCCCTGCTCACCGCCTGGATGATCGGCAACTCGGTACGCACCCGCCGCCGCTACGCCGAGGCGGTACGCGCCCAGCACGCCGCCCAGGCGGTCACCGCCGAGCGCCTGCGCATCGCCCGTGAGCTGCACGACATGGTCGCCCACAGCATTGGGGTGATCGCGATCCAGGCCGGTGTCGGTAGCCGGGTGATGGACACGCAGCCGGCCGAGGCCCGCAACGCGCTCCGTACGATCGAGGCCACCAGCCGGGAAACGCTCGCCGGACTGCGGCGGGTGCTCGTCGGCCTGCGCCGCGGCGGCGAACAGAACGAGGCGGACCCGCCACCGCCCCCGGCGCCGGGACTCGACGACCTGGACCGGTTGGCGGCCACCACCTCGAAGGCCGGTGTCCGGGTCGAGGTGCGGTGGCAGGGGGAGCGGCGCCCGCTACCGGCCGACATCGAGCTGTCCGCGTACCGGATCGTGCAGGAGGCGGTGACCAACGTCGTACGTCACGCGGGGACGCCGCGGTGCCGGGTCACCGTCGACTACCGGGACGAGGAACTTCGGATCGACATCACCGACAGCGGTCGGGGCTGTCCGCTGCCCGGCACCGGCTACGGCATCACCGGGATGCGGGAACGGGTGGGTCTGCTGCACGGCGAGTTCACCGCCGGGCCGCGCCCCGAAGGCGGCTTCCAGGTGACGGCGGCGCTGCCGCTGCCCGTGCCGGCCCGGTCACCGGGGCGGCTGCCGTGACCGTACGCGTCGTGCTCGTCGACGACCAGCCGCTGGTCCGCTCCGGCCTGCGGGTGCTCATCGCCGACACCCCCGACCTGGACGTCGTCGGCGAGGCCGGTACGGGCACCGAAGCGGTCCGGGTGGTCGGTGAGGTGCGGCCGGACGTGGTGGTGATGGACATCCGGATGCCCGACATGGACGGGATCGAGGCCACCCGCAGGATCACCGCCGGAGCGGGAACGGCACGTGTGCTCGTACTGACCACCTTCGACGAGGACGAGCACGTCTACGGCGCACTCCGGGCCGGGGCGAGCGGATTCATGGTCAAGGACATGGCCCTGGACGACATCCTCGCCGGGATCCGGGTCGTCGCCGCCGGGGACGCCCTGATCGCGCCGAGCGTCACCCGCCGCCTGATCGCCGACTTCGTGGCCAGCCGTCAGCCCGCCGCCCGGCAGCCGAGGCGACCGGTCGTGGGCATCACCGACCGGGAACGGGAGGTGCTGACCCTGATCGGCCGGGGGCGGTCGAACGGGGAGATCGCCGACGAGCTGTACATCACCGTGGCCACCGCCAAGTCGCACGTCGCCCGGCTGCTCAGCAAGCTCGGCGCCCGCGACCGGGTGCAGCTCGTGATCACCGCGTACGAGGTGGGGCTGGTGGCGCCGTCCGACTGAGGCGGGTCACGCAGAGCCTTCGGCGGCGGTTCGGGCGGGCGTCGAACCTTTCGCCACCGGTTCCCGTACCTCCGGGCGGGAGGTCGACCAGGATGACCGTACGTCGAAAGCTCTTCGTCTTCGCCGCCGCGAGTGTGGCCGCGGCGCTGCTGTCCGGGCTGCCCGCCGGGCCGGCTCTGGCCCACGGGGCGCCGGGTAACCCGCTCAGCCGGTCGGCGGCGTGTGGCCCGGAGGCACCCCGGACCAACGGCTCGGCCGCGTGCCGGGCCGCGGTCGCCGCCGGCACCGTCGTGGAACAGTGGGACAACGTACGGGTTGCCGGGGTGGACGGACGCGACCGGGAGAAGATCCCGGACGGCAGGTTGTGCAGCGGCGGCGTCGCCAAGTTCAGGGGCCTGGACCTGGCCCGGGCGGACTGGCCGGCGACGAAGCTCAAGGCGGGTGCCGAGTTCACCTTCACCTATCGGACCACGATCCCGCACGAGGGCATCTTCCGGTGGTACGTCACCCGCGACGGTTACGACCCGACCCGGCCATTGGCCTGGTCCGATCTCGGTGAACGCCCGTTCCTGAGCGCCACCGACCCGCCGCAGACCGATGGCGCGTACCGGATGCGGGGCCGGCTGCCCTCCGGGCTCGCCGGCCGGCACGTGATCTTCGCGATCTGGCAGAACACGTCCACTCCGGACACCTACTACTCCTGCTCGGACGTGATCTTCGAGGCCGGTTCGGGACCCACCAGCGCCGCTGCCCGGCCCGGCGGTGCCGTCTCGGCGAGCGCCCGCCCCGGCACCGCCGCCTCCACCGGCGCCAGCCCGGCGACCGTGACCGGCATGGGATCACCGGCCGATCCGCCCGGTGCCGGCGCGGGTACGGCCGCCGCCGCGACGACCACCGACGGTGGCGGAGCGCTCTGGTTCGGCCTGGCCGGGTTCCTGCTCGCGGCCGGGGTGCTGGTCCCGGTGGTGCTGAGGCGGCGGTCCCGGCGTACCGCACGGCGGGTGTCACGGGCGCCGGCCTGGCCCTCCTGACCCTCCGTTACCGAAACCGGGGGCAGCGAATAGGGAATGTCCCGGAGTTTCACTAAGATCGCTGTTTGTGTCGGGTGTGGATGCGCATTTTCCACTGCCTGGCCGGGCCGACGGCCCGGCCGAGTTCGTGGCCCTCTTGCAGCAGCTCAAGGAGCGGTCCGGGTGCACCTACCGGCA
Source organism: Micromonospora sp. NPDC049523 (assembly GCF_040676775.1). NCBI lineage: Bacteria > Bacillati > Actinomycetota > Actinomycetes > Micromonosporales > Micromonosporaceae > Micromonospora > Micromonospora sp. NPDC049523. Next base: position 130,005 of record NZ_JBFAPP010000010.1, on the reverse strand, counting down.
ACTGGAGGAACGGGCGGTCAGCGCCGGTGACGTCCTGCCGCGCAGCACCATCGCCGACGCGCTGCGCCGGCAGTCGGTGCCGCGGCCGGAGGTGGTCGCCGCCTTCGTCCGGGCCTGCGGCGCCGGCCCGGAGGAGGTCGAAACCTGGCTGACGGCCCGGGACCGGATAGCGTCCGCGAGCCCCACCCCGTCGACGCCCTCGGCTCCCGTCGAGCCACCGTCACCTGCTGCGAGCGAACCACTGCCACCGGCAACGAGCGAATCGCCACAGCCGGCGCCGACCGGACCACCACAGCCCGATTCGGCGGCACCGGGTACGCGGTCGACTTGGCTGCGCCAGCTCGTGGTCCTGCTGACCACTTTCGCGGTGCTCGCCGCGGTGGCCGGTGGGGCCTGGCTGCTGTCGCAGGCGCGGCCGGGCGGGCCGTGGTCCTCCGATGGCGGCACCACCTTCCCGCCCGACGATCCTCGGCCCACCGCGTCGACGGCCCGCCCGGAGCTGTCCGGATGGGTACGCATCCGCGTCGCCGACCGGCCGGACCGCTGCGTTTCCGAGGGCCGCGAGCACACCGGCCAGTACCCCGCTGCGGTCGCGGTCCAACGGGCGTGCGCCGGAGCCGAACCGCCCCAGACCCTGTTGCAGCGGGTGGGCGGCGAGCACTACTTCATCAAGTGGGTCCATCCGGTGGAGGGGACGGGGTGCCTGACCGTGCTCACCGGCGGGTCGGTGGTGGGGGACATGCTCGAACCCTGGGATGACTGCCGCGAGGACCGCGCCGCCCAGCTCTTCCGGATCGAGCCGGTCGACCTGCCGGTAGCGGGCGGCTACCGGCTACGGCCGGCCTACACCGACCTCTGCCTCGGCTTCCCCGACGGTGGGCCGGGCTCGGGCGCGGAACTGCTCCGGGAACCCTGCACCGGCGCGGCGGAGCAGGAGTTCCTGATCGAGTTGATCTCTCCGACCGCTGTTCCGGGCCCCACCGGCTGAGCCGGTTTTCCGTACGGGCGGCTCAGCGCTGCCCGGCGAGGACTTCCCGGGCGATGAGGTCACGCCGGGTCGCCTCCGCTTCCGCCGCCTCCTGCTCGGCGGCCTCGCGGACGTCGTACGCGGAGCGGGCGGCGGCGATCTCGTTCTGGTGCCCCTCGGTCCAGGTGACCAGCGCGCGGATGGTCTCGTGCAGGGTCGAGCCCAGCGGCGTGAGTTCGTAGTCGACCCGGGGCGGCACGGTGGCGTGCACCGTACGGCGCACCAGGCCGTCGCGTTCCAGGTGCCGCAGCGTACGGGTGAGCATCCGCTGGCTGACGCCGTCGATCGACCGGCGTAGCTCGGTGAAGCGCAGGCTGCGCCGGTCGAGCAGGGTGATGACCAGCAGCGACCACTTGTCGGCGATCCGGTCGAGGATCTGCCGGACCTCGCAGTCGGCCCGGGTGTCCCACTGGAGGACCTCGTGGTCGTCGGTATCCGCGCAGTAACCGGGGGACATTGAAGTGCCGCCTTCCATGCCTACCGATGGTGCCTGACGATGCTGTTGGTTACAAGAGGGAACCGGCAGTCGTCGGAAGAACCGACGCCGGTCCCGCCACACTCGTGAGGAGTTGGCTGGTGTCCATATCGAATCGCCGGATGGACGGTCGTGCCCGAGCCGTGCTCTTCGTGCTCTGCGGCGCGATCTTCCTGGAGGGGATCGACGTTGCGATGCTCAACGTCGCGCTGCCGTCGATCCGGGCCGACCTCGGGCTCAGCACCGGGATGCTCAGCGGGGTGGTCAGCGCCTACGTGCTCGGGTACGGCGGTTTCATGCTGCTCGGGGGCCGGGCCGCCGACCTGCTCGGCCGACGGCGGATGTTCCTGCTCTGGCTCGTCGTCTTCCTCGTCTTCTCCGGCCTCGGCGGTTTCGCCACCGAGGGCTGGATGCTGCTGGTGGCGCGGTTCGTCACCGGGGTCGCCGCGGCGTTCCTCGCCCCCGCCGGGCTGTCGCTGGTGACCACCAACTTCCCCGAGGGGCCGCTGCGCACCAGGGCACTGGGCATCTACGCCGGCATGGCGGCCGGCGGCTTCACCCTCGGCCTGGTAGCCGGCGGCCTGCTGACCTCGATCGGGTGGCGGTGGGTGTTCTTCGCCCCGGTCATCCTGTCCGCGCTGATCCTCGCCGCGGCCATCCCGCTAGTCCGTGACTCGGCACCCCGTGACCCGGGACCGAGGCAGCGCCCGGCGGGCGGGTTCGACCTGGCCGGTGCGTTCGGCATCACCGGTGCGATGTTGTTGTTGGCGTACGGCGTGGTCCGGCTGGAGCGTCCGGGTGACGGCCCGGCCGGTACCGTCGCCGCGTTCCTCGGCGGACTGCTGCTGCTGGCCCTGTTCGTCTCGATCGAGCGGCGGTCGGCCAACCCGCTGGTACGCCTGGGCATCCTGCGCAACCCCGCCCTGGTACGCACCAACCTGGCCGCCCTGCTCTTTGTCGGGTCCTTCGCCGGCTTCCAGTTCCTGGTCACGCTCTACCTCCAGGAACTGCGCGGCTGGAGTGCCCTGCAGACCGGGCTGGCGATGCTGCTGATCGGTCTCGACGTGGTGCTGTCGCCACTGCTCACCCCGCGCCTGGTCGACCGGTTCGGCAACGTACGGGTGCTGTTCGGCGGGCTGCTGCTGGCCGCCCTGTCGTACGCGCTGTTCCTACCGGTCGGGCCGGACTGGACGTACGCGGCGATGGTGCCGACGATGCTGCTGCTCGGTCTCGCCTTCTCCCTGGCGTACGGGCCGTTGACGATGGCCGCCACGGACGGCGTACGGGAATCCGAGCACGGTCTCGCCGGGGGCCTGCTCTACACCGCTATCCAGTTCGGCACCGCGCTCGGCCTGTCGGCGGTGACCGCCGTCAACGTCGCCGCGCTCACCGAAGCCGACTCACCCGGCGCGACGCTCGACGCGCTCCGGGCCGCGCTGCTCGTGCCGCTCGTCCTCGTGGTCCTCGGCGCCGCGATCACCGCCTTCGGGCTGCGCTCCGGCAGGTCCACGGGGACTGCCGAACCGGTCCCGGCGCACCAGCCCGCGGCGGCGGGCACGGTGGGAGGTTAACCCGCCACCGGGCGTGGGTACGGGTCTGCGGTATGAGTGCAGAGAGCAGTGACCGCAGGCAGGTCGAGCGGCGCGCCGAGTACCTGCTGCCGGAGGAACGGGCGGCCGGCAGCGAGGACCCGCTGGCACAGGCGGAGGCGATCCTCACCGAATCCGACCGGCGTACCGCGGGGCTTCCGGCGGGTCCCGGATCGGTTGTCGAGCACCGTACCTCGGACCAGACGGTGAGCCCGACGGACTGAGTTCGTGCCTTGCCCGGTGGTACTCGGTGTCGCTTTGATGGCCGACTGGCGGGTAAGCCCGGATCGTCGTAGTCTTCCCGCGGTTCGGCGCGGTGCCGGACTGTCTAAGGAGGACAAAGGGATGCTGGGACTCGAGAAGAAGCTCTCCAAGGCGTGGGAAGGCAAGAGCGCCCAGGAGATCGCCGACGCACCGGTCACCGCCATCGAGGGTGTCTCGGCCGGCGACGCGGAGCTGCTGCTCAAGGCGTTCGGCATCAAGACGGTGCGCGACTTCGGCACCAACAAGTACTTCCGGTGGGCCGAGTCGATCGTGACCCTGGCTGACTGAAAACGCTCGTACGCCCGACGGTGAGGTGCCGCGCCGTCGGGCGTACGACGGCCTACCCGGCGGCCGACCGGACCGCCGGACCCGGCTTTCAAGGCTTCACGGCTGGAGCCACCAGGGGCTGGAGTAGGCCACGCCCCAGTCGTTGCAGGGGTGGCCGGCGGGACCAGGGCTCGGGTTGGCCTGGGTCGGGTCGGACACCCGCAGCACCACCCAGTTGCCGTCGGCGAGATCGAGCGGGACGGTGAACCGGGTGACCTGACCGGCGACGGTGTCGACCACCAGCGGCACGGTGGGCGCGTCGCTGCCGGGGCGCAGGACCTGGACCCGCAACGGTTTGCCGACCCATTCCGGACCCCGGTCCAGGTCGATCTCGAAGCTGACGTCGCCGCGGATCACCGGGACCACCCCGCCCATGCGTACGCCGTTGGCGGTGGCGTCGAGCCGTAGGCCGGAGACCCGGGTGGCGAAGAAGCGGCGGGCACGCATCGCGGCCAGCACCTCCTGCCGGGTGTTCTGGGTGACCCAGAGACCGGTACGCCCCTTGCCCTCCGGGAAGCCCCAGTTGGTCCCGTGCTCGTCGGACACCCCGGTGAGGCCTGGGCGCCAGCCGGCGTTCAGGCAGGCCACGAGCGGTGACGTCTGCCCGCTGCCCCAGCCGTCGAAGAGGTAGTCGTCGCCCCGGTTGAACATCTCCAGGCCGATCATCGGCTCCCGCACACTCGACGTGTAGCGGAAGTTGTCGAACCGGCCGATCTCGCGTCCGGGGTGGTTGAAGCCGGCGACGCCGCCGGAGCCGGCGATCCAACTGTAGAGCCGGCTCATGCTCGACGACTGGAGCAGGTCGGTGTAGTTGCCGGAGAACCAGACGTTGACGTGGCCGAGCAGCGGGTGGGACCACTCGAAGCCCCGGATGGCGGTGTACTGGCCCGGGTCGTCGGCGGCGTCGGCGAGGGCGCCGGTGCGATCCCACTCCGAGCGGGAGAGCCCTTCGATGGAGAACAGCGTGGCGTGGTCGGTCAGCGCCGCGACGTCCAGGCCCGCGTCGCGCATCGAGGCGAAGGCGAGCGCCGGGTCTCCGTCGCCGTCGGACATCACGGTGTGGTTGTGCAGGTCGGCGTGGACCAGCGTGGTGCCCTGGGTCAGCCGCGAGGCGCGGGCGGCGCCGGTCCCCGCGGCCCGGGTCGGTCCGGCGGCGAGCGGTGCGGTGGCCGCCCGGGCGGTGCCGGGTGCGGCGGCGAGCGTCAGCAGCCCGCCCGCGGCGCCCGCGATCAGCGTGCGTCGGGTCGTACCGTCATGGCGGTGTCCGGTGTCCGGATGGTGGTGAGTCATGCGGGACAGTGCATACGACGGCCGGCAACGGATAGATAGGCGCAGTTGTCCGTCCGGTGAAGTCTGTCAATCGCTTACCCCGTGCGCGCGGGGCCGTACGCCGGAGGTCAGCGGCGGATCGCGGCGTCGACCAGCGTCTCGGCAACCGTACGGGCGGCGGCACCCGCACCGGCGTTGCCGTCGAGTTGGGCGGCGACCGAAGCCCCGTCGTAGAGCAGTACGAGTTGCTCCGCGAGCTGGTCCGGGTCGGCGACCCCGGCCTCGGCCGCGAAATCCCGGAACGTCGATCGGGTCCAGCCCCGTGACGTGGCGCAGGCCTCGCTGACCTTGCCGCCCGGTGTGGCCTCGGCGCTGGCGTTGACGAAGGCGCAACCCCGGAAGCCGGGCTGGTTGAACACGTCGGTCAGTGCGTCGAACACCGCGAGGATCCGGTCGCGGGGCGCCTCCACCCCGGCGAGCCTGCGAGCCACCCGGTCCTGCCGGCGGGCGAGCCGGCCCAGCAGGTACGCCCGGATCAGCTCGTCCTTGCTGCCGAACGCGTTGTAGAGGGTCGCCTTGGCGACCCCGGCGTGCTCGATCACCCGGTCGATGCCGACGGAGTGCACGCCTTCGGCGTAGAACAGCTCGTCGGCCGCTGCCAGCAGCCGCTGCCTGGCCGACGCCCTACCGGTGGTTGTCACGGACATGCTCCGAGATTACTAGACAGGTCGCCCTAGCCGAGGCGGAGTTTGAACATAACGGTCTGTCTAGCCGGCTTTGCGGGTGTGATTTCCGCTACGTGCCTGGTCGAGGCGCCGATGGCCCGGGTCTCCGGGACTCTTTATCTCGTAAGGTAATGTTCCTTCCGGGTATCACTTTATCCCGTACGGAATTATCTGCCGTGCTCGACGAGCCGAACCAGGAGACCACTCATGCCCGAGGTGACCCTGCCCGACGCAAGCACGATCGAGGTGGAGGTGCGCGGGACCGGACCGACCGTGCTGCTCCCGGTCGACCCCCGGCCCACCGAGGGGGCGGCAGCCGACGAGATGAGGCGCTGGGGCATGGATCCCACCCTGGGCCGGACCCTGGTCGACGGGCTCGCCGACACGTTCCGGGTGGTCGCGTTCGACTACGAGGGACACCTCAAGACGGACCCGAAACCAGACACCCTGACCCCGGACGCCATCGTCGAGGACCTGCTGACGGTGGCCGACGCGGTGGGCGCCGAGCGGTTCGCGTACTACGGGTACTCGTGGCTGGCGCTGAGCGGGTTGCAACTGGCTCTGCGTACCGATCGCCTGTCCGCGCTGGTCATGGGCGGCTTCCCACCGATCGACGGACCGTACGCGGAAATGCTCGCGGTCACCACCGCGACCCACGCGATGTCGCCTCCGGCCCCGACCAGCCCGCCCGCCGACCTGTCGGCGGCCCCGCCCGCCGACACCGCGCAGGACCCGACCGGGTCGCAGGCCTGGACGGACCCGGCCGACTTCGACTGGTCGTCGGCGGAGGTGACGCTGCCCGAACCGCAGACCCGGCAGTTTATGACCCTGTACCTGGCGCTGCGGACGTTCGACGACCGGGCCGCCCAGGCCGGCATCACCTGTCCCCGGCTCTGTTTCGTGGGCTCCGCGGACACCATCCCGTACGGCGAGCGCTGGGGTGGCGTGACCGTGGACATCGCCGGCCCGGTCGACAAAAGTCGGGCCGAGTTGGAAGCCCTCGGCTGGCAGGTACGGGTGCTCGACGGGCTCGACCACACCCAGGCGATGCAACCGGCGAACGTGCTGCCGATCCTCCGCCCCTGGCTCACCGCATCCCTCTCCCGTCGCTGATCCGCGTCGTCCTGCCGCCGCTCGGGTCGCTCGGGTCGCTCCGGCACAGGGCGCTCGAAGTATCTTGGTAGCTCCGCATCGCGCGGGCCGGACAGTCATCGGGAGGCAGCCGCGTCCAGGGAACCCGAGCGCAAGCTCATCGCCTCGAACAAGAAGGCGCGGCACGACTACGCGATCCTCAAGACGTACGAGGCGGGCATCGCCCTGCTCGGCACCGAGGTCAAATCGCTGCGGGCGGGCCGGGCGTCACTGGTCGACGCCTTCGCGCAGGAACTGGACGGCGAGATCATGCTGTACGGCCTGCACATCGCCGAGTACGCGTACGGCACCTGGACGAACCACCAGCCGCGCCGGACCCGGAAGCTGCTGCTCCGGCGTACGGAGATCAACAAGATCCTGGACCGGGTACGTGACCCCGGCCTGACGCTCGTACCGCTGTCGATCTACTTCTCCAACGGGTGGGCGAAGGTCGAACTCGGCCTCGCTCGGGGCAAGCGTTCCTACGACAAGCGGCAGACCCTGGCCGAGCGGGACGCGAACCGCGAGATCGCCCGGGCGCTCAGCCGACACCTCAAGGGCCAGTCCCGCCAGCGCGCCTGACCGTCCGCCCGAAGGTGCCCCCTCCTGCCCGGCATACCCGACAGCAGGGGGCACCTCCTGCCTTAGCGGACGGACCAGCGTTGGGCGGGGGTGGCGTTGCAGGTGTAGAGCTGGGCGACGGTGCCGTTGGCGGTGCCGCCGCCGGCCACCTCGACACACTTGCCCGAGGCGGGCACCACCATCGAACCGTCGGTGCCGAAGGTGAAGCGCTGCGCGCCGGTGCCGTTGCAGGTCCAGATCTGCACCTTGGTGCCGTTGGCGGTGCCGCTGCCGGAGATGTCCAGGCACCGGTTGCCGTACACCCGCAGCTCACCGCTCGCGGTCCGGGTCCAGCGCTGGTTCGTCCCGCCGTGACAATCCCAGATGTGCACCTGGGCGCCGGCCACGGTGCTCACGCCGGAGACGTCGAGGCACCGCCCCGACTGGGGGTTGACCAGTGACACCGGGGTGCCGACCGGTGGCACACCCGGCGGGGTCAGGCTGGCCGGCACGGACTGCAGGGCGGTGAACCACCGGGCCGCCATCTTGTCGTAGCCGGCGGCGTTCGGGTGCACCCCGTCGGCGAGGTCGGCCGTGGTCAGGGCCGAGAACATGTCGACCAGGTGGGTCTGCGGCCCCTTCTGCGCCACGATCCCGGGAATGGTGGCGTTGTACGCCTGCACCCGCGCCTGCAGGGTCGGGTTGGTCTCGGGGGTGATGGTGGCGACGAACAGTTCCACCGAGGGCGCGTTCAACCGGATCTTGTCGATCAACGCGGAGAGCCGGGCCGGCGCGTTCGGTACGTCGTAGTTCTGGTTCATGTCGTTGGTGCCGATGTGCAGCAGCACCGTACGCGGGTTGGTCGCCTGGAGCCAGGCGACGATGTTCGCGTCGAGTTGGTCGATCCGCCAGCCGGAGTGGCCCTCGTGGTCGTGGTCGCCGAGGCTCGCCGGCCCGTTGAAGCCGGAGCCGACGAAGTCCACGGTGTACCCGCTGGCGACGAAGCGCTGCCACAGGTTGATCCGGTAGCCGCCGGGGACGTTGAAACCGTCGGTGATCGAGTCACCGAGCGGCATGATCCGTACCCCGCCGTTGGACTCGGCCAGTGTCACCGGCGGTGCCTGGACGGTGGTTGCCTGCGCCGGGACTGCCTGGGCCAGGGCGATCCCGGTGGTGAGGGCGAGTCCGAGGCCGGCTGCGGCGAGCCGGCGTCCGTTCCATCGCATGGTGGTCCTCTCGTCGGTGCCGGCCGGGGGACGGTGGCGCGATTGCACCGCTGGGCGAGAGCGGAAGCGCCGGTACGGTCGGCTGTATCGAGACTTCGCGATGGGATCGATCCCACGCGAGAGCATCGGCGGCGCGGACCCGACGAACGCCGCCGCCACTGCGCCGAACGGTCCACCGGCATCGACGGCCGGCACGAAGCACCCCGCACCCGAGGCCGGGTCTTGCCGCGCACTGCCTAGCGGTCGGCCCGGGCAGCCGGGGTGGCGTACGCGTACGAGCGCAACCGGGCGTGCGGGTTCGGCAGTCCGTACTCGCCGAGCAGCATGCCGAAGTTGCCGAACTCCAACTGGTCGTACCGCCAGGTGTCGGGTGCGTCGGCGAGCACGCGTACCAGTCGTCTCTGGTCGGGGTCGAGGCTTTCGAACGGGGTGCCGGCCGGCACCGGACCGGACGGGAAGGCGTACCGCAGCGCCTCGCCGAGCACGGTCAGCGCCTCCACGGCGTGCACCAGCGGCAGCCGGGCCAGGTTGGCGGCGAACGCCGCATCGGCGTGCGCGGCACCGAGTCGACCGAGCGCCAGGGTCGCGTACCCGGCCAGGTCGCCATCGAGGTACGGGATCCGGTGGTCGGGCCGGCTGCCGCCACCGGCCCAGCGCAGCAGTTCGGCCGCCACCGCTGCCCCGGCCGACGAACCGTGCAACCGGGCGAGTGCGATCGCACCTGCCCAGCGGACCAGTGGAGAGCCACCGTCCAGCGCGGCGGACGCGACCCGGTCGGCGCCGTCGGCGTCGAGCAGTCCGGCGGCGACGACCGCGACCGCCGCCGGTCCCTCGTCCGTACCGGCCGCGATCTCCGCCAGCGCCGCGAGACTCGCCGCCGCGTGCTCCGGCGCCGCCGTCGCCGGGAACCACCCCAACGTGTACGCCACGATGGTGCGCAGGTCGGAGTCGTCCTCGCGGAGCAGGGCACGCAGCACCGGCAGGCCGTCGCGTACGGCCTCCCAGGCGGTCAGGTCGGCGTACGCGTCGATCCGGCCGTGGTCCTCCGGGGGCAGTTCCACGCCCTCCCGGTAGCGCCGCAACGCCTGCTCGCCACCGTCGGCGCGGGTACGGATGCGGTCCACGTCGATCCCGTCGGGCAGCCACGCCTCGTCGGAACCGATCGCGACCAGGACCAGGAACTGGGCGACCAGAACCCGGTCCGGGGTGGCCGGGTCGGCGACCAGGTCGAGCAGGAAGGGCACCGCGTACGCGCTCGCCTCGTAGCGACTGCCCTGGTGGACGAGGCTGCCCCACAGCTCGCCGAACGCCGCGTGGCGCACCGACTCGTCCTCGTCGGCCAACTCGCGCAGGTTCGCCGGTACGTCCTCGGCGGTGCCGTACGCGTGCCGCAGCTTCGACCAGTCGACGGCGTCGATTTCCGGTGACATCGCCCCATCCTGCCCCATCCGCTCACGCGGTCCACAGAGGATCGGAGGACGGCGAGCGACCCGTGTAGGGTCGCCTGCACGAGTGGCGACATCGTTTACGGAGGCTTTGGTGGAACGTCGTAGCGAAGATGCGCGCGGGGTCGATCTGCGTACCGACCGGGCGCACGGCGCGCGAATCTACGACTACATCCTGGGCGGCAAGGACAACTTCGCCGCCGACCGCGAGGCCGGCGAGGGCTCCTTGCGGATCTGGCCCGCATTGCGGGTTCACATGCAGGCCAACCGGTCCTTCATGCACCGGGTGGCGCGGTTCCTGGCCGCCGAGCGCGGGATCCGGCAGTTCCTCGACATCGGCACCGGGCTGCCGACCTCGCCGAATCTCCATGAGATCGTGCAGTCGGTCGACCCGACCGCGCAGGTGGTCTACACCGACAACGACCCGCTCGTGCTCACGCACGCGCGGGCGCTGATGGTCGGGACGGCACAGGGACGCACGGCCTACGTCGCGGCGGACATGCGTGACCCCCAGACGATCATCTCCGCGCCGGAGTTCCTGCAGACCCTCGACCTGACCCAGCCGGTCGGGTTGCTGCTGATCGCGATCGTGCACTTCATCGAGGACGACGCGGAAGCACTGCGGGTGGTGCGGCAGGTCGTGGACGTGCTGCCGTCGGGCAGCTACCTGGCGATGTCCATCGCGACCGACGAATTCGACCGGGTCCCGCTGGCCGAGGTCCAGCGGGAGTACAACCGGCTCGGCGAAACCCTCGTCTTCCGTGACCGTGCCACGGCGCTCGGGTTCTTCGACGGCTTGGAGTTGGTCGAGCCGGGGCTGGTCCAGGTGCACAAGTGGCGCCCGGACGGGTCCGAGGATCCGGGGATCGCAGACAAGGACATCGCCATGTACGGGGCGGTCGCGCGTAAGCCCTAGGTCGGTCCCGTGCCCGCGTGGTGAGGCCGCCGTCAACCCCCGGCGGCGGCCAGCAACTCCCGCGTCTGTTCGGCGGTGTGCGGGTGGTCGTGGCTGTCGACGTACCAGTCGAAGCGGCCGGAGACGCCCTCGTCGAGCAGCCGTCGGACCAGGCCCACGTCGTAGCCGTCGCCGGGTTGTCGCAGGTGCAGCGGCGGCGGGTAGAAGCAGTCGCCGAGCAGGAGTACGCCCGAGTCCGGCACCGCCACCACGGTCGAGTCCTCGGCGTGCCGTCCGCCGACGTGGCGCAGTTCCACCGCGGACGGCAGGGTGAGGGTGTCGTCGAATTCGGTGTGCGGCGGGATCACCGCGAAACCCGACCAGTCCGGCATCGCCCACGCCCGGCCCCGGTAGCTGGGGCCGAGCAGGGGGTTCGCCTCGACCTCGGCGCGCAGGTAGGCATGACTCCACGGGCGCAGGGCCTCCTCGGCCAGGATCCGTGCCCCGGCGCGGTGACCGATGACCTCGACCTCCGGCCAGGCGCAGGCGCCCCAGACGTGGTCCCAGTGGTGGTGGGTGTAGACCAACTGCCGTACGGCCGGTAGTCCCGCCGCCTCGATCGCGGACCGGATCCGGCGCGCGTGGCCCGGACTGTTACCGGCGTCGACCAGCACGCTGCCGGTGTCGTCGGCGATGACGGCGACGCCGCCCTGGACGTTGCCCGAGTCCTCGTCGTGGGGGTACCACCACACCCGTCCGGCGAGTTGCCGCAGCGACCGACCCATCAGCGCACGTTAACACCGGTGCGCCAGGTCAGCCTCGCTTCATCAGCCGGCCGACGGCGGCCATCATCTCGGTGGCCATCTCGTCGGCCCGCCCCTCGGCGGCGCCCTCGTGCATGCAGTGCCGGGCGTGACCGTCGAGCAGGCCGAGGGCGACCTTGTCCAGGGCCGCCTGTACGGCCGAGATCTGGGTGAGTACGTCGATGCAGTAGCGGTCGTCCTCGACCATCTTCTCGACCCCCCGGACCTGTCCCTCGATGCGTCGCAGCCGGGAGAGCAGCTGGTCCTTGCTGGCGGTGTAACCGCGGGTCGGGGCGGGGGCGGGTGTGGTCATCGGTCAACTATAGCTAACCCCCTGGGGGTATGTTACGGTCTCGCTGTTGATACCTCCGGGGGGTATATCTTCGGAGGTGATGGCGAGGGGGTCTGGGGAATGCGAGCCGACATGGCGACCGAGGCGGACCAATCGGACACCGAGCCGCATCACCACCACGAAGGGCACGGTGAGGCGGGCGGCGGCCACCAGGGACACGACAAGCACGCCGGGCACGACCCGGAACTGTTCCGGCGGAAGTTCTGGCTGAGCCTGGCGCTCACCGTGCCGATCGTCGTCACCAGCCACATGGTGATGGACTGGTTCGGCTACTCGATCGACTTCCCCGGCATGTCCTGGGTCGGCCCGGTGCTCGGCTCCGTCGTGTTCTTCTACGGCGGCTGGCCGTTCCTCGTCGGCGGCCTCGCCGAGGTACGCGACCGCGCGCCGGGCATGATGCTGCTGATCTCGATGGCGATCACCGTCGCGTACGTGGCCTCGCTCGCCACCAGCGCCGGCGCCTTCGACCTCGACTTCTGGTGGGAACTCGCCGCCCTGGTCACCATCATGCTGCTCGGCCACTGGCAGGAGATGAAGGCCATCGGACAGGCGCAGGGAGCCCTGAGCGCGCTGGCCGCGCTGCTGCCAGACGACGCCGAACGGGTCGACGACGACGATCGGGTCAGCCGCGTACCAGTGCCGGAGCTGCGGGTGGGAGACCTGGTGCTGGTACGCCCCGGCTCCCGCGTACCGGCCGACGGGCAGATCACCGACGGCCGGGCGGAACTGGACGAATCGATGATCACCGGAGAGTCCCGCCCGGTACGCCGGGAACCCGGTGACCGGGTGGTGGCCGGCACGGTCGCCACCGACTCGGCGATCCGGATCCGGATCGCGGCCGTCGGCGACGACACCGCCCTCGCCGGCATCCAACGGCTCGTCGCCCAGGCGCAGGCGTCGAGCGGGCGGGCGCAGGTGCTCGCCGACCGGTTCGCCGCGCTGCTGTTCTACGTCGCGCTGACCGCCGCCGTACTGACCTTCGGCGCCTGGGCCGCCTTCGGTGACGTCGACGAGGCCGTGGTGCGTACCGTCACGGTGCTGGTCATCGCCTGCCCGCACGCCCTCGGGCTGGCGATTCCACTGGTGATCGCGCTTTCCACGGCGGTGGCGGCGAAGGCCGGGATCCTGGTCAAGGACCGGCTGGCGCTGGAGCGGATGCGCACCGTGCAGGCTGTCCTGTTCGACAAGACCGGCACCCTGACCAGGGGCGTGCACACGGTCACCGGGCTCGCCGTCGCACCCGGCCAGACCGAGGACGAGGTACTCCGGCTCGCCGCCGCGGTCGAGGCCGACAGTGAGCACCCGCTGGCCAGGGCGATCGTCGCGGCCGCCGCCGAACGCGGTGCGCCGGCCACCGCGACCGACTTCAGGTCCCTGACCGGGCGCGGCGTCCGCGCCACCATCGACGGCCGGGAGTACGCCGTCGGCGGCCCCGCCCTGCTCCGCGAACTCGACGTACGGGTGCCGGCCGAACTCGCCGCCACCACCGATGGCTGGTCGGCGCGGGGTGCGGCCGTACTGCACCTGGTGCGGATGGGGGACGGGTCGGCCGAGGCGCTGGGCGCGCTCGGACTGGCCGACGAGGTCCGCCCCGAGGCGCGGGAGGCGATCGCCCAGTTGCGCCGGCAGGGCGTACGGAAGATCGTCATGATCACCGGTGATGCCCGGCCGGTGGCCGACGCGGTCGCCGCCGACCTGGGCTTCCGGCCGGGCGTGGACGAGGTGTTCGCCGAGGTGCTGCCCGCCGACAAGGACCGGGCGGTGGCCGACCTGCAAGCCCGTGGGCTGCGGGTGGCGATGGTCGGTGACGGGGTCAACGACGCTCCGGCGCTGGCCCGTGCCGACGTCGGGATCGCGATCGGTGCCGGCACCGACGTGGCGATCGAATCCGCCGGGGTTGTCCTCGCCTCGTCCGACCCGCGCGGGGTGACCGGCGTGATCCGGCTGTCGAAGGCGTCGTACCGCAAGATGTTGCAGAACCTGGGCTGGGCCGCCGGCTACAACATCGTCGCGATCCCGCTGGCCGCCGGAGTCCTGTCCTGGGCCGGCCTGACCCTCAGCCCAGCCCTGGGCGCCGTCCTCATGTCCGCCTCCACCATCGTCGTAGCCGCCAACGCCCAACTCCTCCGCCGCCTCCCCCTCACCCCCTAAACCCACTGCGGCGATCTTGCACTTGTGGTGGTGCAGAAACCCGGACCGGTAAGGCGATTCGGGCGCCACAAGTGCAAGATCGCCGGATGGGTCAGCGGGGGGCGACGTCCGTCAGGTTGGCGCCGGACGGCGGTGCGAACAGTCGCTCGTCCACGGAGTCGGAGAACTTCACCAGTTCGATGGAGGCGCGCTCGCCGGTGTTCGAGATGCCGGAGAACGAGGCCAGTACGCCGGACTCGGTGACGCAGACCGAGAAGTCCTGGAGCAGTTCGTCCGTACCGCCCTGGGGGTCCTTGATCCCGGTGACGTCGGCGCAGAGCGAGTCCTGTCCGGCGATCGTCTTCTCCGAGGTGTCCACATCGGTGTTCGGCACTATCGCGGCGGCGGCCACCATGCCCAGGGCCAGTTCGGGGGTGATGAACGCCGGTCCGGCGACTCCGGCGACCATCGTGGCGTCCGGCCCGGCGGAGGCGTTGTTCGGCGTCCGCTGGCACTCGCCGCCATCGCAGATGATCATGCTTTCCGGGGTGGTGATCAGCCGGCCGTCCCCGTTGCTCAGGACCGACCGGGGCGGCTGCTGGGCAAGGGTGATCGTGGCCTGTTCGGCGCCGACGATCGTGTACTCGGCGGTGTAGGTGAGTTCGGCGGCCTTACCGAGCCGGTCGGCGAACTCCGACAGCGCGCCCGCGGTGTCGACGGCGTTCTGCACGGTGCTGATGACGCCGCATCCGGCGCCCAGCGCGACAACGGCGGTGAGGCTGAGAAGCAGGCCGGCGACGCGGCCACGAGACGAGGTCATGCCAGTTACTGTGCGACCGGCGGCGGCTCCCCGACGGGTACGTCACCGTACGCGGCACGAATCCGGGAGAAGCACGCCTCACCCGACGGCAGTGGTCCGGGCCGGGGCCTGGGCACGAACCACTGCCGTCGGGCGAAGCGCTCCGGCCTCAGCCGCAGTGGTCGTTCCACTCGATCATGCGGATGTACTTGTTCCCGACGATGCCGCCCCAGTCGACACAGTCGTTCGGCGCGTACACGTACACCGGGCCGGCGTACTGGGTGTAGTTCCCCTCGTCGTCGATCCAGGTCCCACCGGAGCGCTCGATGCTCGCGGCCATGAAGTCCCGTACGCCGGGGGTGTTGGTGATGGTGACGACGCAGTTCCAGCCGTTGTTGTACGTGAGGAAGATGGTTCCTGCCCCGTTGCCGGCACCCATCGAGTCGATCACGCTGTAGCCACTGCCGCAGGCGCCGTTGTAGCTGGCGGCCTGGGCCGGAGCCCCGGTCACGGCAACGGCGGTGGCGGCCAGTGCGGCCACCGTGCCGACGCCTGCCAACCTTCGGAGAACGTTCATGGGGTTCCTCTCGTCGACGCCATGAGCCGTCTGCCAGGCAACCAGGCTCCGGACCGTGCCGACAGGTGGCGAATTGGCCACCATTTCCTCCCCGTACCCGGTGGCGGTTCGCTGCTCCGGCGACAGCGGGGCAGGCGACAATGCCACGATGAGCGGGCAGGCGGACCAGAGCGGACCGGACCACCACGCCGGCTCCTCGCCGCACCCGGTGCCGGCCTGGCGGCGCCGACATCCGGGGGAGCACCGGTGGCCGGTGACCCTGGTCATCGCCGCCGCGATCGTGCTGCAACTGGTCACCCCGCCACAGCTCGCGTTCAGCCCGAGGTGGCTGCTGCCCGCCGTCGAGGGAACGCTGCTGCTCGTACTGCTGGTGGTGAACCCGTTCCGGATGAACCGCGAGTCAGCCGCCGTACGCGTGGTCGAGCTGGCCCTGGTCGCGGCGGCGACGATGGCGGTGATCTGGTCCGCCGGCCGGCTGGTCATCCTGCTGGTGACCGACGCGGCCCGGCAGGACCCCGCGACGATCCTGCTCAGCGGGGCGGCCATCTGGCTCACCAACGTGATCGTCTTCGCGCTCTGGTACTGGGAACTCGACCGGGGCGGTCCGGCGGCGCGGGCGAACGTGCGGCGCCCGTACCCGGATCTGCTCTTTCCGCAGATGACCGCCGCGGACCTGGCGCCGGCCGACTGGCGGCCGGTCTTCCTCGACTACCTGTACGTGGCGTTCACCAACTCGACCGCGTTCAGCCCGACCGACACGCTGCCGCTCAGCCGCTGGGCGAAGACCGCGATGATGCTCCAGTCGGCCGTGTCGCTGCTGGTCGTGGCACTGATCATCGCCCGTGCGGTGAACATCGTGCACTAGCGGCGTGCCGGCGAGCGGCCCGGAACGACGCCCGTATCGATGATCACAGTCCGCGGTAATTGCGTTGAGTGATCCCGGATTTACCGCCAGGCTGGAGGCTCCGCCCACTACGCCCGGGAGCTTCCGATGCGCCTGCTCCGCGATCTGTGGGCCACCTCGCCGCGCCGTGTCGCGGCCGTGGCCTGCCTCATCGTGCTCGGTGCCGCCGGGCAGTCCGCCGCGTTGGCGCTGGCCGGACCGGTGCTGCTGGACCGCTCGACCACGCTGTTCACCGTGCTGGCCGTCTCGCTGGTCTTCGCGGTGCTCAGCGACCTGCTGGTGGGCCTCGTCGCGGCCGGGCTGACCGCCGACTGGGCCGCCGACGTCCGCCGCCGGCTCTGCCGGGTCGCCTTCGGCCAGGACCTGCCGAGGCTGGAGACCACACCCGTCGGGGAACTGCTCGACCGGATCGACGGCGACGTCTACCAGGTCGCCGCCGAACTGCGCGGCAGCGGCGTACGGATCGCGCAGCTACTGACCGTCGGGGTGCTGTCGATCGCGCTCGCGGTCGGCGTCTGGTGGCCGGCCGGGGTGGTCATGCTCCTGCTCGGCGTACTGCTGGCGATCGGCCTGGCCGCACCCACCCGCAAGATCGGGCCGGCCCGGATGGGCGAGGAGGAAGCCTGGTCGGACCTGGCCGCGGTGATGGAGGAGTCGATCCACGGACAGGACGACATCCGCACCAGCCTGGCCCGCCCGTACGTACTGCGGACGTACGCCCAGCGCGCCAGCCGGGTGCTGGCCCGGGGACGGGTGGTGTGGGTGCTCTCCGCCCGGGTCACCACCATCGCCGTCGGTGTCACCCGCGCCGGCATCGCCGCCGTCGTACTCGGCGGGGTGTGGGCGCTGACCACCGACCGGATCGACGGGGCCCGGCTGACCGCCGTCTGGCTGCTCGCCCTCGCCTTCGGTGCGACCGTCGAGCACGTCAGCCGGATGGTGCCCGAGTTGCAGTACGCCCTCGGCGCCTGGGGGCGGGTGCAGTTGCTGCGCGACTCACCGCAGGAACCGACCGGTGGTGCCGACCCGATCGACGGTGACCTGGACGTCCGCGGCCTCACCTTCGGCTACGGCACGGCCGAGTCGGACAGCGGGCGCCGGCTGGCCCTGCGCGACGTACGACTGACCTTCAGCCGAGGCCACTCGTACGCCCTGATCGGGCGTACCGGCTCCGGCAAGTCGACCCTGGCCAAGGTCCTCACCCGGGCCGTCGAGGTGCCGCGCGGCGCGGTGTTCCTCGGCGGGACCGACCTGTGCGACCTGGACCTGGAGGGCCTGCGCCGGTGGATCGGCGTGGTCCCGCAGCGCACCGAGATCCTGGCCGGGACGCTCGCCGAGAACGTCGCCCTGTTCGACCCGGAACTGCACGCCTCGGCGGCCGGTGCCCTGGACGAACTGGGCCTGACCTCCTGGGTGGACGACCTGCCCGACGGCATCGAGACCAAGCTCGGCGAGGGCGGGCACGTCCTCTCGGCCGGACAGGAGCAACTGGTCGCGTTCGCCCGGATCCTGGTCCGCGACCCGCACGTGGTGATCCTCGACGAGGCCACCGCCCGGATGGACCCGGTCACCGAGTCACGGGTCCAGTCGGCCACCGAGCGGCTGCTGCGCGACCGGATCGGGATCGTCATCGCGCACCGGCTGTCGTCGGTGCAGCGCTGCGACGAGGTGGTGGTGCTCGCCGACGGAGAAGTGGTCGAGGCCGGACCGCTGCGCGAGTCGGAGCGCTTCGCCCGGCTGCTCGCCAGCACCCAGGCCACCTTCGACGTCGAGCCGGAACCGGCCCGCCGGGTCGGGGCCGGGGTGGGCGTCGGTGCCGGTGGTGGGCTCGCGCTGGCCCCGCCGGACGGCGACACCCTGCTGCGGGTGGATCCGGTCCGGGGCGCGCAAAGCGGCGCGGCGACGGCGAACGGGACCGCCACGGCGGTGGCCGAGCTGGTGCCCGTACCGCAACGCGCCGCCGTACGGGCGAAGGCCGATCCGCCGCCGCTGCCCGAACCGGCCCGGGCGCGTACCGTGCGGGAGATCTTCCGGCTGGCCGGCAACGACCCGCGCTTCGGGCTCAGCGCGCTGGGGATGTTCCTGTTCATGGTGCTGCTCGGACTCGACGGCGCGATCCTGCCGTGGCTCTGGGCCGACCTCGTCGACGGGCTGGACGACCCGCTCTGGCCGGCCGTCGGGATCGTGGCCGGGCTGGTGGCCGTGGTGCCGATGTCGTACTACACCGGGCGCTGGTTCCCGGAGTGGTGGGTCCGGCAGTTGCTCCGGATCAGCCTGCGACTGGTGCACGGGCAGACCGGTCCGCGCCGGGTCAGCGCACACACCCCGGCCGAGGTCGTCGCCCAGGGCGGCGACACCGAACGGGTGGTGATGCTCGCCGACAACCTGCTCGACCAGGCGGCGTGTTTCGTACTGCTGATCTCGATGACGGTGGTGTCGGGGACGCCGGTGCCGGCGCTCTTCTTCGGCGGCACGATCCTCTTCTCCGGCCTGGCCGCCGCCCTGTTCGGGCCGATCCTGGAGCGCTCCGCGCGCAAGACGGTCGCCGCCCGAGCCGCGTTCGCGACCGCCCTGGTCTCGTCGCTGTCGGCCGCCCGTACGGTGAAACTGGCCGGCGCCACCCGGTCGGTGCTGGCCCACCTCGCCCGACTCGACGTCATCCGCAGCGACCGGCAGCGGCGGGAGATCTCGACCCAGGTGTGGGCCCGTTCGACCCCGTCGATGATCGGTGGACTGCTGCCGATCGCCGCCTGGGCGCTCTACCTCAACGGCTCGCTCTCCTCCGGCGCGACCCTGGTGGCGGTCTCGACCCTGGGGGCGGTGCGGTGGTTCGCCTGGACCACGGCATCCCTGGTCTCGCAACTGCCGTCGGCCCGGGTCTGGACCCGGCGTACGGTCGCGATGAGCGGGGTCGGGGCGTACTCGGCGGCGGTGCCGGGGGTGGACCTCTCCGAGGGAACCGCACCCGCACCCGAGGCGGCACCCCGGCACCCGCTGCGGCGGCTGGACCTGGTCGGCTTCAGCGCCGTCCACGAGGACGGGACGGTCGGCGTCCACGAGGTCGACCTGACCGTCGAGACCGGACAACTGGTGCTGGTGGTCGGGCCGGTCGGCGCGGGCAAGTCGTCCCTGCTGCGAGCCCTGGCCGGGATCGTGCACCACACCGGGGACATGCGCTGGAACGGGCAACCCGTCACCGAGCCCGAGCTGTTCCTGCGCCCCAACCAGGTCGGCTACGTGGCACAGCTACCGCGGGTGCTCTCCGGCACGGTCGCCGACAACATCCGGCTCGGGCACGAGGTGGACGCCGTCGGCGCCATCTCGACCGCGCAGCTCGAACACGACCTGGCGGCGGCCGGGGGCGGGCTCGGGCTGCTGATCGGGCACAAGGGGACGCGGCTGTCCGGTGGGCAGTTGCAGCGGCTCGCCCTGGCCCGCGCGCTGGCACCGCGTACGGAGTTGCTGATCGCCGACGACGTCTCCTCGGCCCTCGACGTCACCACCGAGCTGGAACTGTGGCGGGCGTTGCGCGGGCACGGGGTGACCGTGGTCGGCTCGACCTCGAAGCGGGCCGCGTTGGCCCAGGCCGACCACGTGGTGGTGCTGGTCGACGGCGCGGCGGTGGCCCAGGGCACGTGGCGGGAACTGGCCGACCGGTGGGGCCACCTCGCGGGGTGAGCCCACCGGGGCGGTCTTCCCGGCGCCCACCGGCACGGTTCGGGCGGGTCGGTCAGCGGCGGTCGACGGTGAGGGTGGAAACACCGGCGGTGGCGTCGATGTCGTACCGGTCGGTGGCGGTCTCCCAGGCCGGCGGTGTGATCACCGTGCCGCCGGCCACGCCCGAGCGGCTGCTGCCGTCCACGGTGACGGTGCCGGCGCCGCCGCCGGCCCGTACCCGTGCCGGAGCGTCACCGGTCAGGTGGACCAGGAACTGGCTGGCGCCGCCACCCATCACCACCCGGACCGTGCCGCTCGCGGGCGGCAGGATCACCTCGGCGCGGTTGGTGCCGGCGCTGAAGTCGACCTCCGCGACCCGGCCGCCGGTCAGGTCGACGGTTTCCTCGCCGGCACCGCCACCGAGCCGGATCCGCCAGCGGACCGCGTCGCTCAGCACGATGCTGACGATCGCCGGCCCGGCCCGACCGGTGCCGGCGAGTCCCGCCAATACGGTGTCCCCGTCGACGTGCACCGACGGCCGCACCTTGGCATCCTCCGGGGTGGAGATGCGGTAGAGGTCGTCGCCGAGCCCGGCGGTGCTCACCCGGACCACGTCGGAGCCGTTGAGCAGGTCGAGCGTCGCCTCCTGCCGCTCGGCGCGCGCCCCGGCGGCCACGTGGTCGGCCGCGCGGTCGGACTCGGTAGCGGTCGTCCGGTCCGGGTTGTCGTCCGACCAGCGGCCGTCGTGCCAGGTGCAGGCGGAGAGCAGCATGGCGGCGGCGAGCAGACCGCCGGCCGCCCGCCGACCCCGGACCAACGTACGGGTCACCTTCGTCGCCTCCTCGTTTCGGCCTGTACGCCGCTACTACCCAGGGCGGGCATCGCCGACGCCCCGGAGGCTGGTGCCCTGCCGGCGATCATCGGCGGAAGGCGAGCACCCCGAGCACGCCGACGATCGCCAGGGCCAGCATGGCCAGGCCGAGCCCGCCGAGCAGGCGGGCGACGAACACACCGTCCGGTCCCTCCGCCGGCTGCGCTCGGCTGCTCGCCGGGGACGCGCTCGACCCCGACCCGTTCGGCTCCGAGCTGCTCGACTCCGACGTGCTCGGTGATGCCGGCCCGGTCGTACTGGCGGCGGGCGCGGGCGCTGTCCTGCCCGCCGGGGTGTAACCGAGCACGGTCGGTCGGGTGGTGGCCGGTTGGTCCGAGGTCTCGGAGACGGTCAGCAACAACCGGCCGTCGCGGCTGTACGTGATCGACTCGCCCTGGGGTTCGTCCGGCAGTGGCGTGATCCGGGGTACGCCACGGGTGACCGCCTCGACCACGTTGCCGTCGGTGACGTCGAACTCGATCGCGTCGGCGTAGGTACGCAGCACCACCCGGCTGCCGTCCGGCGCGGTGGCGCCCCCGGTGACCATCAGCCGACCAAAGGCGGACCAGGGATTGTCGGTGCCGGTACGGGGCAGGCTCAGCTCACCGACCTTGCGCATCCGTACGGTCGCACCGGCCCGCAGCGGCCCGTCGGGTACGTACAGCCGAGGTGTGCCGGGGTCCTTGGTGACGACGATCGGCGTGCCGTCGCCGGCTAGCAGCAGTGCCTCGGCGTCGTGCGCACCATCCGGATAGGACAGTCGGTGCAGCACCGGTGCCTTGGCGCCCTTGGCCAACTTCCACAGCGCGACGTTCGTCCGGGCCCGGTCGTTGTCACCGATGTCGGCGATCCAGATCGTGCCGTCTCGGGCGATCGCCACGTCCTCGGTGTCACGCGGGCGGCTCGGGTACGACACCGTCCTGGTCACCTTGCACGATCTGTCGAGGAAGAAGACCTTCCGGCGGCTCTCCAGGTCGGCACTGTCGTTGACCACGACGTAACCGTCGTCGGTGGCGACCATGCCGGAGATCTCGATCAGCCGTTCGTCGGCGATGACGCAGACCTCGGTGCCCTTGGCCGGTGCGGCCACCACCGGTGTCGGCGCCACCGCTTGCGCCGGTGCGGCGGTGAGCCCGAGGAGCGGGGGCGTGGCCGCGACACCGACCAGTGCCGCCACGAGGATCCCGACGCGCAACATCGCGCAAGTCTGGCACCACCGGAACCGTCCCGGCCGACAGGGGAGGCGGACCGTGACGGTCCGCCTCCTGTTCCGGAGCCGCGTCGTCAGTGGCGGCGGGTGGCTCGCAGGACGGCGTCGTGGATGGTGACGGTCCGGCCCTCCGGATCCGTGGCCTGCCGTTGCGGTGTCGCGACGACGATGTCCCATGCGTTCGGGTCGAGGGCGGCCGCTACCTGTTCGGCGGTGAACATCAGGTCGGCCCGGTCGGGACGCCCCATCGAGGTGTCCAGGTCCGACGGGTGGTGACCGACGACGAGCAGGGTCCCGCCCGGCCGTACGGCCGCCGCCAGGCGGTGGTGCAGCGCCTGGAGTGCCGGTCGGGGCAGGTGCATGAACTGCGCCGACACCAGGTCGTATTGCGCGGGTGCGGGATCCCAGGACATGACGTCGGCCTGTTGCCAGGTGAGCCGCTCGGCGACGTCAGCGCCCTGCTCGGCGGCCCGTGCGGCGGCGCGCTCCAGCGCCACCCCGGAGATGTCGACGCCGGTGACCCGCCAGCCCAGGGAGGCGAGCCAGATCGCGTCGGCGCCCTCGCCGCTGCCGACGTCCAACGCCGTCGCCGGTGCCAGGTCGGTGGCGGTGCTGACGAGGTGCGGGTTCGGGTTGCCGCTCCAGATCCGGTCGGCGGACCCGTAGCGCTCGTCCCAGAACTCCCGGGTGAACAGGATCTCGTCGGTCGAGTGCTGGTGTGCGGCGCCGTGTCCGGGTGCCGCCGTACGCGACCCGCGGTGCGCCGCGACCGCCGCCTCGGTCTCCTCCCTGATCAGGTCCGCGTTGATCGCGGCGGCGGCGGTGACGCCACCAGCGGCCGCCATGACCACCTGCGCGCCGAGGTCGGTGACGTTGCCGGCCACCCAGACGCCCGGCACCTCGGTCGACCCGGTGGGGTCGGCGGCGATGCTCTCCCCGACGCCGCGCGGGTCCTGGGTGGGTTGTAAGCCCAGGGTGGCCAGCACCTGCGAGGCGGCCACGAACCTCGGGGCGACCACCAGTGCCTGGCGCGCGACGACCGTCCCGTCGGTCAGGCGTACGCCGGTGAGGTGGTCGTCGGCCACGTCGAGGGATTCGACGGTGCCGGGAACCACCCGGATGCCCCGGGCGGCGAGTTGTTCGGCCTGCTCGTCGGTCAGCTCCGGTGCGGTGTGGGTGAACAGGACCAGGTCGGGTGTCCACTGCCGGAACAGCAGCGCCTGGTGTACGGCCATCGGCCCGGTGCCGAGGATGCCGATCGCCCGGTCCCGCACCTCCCACCCGTGGCAGTACGGGCAGTGCAGCACGTCCCGGCCCCACCGCTGCCGCAGACCTGGGACGTCGGGCAGTTCGTCGACCAGTCCCGTGGTCACCAGCAGCCGTCGGGCGGTGACCAGCCGACCGTCGCCGAGAGCCACCTCGAAGCCGTCGTCGGTGCGGCGGGCGCCGACCGCCTCGCCCTGGATCAGGAGGCCGCCGTAGTGGTCGACCTCCTTGCGGCCAGTTTCGAGTAGTTCATGTGGGTTCATGCCGTCACGGGACAGGAACCCGTGCACCCCGGCGGCGGGGGCGTTGCGGGGCGATCCCGCGTCGATCACGATCACCGAGCGCCGGGCCCGGCCCAGCACCACCGCCGCGCTCAGCCCGGCGGCACCCCCGCCGACGACCGCGACGTCGAACGTCCGGGTCGGCTGTTCTGCCAGTTCACTGGTCATGGTGACCACCTCCGCGACCACTGTGCGACCGTCGGCACAGATCGGCAAACATTCTTGCCGTTGTGGCAAACTGGGCCGATGGACGACAACCTGGAGAGCGTGCTCACCGCGGTCGGACCCCGGCTGCGTACGCTGCGCCGGCAACGCGAGATCACGCTGACCAGCCTCGCCGAGGCGACCGGCATCTCGGTCTCCACCCTGTCCCGGCTGGAGTCCGGCCAACGCCGCCCGACCCTGGAACTGCTCTTGCCACTGGCCCGCGCGTACGGCGTCCAGATCGACGAGCTCGTCGGCGCACCACCGACCGGGGACCCCCGGGTGCACCTGCGCCCGGTCAACCTCAACGGCATGACCCTGGTGCCGCTGACCCGTCGCGCCGGTGGGCTCCAGGCGTACAAGATGCTCATTCCGGCGGCCCGGCCGACGACGGTGCCGGAGCCGAAGACCCACGAGGGCTACGAGTGGCTCTACGTCCTCAGCGGGCGGCTCCGGCTGGTCCTCGGCGACCAGGATCTTGTGCTCGTACCGGGTGAGGCGGCCGAGTTCGACACCCGCGTACCGCACTGGTTCGCCAGCGCCGACCCCGCACCCGTCGAGGTGCTCAGCCTCTTCGGCAGCCAGGGCGAACGCGCGCACGTACGCGCGAGATCCCTACCCTGACGGCAGCAACGGTGGGGCGATCGGGCATCGGAACTCGACGCGTCACGCCGGGCCCGATCCGGGGCCCGGCAAGGGTTACCGGGAGTCGGTCGCGTCCGCCTTGTCGGCTGCCGGTGCCGTTGACTGCGGGTCGGAAGGCGCGGCGGTCGTCGTACCACCGGCCGCCACCCCCGGGCGCCGGGTCAGGATCCGGATCAGCAGGGCGACGATCACCGCGAGCCAGAAGATCGACAGGCCGTCGTAACCCAGCGCGGCGGCCATCACCCCGGCGAGCAGGGCACCGAGCGCGGAGGCGAGCTGGACGAGGAAGTCCGAGGCACCCTGCGCCATCGTCCGAAGCTGACCCTCCGTGGCCGAGGTGATCAACACGGAGCCGGCGAGATAACCCGCCGACCAGCCGGCGCCGAGCAGCGTCAGTCCGATGCCGACCATCACGGTGTCGCCCTCCGGTGACATCGCGAGCACCACCGCGGCCGTGGCCATCACGCCCAGGCTCGTCACCAGCAGTGGGTACGGTCCCAACCGGTCGGACAGGTAGCCGACCAGGGGACCGGGCAGGTACATCGCCGCGGAGTGCATGCCGATCACCAGGCCGATGGAGGTGAGCGTGGCAGCGCCGTGGCTCAGGTGGATCGGTGCCATGTTCATCAGCGAGATCATCGCGGTGTGTACGGTGACCACCACCGCGATGCCCTGCCGGATCATCGGATTGCGCAGGCTCGCGCCCAGCGCGGCACGGGTGTTGCGGCGCTCGCGTACCTGCTCGCGTCCCATCGACCGGGCCAGCAGCAGCGGATCCGGCCGCAGCGTCACCAGCACCAGCAGGCCGGCCAGGGCGAGGCCCACGGCCACCGCGGCGAACGGTGCGGTGAACTCCGCGAGGCGCCCCGCACCGAGCTGTTCGACCCCACCGGCCAGCGGCGGGCCGACCACGGATCCGGCGATGGCGCTCCAGGACAGGATGCCCATCGACCGCCCGATCCGGTTGGAGTCGGCGAGGTCCGTCACGGCGAATCTGGCCTGGAACCCGGCCGAGAGCGCCGCGCCGACACCCACCGCGCCGACGAGCAGCAACGGATAGCTCGACAGCGACGCGCTGACCACCACCAGCGCGGAACCGGCCGCACCGGTGAGGTAGCCGGTGGAGATGCCGGCGCGTCGACCCCGCTTCGCCGAGAGCGCGGCCAGCGGGATGCTGAACAGCACCCCGCCGCAGAAGATGAGGGCCTGCGCGAAGCCGGCGTCACGGGCCGATCCGGTCATCCGCTCGGCGATCAGCGAGACCAGTGGCCCGGTCATCGCGAAGACCAGGGAGAACACCGCCTGTACCACCAGGATCGACACGACGACGCGACGCTGGATGCGGCGCAGCGCCGGGTCGTCGGCTTTGGTGGCCTGAACCGGTGGGCCGGGCTGGGTTTGCACGGTGCTCTCCTGGGTGGAAGGTGGGGCACCGTGCTCGCCGGTGCCTATGCGGCTGGTTTCTGCGGGGCGGATTCCTGCGGGGTACGGCGACCGACCTCGTCCGGGGCGTCGGCGATCGGATGTCCGTCAGTACGCCGGGCCGGCACACCGGCGGCCAGTACGTAGACGGCGGTCTCGGCGGCGCCGTCGACGCCCAGGGCGGCCTCCAGTTCGGAGTCGCGGAAGGCGTCGGTCTGGCACGGTCCGAGCCCGACCGCCGTCGCGCAGAGTGCGAACGTCTGCGCGAGATGACCGGTGTCGAGCAGGACGGTACGGAGCATCCGGGCACTGCGGTACTTGAACATCGCCCGCTGCACGTCGATGGTGAGGAAACAAACGAAGCCGGCGGTCGTCACCATTTTCTGGTCGAAGGTGAGGCGTCCTAGTTGTACGGTGTCGAAGTCGTACGAGAGGACCTCCAGACTATGGTCCGACGGCGAATAACGGTAGAGCCCCGGCGGGATCGACTCGACGTTGCGGACCGCCACGTAACATTCGCTCTCGTGCCTGGCGCCGCCGCACGGACTGGTTCGCAGCATCAGCTTGCCGAGTACGCCGGCATCGAAGAAGTGCATCGGTGCGAACGTGTAGTGCAGGACGGTGGAAAAGCTGCGCAGTGGCACCGCGTCCTCGGTGAAATGACGGTGGGTACGGCGCGACAGCAGTACGTCGGCGAAATCGCGGTCCAACGGCAGGAACGACCGGGTGAGCATGATCCGTTCCGCGTCGACATTGCGCGCGAACATCTCCGGCGCCGGCCCGCTCGCCCTGATCTCGCCGAACACGGCGGCGCGGCTGGCCGCGATCTCGGGGTCCGCGCTGGCGCCTTCGGTGCTGATGTACGCCGTGTCCTTCGTGTCGAAGTGGAAGAACTGGGCGGACTGTCCCCAGGCCTGCCAGCGGTCGAGGATCCGGTCCTCCTCCTGCGCGGCCTGCCGCGTACGCAGCAGTCCCGCCTCCGCGAGGTCGGTGACCGCCTCCAGCACCGAGGCCGGGTCGTAGTCGTCGAAGCGGTGGCTGACCTGCTCCGGATCCGTCCAGTCGTCGAACTGGCTCAGGATGTCCAGTGCCGCCCCGTCGACCGCGACTCCGTTCTTCTCGCCGTTTTCCGGGGTCCGATCCAGATAGTCGTCGAGCACCATCTCACCGTTCACCCAGTACGCCACCAGCGAGCGTGCCCGCCTCAGTTCCATAGCCATTTCCTCTCCGTGGGGCGCCAGACAGCCAGAAAAGGGGGACGGGGCTACCGTCCCCCTTTTCTGCTAGGAAGTCGAGGCCGAGCCCGTTCTGCCCTGAAGGGTGTTCGGTCGGCAGAACAGGGAGCCCGCACGACCCGACTCGTCCACCGGTCCTGATCGGGATCAGGTCGGCTTGCAGGCCAGCATCTTCTTCTCACGCAGAACGGTCTTGCGCACCTTCACGGAAACCTTCTTCATGTTCGTCACCCCCTCGTCATCGGTTGTGAACATCCTTGACGTTCACATTCTGTGACGACAACTTCGAGAGTGCTCTGGTCGGAAATGCGGCGCGGTGGGGAATAGTCTCGTCCGGGCGTCACTACCGGCCCGGACGGGATCTGGCTCACCGGCCGCCTGATCGGCGGGACGGTGACCGTGCCGAGGTTCACCTTGAATTCATCGCTCCGGCTTCGCCGGGAACGACCCGGTCGGTCCACTTTGTTGCGTACATGTCGGTTGACAGCATGGCCGCATGACCAGGTTGAAGAGGACATCCCTCGTACTCATCGGAGCCCTGCTGGCCGGCGTCGCCGCGCAGGCGGTGGCACGACCGGCGGACGCGGCCGCGGCCGTACACAGTGAGAGGTTGCTGTTCGACGGCGGTGGAGGTGAGGTGCTCAACGGCATCACCTACCACTCGTTCCGCATCCCGTCGCTCGTCCGCACCAGGGCCAACACGCTGCTCGCCTTCGCCGAAGGCAGGGCGTCGGACAACCGGGACTGGGGCAACATCAACCTCGTCTACAAGCGGTCGACCGACAACGGGGGCACCTGGTCCGGGCTGCGCGAGGTGGTCGGCGCCGGCCAGGGGACCTGGGGCAACCCGACGGCGGTGGTCGACCAGAGCAACGGCAAGATCTGGCTCTTCATGTCCTGGAACCCGGCCGGCTACAGCCAGAACGGTGACGACGGCACCACCCGGATCACCGCCTGGGACCACCGCAAGGTGTACGTCTCCAGCAGCACCGACGACGGCGTGAGCTGGAGCGACCCGGCAGACCTGACCGCCACCCTCAAGCCCAGGACGTTCGGCAACGGCGCGACCTGGGCGTGGGACGCGATCGGACCCGGTGTCGGCATCCAGACCACCGGCGGTCGGTTGGTCGTCCCCGCGCTCTACCGCAACATCTACAGCGACGACCACGGCCTCACCTGGAAGGTGCAGCGACTCACCACCACCGGCGGCGCCGCCCAGGAGGGTACGAGCGAGGGCACGGTGCTGGAGCTGACCGACGGACGGCTGATGCGCAACGACCGGGCGGTTTCCTCGGTCTGGGAGAGCGCCAAGCGTCGTTGGGTGTCGCGGGGGACGATCGAGTCCGGCTTCAGCGCGTACGCGCCGGACAACACGCTGCTCGACCCCCGCGCGCAGGGGTCGATCATGCGCTACAACCTCGACTCGCCGACCCGGATCGTCTTCCTCAACTCGGCGAGCACCGAAACCCGGACCAAGATGACCGTACGGATCAGCTACGACGAGGGCCGGACCTGGCCGATCTTCCGGCGGCTCGCCGACGCGCCGCTGCCGGCCTGGGCCGGGCTGGGCAGCGGCAGCGTGGCCGAGGGCGGCTACTCCAGCATGACCAAGACCGCGGACTACACCGTCGGCGCCCTGGTCGAGGTGAACGAGAACACCGGCAACAGCGACACCTCGCACCGCACGATCGTGTTCCGCAAGTTCAACCTCCCCTGGATGCTCAACGGCGCCACGGAGTAGCCGGCGTCCCCGGGCCGGCGGGACGGGCGCCCGGAAATCTCCGCAAGAAAAGTTCGGCGCCGGTGTCGAAATCTCCTCCTCCCGTTCGAGCAACAGGTAGCGGGCCGGAGAGCGGCCCCACGAACCGAAGGGGGACAGCGTCCATGTCCCAGTCGAATCCGCCCGTCACGGTCGAGGCGGTGGCCGACCGGCCGGCCGCCGCCGGGCTCAGGCTCACCGGGCGGCTCCTGGCCGCCGGTGTCGTCGCCGGCCCGCTGTACGTCCTGGTGTCGGTGGCACAGATGGTGGCGCGGGACGGCTTCGACCCGACCCGTCACGCCTGGAGCCTGCTCGCCAACGGCACGGCGGGATGGATCCAGGTCACCAACCTGATCGTGACCGGCCTGCTGGTGATCGCCGCGGCGGTGGGGCTGCGGCGTTCGCTCGACCCCGGACCGGCCGGCACCTGGGCTCCCCGGCTGCTCGGGATCTACGGCCTGGGCCTGGTCGGCGGCGGGATGTTCCGGGCCGACCCGGCACAGGGCTTCCCGGCGGGTACGCCGGAGCAGGGCACCGGCACCTCCTGGCACGGGCTGCTCCACTTCGGGCTGGGCGGCGTCGGCTTCGTCGCACTGGTCGCGGCGTGTTTCGTGCTCGCCCGCCGGTTCACCGCCGACGACCAGCGAGGATGGGCGGTGTTCTCACGCCTGACCGGGGTGCTGTTCCTCGCCGGTTTTGTCGCCGTGGCCGGCGGTGGCGGCAGTTCCTGGGCGACGCTGTCGTTCACCGTGGCGATCGTGCTGGCCTGGGCCTGGCTCTCGCTGATCTCGGTGTACCACCACGGCCGGTCCCGCCGACTGCACTGACAATCCTTCCGCCCCGACACCACCCGAGGGAGTTCGACCATGCGATACCTGGCACTGCTGCGGGCCAAACAGCCCACCACGCCCGTACCACCGGAGTTGATGGCGGCGATCGCCAAGCTCGGTGAGGAGGCGACCAACTCCGGCAGCCTGCTCGACACCGGCGGGCTGGCGCCGAGCGCGGCCGGCGCGCGGGTCACCGTCACCGGCGGGGACCTGACCGTGACCGACGGCCCGTTCGCCGAGGCGAAGGAGGTCATCAGCTACGCGCTCTACGAGGTACGGGCCAAGGAGGAGGTGGTCGAGTGGACCTCGCGGTTCATGAAGGCGCACCGGGACCTCTGGCCGGGCTGGGAGGGCGACGCCGACATCCTGAAGGTGTACGGCCCGGAGGACTTCCCGCTCCCGGAGTGACCCGATCGGTGGTTGGATCGGTGGTCGTGACGGCTACCGATCCGGCACCGGACGATCCGGGGCAGGCCGCCAGACGTGCCGTGGAGGCGGTCTGGCGGATCGAGTCCGCCCGGTTGATCGCCCGGATCGCCCGGCTGGTCCGCGACGTCGGGCTGGCCGAGGAGATCGCCCAGGACACGCTGGTCGCCGCGTTGGTGCAGTGGCCGGCGACCGGCGTACCCGAAGATCCTGGGCCGTGGCTGACGGCGACCGCGAAACATCGCGCGGTCGACCTGCTGCGACGGCAGCAGCGGTACGCGACCAAGCTCGACCTGCTCGGCCGCGACGTCGAAATCCAGCAGGAGTACGCCGAGGCGGCCCTCGACGACGCCCTCGACGACCACATCGGCGACGACCTGCTGCGGCTGATCTTCACGGCCGCGCATCCGGTGCTGCCGGTGCAGGCGCGGGTGGCGCTGACCCTGCGGATGGTCGGCGGCCTCACCACCGGCGAGACGGCGCGGGCGTTCCTGGTGCCGGAGGCGACCGTGGCCCAGCGCATCGTCCGGGCCAAACGCGCGCTCGCCGCCGCGCGGGTCCGGTTCGAACTGCCCACCCCGGCGGAACTGGTGGACCGGCTCGCCTCGGTACTGGAGGTCGTCTACCTGATCTTCAACGAGGGGTACGCCGCGACCGGCGGCCCGAACTGGTCCCGGCCCGAGCTGTGCCAGGAGGCGTTGCGGCTGGGCCGGCTGCTCAGCGGCCTGCTGCCGGACGAGGCCGAGGTGCACGGCCTGACGGCCCTGATGGAGTTGCAGGCCTCCCGGCTGGGCGCCCGGACCGACCCGCAGGGGCAGCCGGTGCTCCTGCCCGACCAGGACCGCCGCCGCTGGGACCGGCTGCTCGTCCGGCGCGGGCTCGCCGCCCTCGACCGTGCCGAAACCCTCGGCGGCGGCGTCTACACCCTCCAGGCCGCGATCGCCGCCTGCCATGCCCGCGCCACCCGCGCGGAGCTGACCGACTGGTCCCGGATCGCGGCACTCTACGAGGTGCTCGCCCACCTCCAGCCGTCCCCGGTGATCCTGCTGAACCGGGCTGTCGCGGTCGGCCTGGCCGACGACCCGGTACGCGGACTCGCGCTCGCCGACGACCTCACCCGCGAACGGGCGCTACGCGACTACCCCCAACTCCCGGCCGTACGCGGAGAACTGCTGGCCCGGCTGGGACGGGCGGACGAGGCGCGCGCGGAGTTCACCCGAGCCGCCGAACTCACTCGCAACGACGGTGAGCGGATCCTGTTCCAGCGGCGTGCGGACGGCCTGCGCCAGCCAACGGAGTAGCGGCGGCCCGATCGGCTAGTCCGGCAGGCGGGCGTCGGCGAGCTTGGCGAGGATCTCGTCCACGGTCTCGTCCGGCGTCTGGTCGGAGTTGTCCAGCCACAGCCCGATCCTCGGGGTGTCCCGACGCAGCGACCGGTCCAACACCTCCACCGTCCAGTCGCCGTAGCCGCGCTTGCCCCGGAGGCTCTCGCGCGTGTGCACCACCTCCGGCCTCGGCGCGAGGACAACCAGGTGCCGGGGCCGGGCGGTCAGCAGGTCGACGTACTCGGCCAGTTCGGGACCGAGGACGACGTCCTGCACCACGGCGGCGAAGCCCGCCTCGGCGTACCCGTCCGCGACGCTCGCGGCGAGCCGGTAACGCAACCAGAGCTGCGCGGTCGCCTCGGTGGTCTGCTCCGGCGTGAGCTCCTCCCGGTTCGTGACCATCATTCTTCGGAACACGTCTCCTCGGACGTGGGCGGCGAGGGGAAGCCGTTCCGCGAGGCGCTGCGCCACGGTCGACTTGCCGGCTGCCATCACCCCGGTGATGACGATGACGCCAGGGGTCGGGACGGACACTCCAGCCTCCTCCGGTATCGCGGGTCGTGCGAACCCGCCGGGCTCCAGTCTCCCAACGGACCGCCCGGCCGGTGTGTCGTACGGCGGAGCGAGTCCGGCGGGTGGTCCGAGGACCACCCGCCGACGTCACC
This sequence comes from Micromonospora sp. NPDC049523, assembly GCF_040676775.1. Lineage (NCBI taxonomy): Bacteria > Bacillati > Actinomycetota > Actinomycetes > Micromonosporales > Micromonosporaceae > Micromonospora > Micromonospora sp. NPDC049523. The sequence goes on along the minus strand of NZ_JBFAPP010000010.1, from coordinate 97,710 downwards.
CACTTCACCAGCCGCGAGACGGCACGGAACCGATGGTCAGCCCGCTCTGGCCAGCCGTGGTCGTCGGTGCTGGTCAGTCGGCGTGCCCCCAGCCGTTGCTGTCGACCGCGCCGGGGTGGTCCCAGCCGTTGGCGGTGACCGCATCGGGGTACTCCCAGCCGTCGGCGGTGACCACGCCGGGGTGGTCCCAGCTGTTGGCGGTGACCGCATCGGGGTACTCCCAGCCGTTGGCGGTGACCGCGCCGGGGTGGTCCCAGCTGTTGGCGGTGACCGCGCCGGGGTAGCCCCAGCCGTTGGTGTGCGCGTCGCCGGCCTGGGCCGGTGTTGCCATGATGCCGAGTGTCAGTGCCGCCGCGAATGTCGCGCCGACCAGTAGACGTCCTACTCGCATGTTCCATTCCTTCCTGAAACCCCCGTTGACACTGTCGAGTCTGACCGGACCGGTCGTGTCACATCCACTGCGATCTACACCATTCGGACTGCGCCGAATTGCTGGCGACCCGGCCCGGTGCGGGTGGCGGCTCCCCTCGCCGGGGCCGGTTCGGCCGGGTTCGTGCGGGTCGTCCGCGACCCGCCGGGGGCGTACGCACGGTCGGGTGATGTCCGTGCCGAGCCGCCTCGGTCGGCCTGTACGGCTGGCTACGTTGCCGGGGTGAACCAGAACCGACCGCGGGTCGCCCGGCACCGGCGAACCGCCGCCATCGCCGCCACCGTCGCCCTGCTCTGCGGTCGGCTGGCCGTGCTGGCGGTGACCACCCTGATGGTGATCGTCGGGATGCCGGCACCCGCGCACTCCGGCCGTCCCGACATCGGGCCCGCCGATGGTCGTGACCCCTGGTCCGCCGACCACGCCGATCCGTCGCCGCCACGGACCGAATTGGCCTGGCTCGCCACCGAGAACGCCATTTTCGCGGTCGACGCGGCCGAACGCATCGTGCGGTACCGGGGCTGCGACGGTGACACCGGCCGGGTGTTGGACCAGGGCATGAGGGTGACCGACGGGGTCGCCAGCGGACGGGTGACGGTCAACGGCATCACGTACGTCTACCGGGTGCCGTTGCGCGGTCGCACCGAAGGGGCGGTCGAGATCCACCGCCCGGACCTGGAGCCCGTGGTGCTGAGCGGTGAGGTGGTGACCAATCCGCAGCCGCCCGTCGACCGGCGGCGCGGTGCGGAGCTGTTGCCGCTGACCGAGCAACTGCGGGAGATCGTGGCAGCGTCGCCCAACCCGACCGGCGTTGCCGTACGCGACCTGTCCGGCCGGTACGGCGACCAGCAGATCGGGGTGGACGGCACCTTCCGGCCGAAGGCCGCGAGTGTCATCAAGCTGTGGATCCTCGCCGAGCTGCTGCGCGAGGTCGACTGCGGCTGGCAGTCGTTGACCGACGGTGTGCTGGTCCTGCCCGAGGATGTCGTCGGCGGCTCCGGCGAATTGCAGCACGAGACGTTCCCACAGGTGGTGACGCTCTACCGGCTCGCCCGGTACATGATCATCTACAGCGACAACACGGCGGCGAACGTACTGATCAACCATCTCGACGGGTTCGTCCGGGTGAACGCGCTCATCGACACGATGCTGCTGAAGCAGACCGCGCTCAACCGCAGGATGCTCGACACCGCAGCGGCCGCGCGTGGCGAGGAGAACTACCTCACCGCGGACGACGTGGTGTCGCTGCTCGGCGCGGTCTGGGACGGGAACATTCTCTCGCCCGCGTCCCGAGCGCTGATGATCTCGTTCATGCTGGAACAGACGATCAACACGAAGATCCCGGCCGCGTTGCCGCCGGGCGTGCCGGTCGCGCACAAGACCGGCGAACTGCCGGACGCCTCGCACGACGTCGGTTACCTGCTGATCCCGCACTCCGAGGTGGCGGTCGCCTTCGTCACCTCCGGCCCGGAGGCCACCGGCGCCGAGACCGTACGCCAGCTCGCCCGAGCCGTGTACGACTACCTCGTACCCGTCGATTCCGCCGTCACCGGCCTCGGCCCCGCGCCCGACGGCGGAAAGTAGCCGCAGACCGGCTGGTTTCCCCCGCCGGGGATCACGGGCGACGGGTACGGCACCGGTCCCGTGCGGGCGGCGCTTTGTCCCGCCGATCGGGCCGAACTCCCGGGTCTGCGGGACATCGTCCGGGCGACGATGGTCTCCGAGCGTTCGGCAACGAGGCTCGGACCTCAACGACGATCCCGAGTGGACGCCGCGTCACCTACGCTCCGGCGAACCGGCGCGCTGACGGTACCGACGACCGCCGGTCCACCTCCGACCATCGAAACGAGGAGTCATGATGTCTGACGTCCCCACCGAGACCGACCGGCGGATCCTGCTGCTCGCCGCCGACAACACCTTCGCCCACCTCTACGGCGATCTCGGCGCGGTGCTGGCCGAGCCGGAGCTGGGTGACAGGTTCGGCGGAGCGGTCGAGTTCTTCCACACCGACGGCCAGCGGCTGGCCCCGTACTTCGGGCCCGACTGGCGGATGGCCGACCTGCAACCGAGCGCCGAGCCGGCCGACCCGGACGAACTCCAGCGGCGGCTCCAGGCGGTCTTCGAGCACCTGGAGCGGTACCTCAAGGACCACCCCGAGCTCACCGACCGGTACCGGACCACCGTCGAGCAGTTGGTCGACGAGATGCCCGCGCCGAGCGGCGGCACGTTGCAGGACGCGATCGACGCGCTGCCGTGGCACATGCACGGCAACACCGGCAATTTCCTGCACAACGCCATGCACGCCGCAGGCTGGGCACACTGACCGTCCGCCGGCGCCCGGGGAGGCCCGACTTGATGTCCACCGCAGCATCCATGATCAACCGCCGTCGCGTGCTCGCCGCGGCGGCGGTGGTCGTCGCCGTACTCGTGCTGGTGGGGCAGTGGCTCGCGCCGGCACCGGGTGGGCCGACCGCGATGACCGCGGTGATCGCCGCGTCGTTCACCGGGCTGGGCGGCCTGGTGCTGGCCGGCGTACCCGGTCACCGGGTCGGGCGGCTGATGCTCGCGGCCGGACTCACCGCCGCCGTCGCGGTGCTGGCGCTGAGCTGGCTCACCTGGTTGCCGCTGGCCTGGCTGGTCCAGTGGCTGTGGTGGCCGCCGTACGGCCTGATCTTCCTGGCCCTGCTGTACTTCCCGGACGGAAGGCTGCCCGGCCCGCGCTGGCGGCTGGTGGCGGCGCTGATCGTCGCGTCGACCGCGGTCACCACCGGCGCGCTCGCCGTGGCCGCCCTCGACGACCCCCGCAACCTGCTCTTCTCCGGCGAGCTGGCCGCGACCGAGCGGGCCCGACTACTCGTACGGATCGCGCTGCTGTCGGTCGGGGTCGGCCTGCTCGGACTGGTGGCGGTGCTGGTGTCGCTCGTGCAGCGGTGGCGACGGTCGGTCGGGGAGGTCCGCCAGCAGCTCGCCTGTCTGCTCGCCGCCGGGGTGCTGTTCCTGCTCGGGTTGCTGCTCGACGGGCTCAACCTGGCCGGCGCCTGGGTGCTGATGGTGATCGCCATCCCGGCCGCGATGACGCTCGCCGTACTGCGCTACCGCTTGTACGGGCTGGAGCAGGTGATCAACCGGACCCTGGTGTGGCTGGTGATGAGCCTGCTGGTGATCGCCGGTTTCGTGGCCATCGTCGCCCTGCTGCGCGACATCCTGCTGCGCGGCAGCACCTCCAACGCCTCGCTCGTGGCGACCGGCCTGATCGCGGTCACCTTCGACCCGCTGCGGCACCGGGTGCAGCGCGGGGTGAACCGGCTGCTCTACGGCGACCGTGACGACCCGTACGCGGTGCTCGCCCGGCTGGGTGACCTGCTGGAGCGGACCGTGCAGCCGGAGGCGGTCCTGCCGCTGCTGACCGGCACCATCGCGCGCTCGTTGCAGGTGCCGTACGTGGCGGTCGAGGTCGACGGGACGGACGGGCCGAGACTGCACGCCGAACACGGCCGCGCGACCACCTCGGTCGAGCGGTTCGACATGCTCACCCACGGGGAACGGGTGGGGAGCCTGATCGTGGCCCACCGCCGCTCCGGCAGCCGGTTCACCCCGGTCGAGCGCCGGCTGCTGAGCGACGTGGCGCTGCACGCCTCGGTCGCCACGGCCACCGCCCGGTTGATTCGTGACCTGCAGGAGTCGCGGGAACGGTTGGTGATGGCCCGCGAGGAGGAGCGTCGGCGGCTGCGCCGGGACCTGCACGACGGGCTCGGCCCGACCTTCGCCGGCATGTCGATGCAGGTACGCGCGGCGCGGAAGATTGCCGACGGGCAGGACCGGCTCGGCCGGGTCCTCGACGGGCTCGCCGACGACCTGCGCACCTGCACCCAGGAGGTACGGCAACTGGTCGACCAGCTGCGGCCGGCGGCGCTGGACCGGGGGCTGGAGTCGGCGCTGCGGGTCGAGTGCGAGCGCTTCGACGGTCCACAGTTGTCGGTACGCCTGAGCGTGGAACACGACCTGCGCGGGCTGTCCGCGGCGGTCGAGGTGGCGGCGTACCGGGTGGTGTCGGAGGCGCTGACGAACGTGGCCCGGCACGCCGGGGCGAGCGCCTGCGAGGTGACCGTACGCCGGGACCACCAGCTCGTGGTCGAGGTGGTCGACGACGGGATCGGTTTCGCCGGTCCCCGGCCCGGTGGGGTCGGTGTGGAGTCGATGCGGGAGCGCGCTGCCGAACTGGGTGGGGACTGCGAGATCTCCGAGGTGTCGCCGCACGGCACGAGGGTCCGGGTCCGGCTGCCCTGTGCCGAGTTCGCGCCCGCCGAGACCGGTACGGTTGCCGTACGACAGGTTGGTCCCGGTGACCCGGTCGAGCCCGGTGGTGCGGTCGAGCCGGAACCGGTCGCCCGGTCGCTGGGTGAGTGAGGCGGCGAGTCATGTCCGATCGGGTACGCGTGTTGATCGTGGACGACCATCCGGTGGTACGTCGTGGGCTGCGCACCATGCTCGAGGACGAGCCGTGGGTCGAGGGTGTGGTGGAGGCGGCCTCGTGCGCCGAGGCGCTGGTGGCGGCGGTGACCGAAGGGGTCGGGGTGGTCGCGATGGACGTCGCGCTGCCCGACGGTGACGGGGTGGACGCGACCGCCCGGATCATCCAGAGTCGACCGCACGTGCACGTACTGATGCTCACCATGGCCGACGACGAGGACGTGGTGAATCGCGCGTTGCGGGCCGGTGCCCGTGGTTACGTGCTCAAGGACACCGATCCGGACACCATCCTGCACGCGCTGCGTACCGTCGCCGGAGGCGGTCTGGTGCTCGGTCCCCGGATCGGGCCGCAGGTGCTCACCACGCTGCGCCGCCAGCCGGTCGAGTTGCCCGCACCGTTCGACCAGCTCACCCCGCGTGAGCGGGACATCCTGCGGTACCTCGCGGCGGGTGAGGGCAACGCCCGGATCGCCCGCCGGTTCGGGCTGAGCGAGAAGACCATCCGCAACCAGGTCTCGGCGGTGCTGGCCAAGCTCGGCGTCGCCGACCGCGTCCAGGCCGCCCTGCTCGCCCGCGACGTCGGCCTCACCGGATAGCCGCGTCCGGCTCGGTCGAACGGCACCTGGTTTAGTCGTTTATGCGGCAAACGTCCGTTTGGCTGGTTAACGTGACATCGGCGTCACGGCTAACTGTCAAGGGGTGTCTCTGATGTACGGACCACGACGTGCGGGCTGACGACTCGGCCACGAACGAGGTCGTGGTGCTGCTCGGTACCCGGTCGGAGGCGGTGAAGGCCGCCCCACTGGTACGCCGGTTGCGGCTGGACAGCCGCATCACGGCGACGGTGGTCGACAGCGGGCAGCACCCCGGACGGGTGCCGGAGGCACTGGCGCCGTTCGACCTCGCCGCCCAGGCCACGCTGCAACCCGTACGCCGGACCGGGTCGCTCGCCGAACTCGCCGCCGCGCTGCTCACCGCGACCGACGGTGTGCTCGCGCAACGCCGACCCGCGGCCGTGGTGGTCCAGGGCGACACCCTCACCGCGCTGGTCGCCGCAATGGTCGCCTTCTGGCAACGCATCCCGGTCGTGCACCTGGGAGCCGGTCTGCGCACGCACGACCTGGACCGGCCCTTCCCGGAGGAGGCGAACCGCTCCATGCTGTCCCGGATCACCGCCCTCAACCTGGCACCCACCCCGACCGCCCGCCAGCACCTGCTCGACGAGGGCGTGCCGGACAACCGGATCGTGCTCACCGGCAACACCGTGGTCGACGCGCTGCACCATCTGCTCGACCACCAACTCGCCCAGCCGCCCGACTGGATCGACCCGACCCGCCGGGTGGTCGTCGTGACGCTGCACCGGCGGGAGAACTGGGGCGGTGGCGTCTTCGGCCTCTGCTCCGGGCTGCGTTTCCTCGCCCGCCGCTTTCCGGACGTGCAACTGGTCATGGTGACCCATCCGAACCCGACGCTCGACGCGGAGATGACCGCGCAACTCGGCCGTACGCCCGGCATCCGGCTGACACCGCCGCTGGTCTACCCCGAGATGATCGGCCTGCTGAGCGTGGCCGACCTGGTCATCACCGACTCCGGCGGCTTGCAGGAGGAGGCCGGCACGCTCGGCGTACCGGTGCTGGTCGCCCGGGACAGCACGGAACGCCCCGAGATCCTCGACTCCGGCCACGGCACCCTGGTCGGCACCGACCCGGAACGGCTCGTCGCCGCCGCGACCCAGGAACTGAACGTACGCTCCACCGCCGAGCGGGCGCTCCCGTTCGGCGACGGGCGGGCCAGCGTACTGGCGGCCTCGGCCATCACCGACCTGCTCGCCCTACCGTCGTCACCGGGCTCGCCGCCCCACCCACCCACCCCCACCTTCCACCCCGCCCCCCTCCGCCCCACCGCCCCCGCCCGCTAACCCCGCCCCTCCCTCCGCCTCCCCCCGACCCCGAACCCGCTCTTGTAGAGAAAGAGGGGGTATCCGGCGCGAAATAACCCCCCTCTTTCTCTACAAGAGGGGCGATCTTGTGGGGGGAGAGAGGGGGAGGGGAGGTGCGGCGTTAGGTCTGGGCGGAAGTGGGAATCGACCGGGTTTCGGGCGACGGAGGGGGACGGGCGTGTCGGTGCCTGAGGATCTGGTCTGCAACGCCCGCGATCATGGGTTGGCGGGGGACGGGGTGACCAACGACCAGCCGGCGTTACAGGCGCTGGTCGACAAGCTCGGTACGGCGTACGCGGCCGACGGGCTGGCGCGGGTGATCCACTGCCCGCCGGGCGTCTACTCGATCCGGGACACCGGCACCGTGTGGCGTAGCGGGATCTCCCTGGTCGGGGACGGGATCGGCGCCACCAAGTTCGTGCTCAGCAACGAGGGGAACCGGGTCGACCCGGTGCCACTGGCCTATTTCACCGCCGTGCAGCACGGGGCGAGCCGGGAAAACCACATCGCCGACTGCACGTTCGCCAGCTTCGAGATCGACGGCTCAGGTGTGCAACTGGCCCGCTACGACTACCTGGCCAAGGGTCTCGGCCTCCAGTACGTGATGCGCGGCCGGTTCCGCGACCTCTACATCCACGACACCGCCGCCACCGGTCTCGGCTGCGACTTCCTCCAGGACACGGTGGTGCAGGGCGTGGTCGCGCTGCGCTGCGGTCGACTCGACACCGGGGAGCAGATGGGCGGTGCCGGCATCGGCATCGGGATCGGCGGCTGGGGGGCCAGCGAACGGCTCACCGTCTCCACCTGCACCGCCGTCGGCAACGGGACCAACGGCATCTTCCTCGAACTCCAGCAGAAGATGTGGCCGCCGCCGCGCGGCATCAGGATCACCGCCTGTCATGCCGAGGACAACCGGTTCGGCATCTCCGACTGGGGCGCGGAGGGCCTGATCGTCAACGGCTGCACGATGATGGGCAACCACGAGGCCGGCTTCGACGTCTCCGCCCAGGGCACCTGCGGGATCGCCGGCCGGGGCGGGATCGTCGCCGACTGCGTGATCGACGCGAACATCCTGGACGGGCTGAGCATCGGCAACACCCCCGGCCGCTACACCGTGCGCGGCAACCGGATCAGCCGCAACGGCCGCTACGGCTACCGGGAGCACAACCTCGCCGAGGACTCGATCCCGGCCCGCGAGGTCGTACTCGACGGCAACGAGATCTGGGAGAACGGCCTGGACGGCGTACGGGTCGACGCGGGGCTGATCGACGGTGCGATCGTGAACAACCGCATCCGGGACAACGGCCGGCGGGAGGCCGGTGCCGCCAGCGGCTCGGGGGAGCGGGTCAGCTACACCCGTACCGCCGTGCGCGACGACGGCGCGAACTGGCTGCCGGACGGGCACCGGGGCAAGATGGTGACGGTGGGTAACTGGACCGCGATGGTCGCCACCAACACCGCCACCGAACTGCTGCTCGCACCGGTCCGGCCCGGTGCCACCACGGCCTGGGCCGGGGGTACGCCACCAGCCGGCGCCACCTACCGGCTGCCGGACGCACCCCCGAACCGGGCCGGGATCACCCTGGCTGCCGCCACCTCGGAGCTGACCCTGCGGCACAACCGGGTCTGGGACACCCAGCGGTACAAGTCGCAGACGCACGGCCTCTGGGTCACCGGCGACGGAACCCGCGGCTCGGCCGACTTCCAGGACAACAACTTCGCCGGCAACGCGGTCGCACCCACCCGGGTCGACACCCCGCAGTACGCCTGACCGGCGCACCGGCACACCGAACGGAGAATGAGTGGCTGTCCGGGTGGACAGCCACTCATTCGCTACCGGTGCGTTGACTTGACTACGGGGTGGTGCTTCCGAACTCGACCCAGTTGAGGTTGACCAGGCCCGTGGTCGGGCCGCCGGTCACCGGGGTGAACACCAGGTAGAGGCGTTGCGGGCCGCCGGGGTAGGTCACCGGGATGGCCTGACTCGCGTAGGCACCGTTGCCGCTGGTGGCGTTGAGTACGGCGGTGGCGACCACCGCCCCGGTCGGCGAACCGACCCGGAGTTCCACGTTGGCACGCGGGGTGCCGACCGTGGCGGTGGAACCACCCGAGTAGCGAACGGTCACCGTGCTCACGCCGTCGAAGTTGATCGGCTCGAACGCGATGTAGTCGCCCGCGTCGATGGCGCCGACCTGTGAACCACCACCGGTGTCGGTGCTGGCGGCGATCGTCACGCCCTGCTGGACCTGGGCGTGCTCGGCCTGCTGGCGGCGTACCTGGATGATCGCCTGGCCGACCGTGGTCAGCGCCGGCTGGCCGTTGGCACCGAGGTCGGTGTACGTGGCGCTGATCCCGCCGTAGAGGTAACCACCGGCGTGGTCGGCACCGTCGGCCGGCGTCGGCAGGGTGCCGGTGCAGCCACTGGTCTCGGTCTCGCCGTGGCCGTGGGTGTCGTGACCGAGCACGAAGGAGACCGTGACCCGGCTGCAGTCGATCGTCCCGTCCTCGGGGTCGGTGACGGCGACCGTGAACGGCACCGTGTCACCCCAGTTGAAGAACGTACCGCCTGCCGGCACCGTCACGGTGACCGTCGGTGCGGTGTTACCGACCACGATCTCCCTGGTCAGCACCGCCGTCTTGCCACTGGAGTCGGTCACCGTCAGCTTGGCGTTGTACACCCCGTTGGCGGTGTACGTGTAGGTCGGGTTCGGGTCGGCCGAGTCGACCGTGCCGTTGCTGTCGAAGTCCCAGGCGAAGGAGATCGACTCACCCGGGTCCGGGTCGGACGAACCGGCGCTGGAGAACTGCACCGGCAGCGGGGCCCGGCCGGAGGTCGGGTTCGCCGACAGCGCGGCGACCGGGGAACGGGTGCCCTTCACGTACCGGATCATGGAGAGCTGGGCGTCCGGGTTGGCCCGGAAGAAGCCGTCGCCGTACTCCAGCACATAGAGGTTGCCGTCCGGGCCGAACTCCATCTCCATCGGGTTGTCGAAGATGACACCGGGCAGGAACGCCTCCACCCCGGTCAGCTGGCCGCTGCCGTTGGTGCGCATCATGAACAGCTTGTCCCGGGTGAACTCCCCGAAGACCACGCTGTTGTTGTAGTACTCGGGGAACTTGGTCTCCGAGGTGCTCTCCGAGTTGTACTTGTAGATCGGTCCGCCGTGCGGGCCGACGCCACCGGTGCCGATGACCGGCCACTGGAAGTCGCAGGTCGCGGGCGGGGTCTGCAGGTACGCCCCGGCGCAGGTGGTCCGGGCCTCGTAGGTGTACCAGAACTGTGGCTGGGCGACCGCCGGCAGGACCGTACGGCCGGTGTTGCGGGGCGAGTTGTTGACCGGCGCACCGCAGTTGAACGGCTCCCCGGAGGTACGGGTGACGAAGTCGTAGTCGATGTACGGCAGGCTCGGCGAGTAGCAGTACGGCCAGCCGTAGTTGGCCGCCTTGTTGGTGGCGAACCACCGGCCGGTGCCCTCCGGACCACGGGTCGCACTCGGCGTACGCGAGTCCGGCGAGTAGTCGCCGACGTACACGAAGCCGTTGCTGTCCACGTCGAACCGGAACGGGTTGCGCAGGCCCATCAGGAAGATCTCCGGACGGGTCTTGTTGTCGTAGTCGGTGTTCTCCGGGAACAGGTTGCCGGCCGGGATGCTGTACGTACCGTTGTCCTTGACCTTGATCCGCAGCACCTTGCCGCGCAGGTCGTTGGTGTTACCGGCCGAGCGCTGGGCGTCGTAGCCCGGTCCCTGGGTGGGGGACTCGTTGATCGGGTTGAAGCCGTCCGAGCCGCTGGCGTTGGTGTCGTCACCGGTGATCAGGTAGACCAGACCCTTGCCGTCGAACTTCACCTTGCCGGCGACGTGGCAGCAGATGCCCCGGTCGGTGTCGACCCGCATAATCTGCTGCTCGGTCGCCATGTCGAGCCGAGGGGTCGGTCCGTCGACGAACTTCACCCGGGAGAGCTGGTTGTAACCCTTGAACGCGTTCCAGACCGTCGGGTCCGTGCTGGTCGCCGGGGCGTCGCCCTCGTTGACACCGGGGGTCGCCGGGTTGTCCAACGGGGTGTTCAGCGGCGGCGAGTAGTAGATGTAGACCCACTTGCTGGTGGCGAAGTCGGGCGCGATCGAGATCGTCTGCAACCCGTCCTCGTCGTGCTGGTACACCGGGATGGTGGTGATGACCGGGCTGGCACCCGTCGTCGGGTCGTACAGCCGGATCTCGCCGCCGCGGGTGTTGTGCAGCACCCGCCCGTCGGGGAGGACCGACAGCGACATCGGCTCGCCCGGCTCGTCGTTGAGGGTGACCTTCTCGTAGTTGCCGAGTACGGTCGCACCGCAGTCGCCCTCGACCACGCCGGCCGCCCACTGGATGCCGCCGAGCAGGTGCTTCTTGAAGCCACCGACCCGGTAGGTCTCGATCGAGTGGCCGAGCCCGGTGTAGAAGGAACGACCGCCCTGGTAGTCCTTGCACCAGCTCACCGGGTGGTCGAAGCCCATCGTGCCGCCCGCGAAGCTCTTCTCCTGCGCGGTGGCGAGCACGTGCGACGAGCCCCGTACGTTGGTGGTGAAGTTGTACCACTCCTCGGTCAGGGTCAGCGTCTGCGGCGTCGCCTCGGTGGCCGGGTGGACCCGGTCGGCGACCTCGACGACACCCGCCTCGGTGCTGGCCACACCGGACGCCTTCGCGCCGACGAGGTTCTGGTAGAACGCCCAGTCCGGCTCGGTTTCGGCGGCCGCGTGCACACCGACGTACCCGCCGCCGGCCTTCACGTACGACTCGAACGCCGCCTCCTGGCCGGGGTTGAGCACGTTGCCGGTGGTGTTGAGGAAGACCACCGCCCGGTAGTCGGCCAGGTTCTCGGCGGTGAACGCACCACCGTCCTGGGTGACGGTGACGGAGAACCCGTTCGCCGCGGCCAACGACTGGATCGTACGGACACCGTCGGTGATGGACGGTCGACGCGTACCGGCGGTCTTGGTGAAGACCAGCACCCGGTAGTCCTCCGGGGCGCGGGCCTCGGAGCGCAGCGCCGCCGGTCCGTTCTCCTCGGTGACCAGGCGTTCCTCGGCGGAGCCCCGATCGGGCGCGGCCGAGGCCGGTACGGCCACCAGGCCGGGAAGCACGATGGTGGCGCCGGCCACGGCGGCAAGCCACCGGCGCAGGGGTCTTGTCATATGTTCCTCCGGGGGTGTGGAGCGGGCATGCGGCGGCACCCGCGGACACCGGACGCGCACGGGCCCGGTGTGCTGGTGTGGTTGTCACGATGGGGTGTGACGCCGCATCCGTATGGATGGTGCGCGATCTCGCAGGACCCGCCACCGGCCGCCGATCGGTGACGCCGGGAGTTGTCTGTTACCGGGTGGTCGCGCGCGCCGACACGACGATCCACGTTTCCTGCTGTCCGGGCCGGTCGTGGTGCACCGGTCCCGCCACCCGCCTGTACGGCGGAGGATCGTGGGCTTGGCCGCGCTTGCCCGGCCAAGGTTCCGGGTATGGAATCGGGGCCGGTCGGCCACCGTCCTACCGGGTCAACTGGCCGCGGCGGGCCAGGGGAGTGTGCGTGGGCGGCTGGAGGCTGTCTTGTCCATGTCTCGCTACCTTCCTCGCGACCTGGGCCGCGGCGACGATGCGGGAGTTGGGGGTGGGACAGTGGCGCCGCCGATTGCGCCGCTGAAACGTTTTTGCGGGTCTCATGCAGGGGTTCTGGAGAGGCTCTGGCTGAAACAGAACCTTAATCCGTGGGCAACACGAAAGATAGACCCAAGACCAACTAACTTCCGTCGATCCCAGCAGAAGCCTCTGCGTGCCGTGACAAAAGTCCGAAACCATGCCGTGCCGCCCGTGGCTGGGCGAGGCCGGTCGGGAGGGAATGGGTGAGGGTTGTGAATCTTGTGTGACGGTGCTCGCCGTGGCGCGCCCGGTCCAGGTGGGACTGGCTACGCTCACGATTCGTGAGCACCCTTACCCGCGTACGTGTCTGGCTGGTGCTGTTCGTCGTCGGCCTGGTTGTCAGTGGCGTCACCGCGTTTCCCCTCGAGGCGGAGAGCCGCCTGCTGGTCCAACTGCTGCACGCCGACTGGTCACCGGCCCCGGAACACCTGCCGGTGCTGGTCGACTGGATCGACCACGTGCACCGGGGCATCGTCGCCACCAACGACGAGTACCCCTTCCTCGCGTACGGAACGGACTGGCTGGCCTTCGCCCACCTGGTCATCGCGATCGCATTCTGGGGTCCGTACCGGGATCCGGTGCGTAACGTCTGGGTGGTCCACTTCGGCATGATCTCCTGCGTCGCGATCGTCCCGCTGGCGCTGATCGCCGGCCCGGTCCGGGGCATCCCCTGGTGGTGGCAGCTCATCGACATCTCGTTCGGCGTCTTCGGCATCATCCCGCTGCTCTTCGCCCACCGGGGGATCCGTACCCTCGCCGCCGCCTCGTCCGACGCCGCCGCCTCGTCCGACGCTGGCGGTTCGTCCGGCGACGCGGGTGTGCCCGGCGGAGGCGACGCGCTGGCATCCGGGCCCGCTCGGGTCTAGCCGAGCCGGCCCACCGCCGACAGCCGGTACGGGTCCGGCGACGCTTCGAGGTCGGGCCGTGACCTTATGATGTTCGCGCGGTGTGTGTCGTCGTGGAGTTGTCGGTGACGGGTCGAGGCGAGGTTGGGCGCGGTGGTCAGAGGTAGGTTCATCCGGTTCGACGAGGCGCGTGGGTACGGGTTCATCACACCGGACGGCGGTGGTGAAGACGTCTTCGTGCACGCGAACGTGCTGGGTGACGGGAAATACGCGTTCGTGCCGGGCGTGCCAGTGGAGTTCGACGCGGTGGAGAGCGATCGGGGCATGAAGGCCCTGGCGGTCCGAATTCTCAAAGCGGACCACAGCGGGGCGACGGTCGGCAACGGAACGCTGTCCAGTACGGTCCCGGCCGCGGTCGAACGCACCGACGACGACGGCATGTGCGACGTACTCACGCCGGCTGGTTTTCGGCACGAGGTGACGGAGTTGCTGCTCGACGCCGTACCGACGTTGACCGCGGCACAGATCGTCCAGTTGCGGCAGGCGCTGTCCGTGCTCGCCCAGCGACACGGCTGGGTGGAACACTGACGGTGGACCGGGCACCGCATTGACCCGAAATTGTCCCGCTCCGTGGATTTCCGCTGTCCGCGGCGGGCCGTTCCCGGCTAGCGGGGCGGTTCGGGGTCGGTCACGTCGGCAACGGTGGCGTCCAGGGAGCGCAGCGCTTCGTCGGCCGCCAGCGCGATCGCGACGCCCCGCTCACCGGCACCGAGGGTGATCTGACGTCCGCGTACCCGCTCGTCGGCGACGACCGGCCACGCGTTGGTGGAGCCGAACGGGGTGATGGTGCCGCGCTCGTACCCGGTCGCGTCCTTGGCCGTGCCCGCGTCGGGCAGCGAGAGCCGGTTGACGCCCAGCAGTGCGCGCAGCTTGGGCCAGGAGATGACCCGGTCACCCGGCACGAGGACGAAGACGTAGTCGTTGTCGCCCCGACGGATCACGATCGTCTTCACGATGTCCGCGACCGCCATGCCGAGCGCGGCGGCGGCCTCGGCGACACTGCCCACCGGCCCGTGCCGGATCACCTCGTAGGGGACGGCGGCGGAGTCGAGGGCGGCGGAGGCGGAGCCGGGCATGGCTGCACAGTACCTCCGGTCGCGGCGGGTCGGCCGGGGGTTCGGTGAGCAGGCGCTCCACCTGCGTATCCATCGGATGTCGCCGGCTGCGTCGCGGTCGGTGACCGGCCCGGGAACACGGCGTTCGCCGGCTCACTTACCGACAGTGGTTGTGAAAGCGTTCAACGGGCTGGTAGACATCGGATGTATCACGGCCGTTGGGTGCCCGAGAGCCGGATGATTCGCACCGAGCCGGGCGGTCGGCGCCGCGTCGCCGCCACGCCGGGCGGTGCGGGTTCGCCGATTCCGGTGGCGCCGCACTGCGAGCCTGTGACTGACTGACCGCGCGGGCCGGAGGGGAACGAGCATGGCGCTCACCGACGAAGCGATCCACAAGATCAAAGAGATGATCGTCTCCGGCGAACTGCGCCCCGGCGACCGGCTGCCCAAGGAGGCCGACCTGGCCGACCGGCTGGGCCTGTCCCGCAACTCGCTGCGCGAGGCCGTCAAGGCACTGTCGGTGATCCGCGTGCTGGACGTACGGCAGGGTGACGGCACCTACGTGACCAGCCTCGACCCCGGTCTGCTGCTCGACGCGATGAGCTTCGTGGTCGACTTCCACCGCGACGACACGGTGCTGCAGTTCCTGGAGGTCCGCCGGATCCTGGAACCGGCCGCCGCCGCGATGGCCGCCCAGCGGATGACCGAGGAGGGGATCGCGAAGCTGCGTACGCTGCTCGACGGCCTGGGCGGCGAACCGACCATCGACGCGCTGGTCGCCAACGACCTCGAATTCCACCGGCAGATCGCCGCGGGTGCCGGCAACGACGTGCTCTGCTCGCTGATCGACAGCCTCTCCGGTCCCACCACCCGGGCCCGGATCTGGCGCGGCCTCACCCAGGAGAGCGCGGTCGCCCGCACCCGCGAGCAGCACGCCGCGATCCTCGACGCGATCGCGTCCCGCCAGCCCGAACTGGCCCGGTCCTGGGCCACCGTGCACGTGGCCGGCGTCGAGGAGTGGTTGCGCCGCGCGCTCTGAGCGCCGGCCGCCGACCAGCTCGGTGGGGGAGGCGTGACCGATACCGCCTTGTCGCATTTCTGACCCATTGCCCTGGGCCGTTCGGCTAGGGGGCTACCGACCACGAGTCTTACGCTCTGCTTCATGTTCGATACCATCCGGCAGGACTTTCGGCGGAACCGGGACCCGTTGGTCCGGCTGGTGCTCGCGGTCTTCCGCTTCGGGCAGTGGACCGCCGCCCGCCGCACCCTGACCCGCAGGTGCGCGACCGTGCCGTACAAGGTGCTGAACCTGCTGGTCATCAGGCTCGGTACGAACAGCGACCTGCCCCGCGAGCTGACCTGCGGTCCGGGACTGCGCCTGTTCCACCCGTACGGGCTGGTGTTCCACCGGGACGCCCGCCTCGGCCGGGACGTGAACGCGTACCACCAGGTGACGATCGGGCGGCGGGACCACAGTGGTGAGCCGGTCATCGGCGACGAGGTGACGCTGGGCGCGGGTGCGACCGTACTCGGGCCGATCGTGATCGGGCGGGGCGCGAAGATCGGGGCCGGGGCCACCGTGCTGGACGACGTCCCGCCCGGCGGCCGGGCCCTCGGACCGAGGGCCCGGGTCACCGGCCTACCCGTCGGCGACCAGCCGACCAGCGGTGAGCACCCAGCCGTCGACAACGGCGGTGAGCACCTGGTCGGTGGTGCGCCGGCCGGCAGTGTGCGCGAGAGGGTCGACTGATCCGGCGCGGGCCGGGGCCGCTACCCGGCGGTGTCGGACGGCAGTTCGCGGATCACCGCGACCGGGGATTCCGCGTGGTGCAGCAACTGCTGGCTGACCGAGCCGAGCACGAGGCCCCGGAAGCCGCCGTGGCCACGGGTGCCGACGACCACCAGTTGCGCCTGCCGGCTCGCCTCGACCAGTACGGCACTCGGGTGACCGGTGACCACCTCGCCGGTGATCGGCAGGTCCGGATACCGCTCCCGCCAACCGGCCAGGTCCTCGTCCAGCGCGGCCGACTCGGTACGGGTGACCTCGGCCGAATCCACGTCGGTCCGATGCCATGGTGCCGTCGGCTCTGCCCAGGTGCGGATCGCGTGCAACGGCACGGCCCGGCTCACCGCCCGTTGCACCGCCCAAGCGAGCGCGAGCCGGGCGTACGGTGAACCGTCCGCCCCGACCACGATCCGCCTCCGTCCGGTTTCGGCACCCGTACCGTCGGCGGGCCCGCCGGGCAGCGGGCGGACCACCACGACCGGGCAGTGCGCGTGGGCGCTGACCGAGAGGGTGGTCGAGCCGGCGAGCAGGCCGCTGAAGCCGCCGTGCCCACGGCTGCCCAGCACCACCAGTGCCGCGTCGGCGGACCGCTGCCGCAGCCCGATCCCGGCCGGGGTGTCGAGCACCTCACCCCGTACGGTCAGGCCCGGATGGGAGTCGGCGGCCTCGGTGACCGCGGCGGAGACCACCTCGCCCACCGCCCGCCGGGTCGTCTCGTCCGGCCAGGTGCCGGGCCCGGGACCCGGTCCGATCCAGCTCGCCGCGGTCATCCACTCGAAGGCGTACGCCAGCAGGACCGACGTACCGGTCCGGGCGGCCTCGTCCAACGCCCAGGCGAGCGCGAGTCGGGCCCCCTCCGAGGCGTCGTAGCCGACCAGTACCGGTCTGTCGCTCATGCCTGCCTCCAGACGACGGTGCGGGCGGTCCCCGGTGGGTTCACCGTGCCGGGTCAACCGCGGGTGCCGACCCAGCGCCACTCGGCCACCCGTGGGGCGTCCTCGCCGTAGCGGCGGGTGTAGTCGCGACACTCCTGCCGGGCATCGACCATGGACTGGCGCAGGTGCGCGGCTCGGGCGGACAGCCCGGGCACCCGGTCGATCACGTCGACCACCAGGTGGAACCGGTCGAGCTGGTTGAGCATCACCATGTCGAACGGCGTGGTGGTGGTGCCCTCCTCCTGATACCCGCGTACGTGCAGGTTGTCGTGGTTGGCCCGGCGGTAGGTCAGCCGGTGGATCAGGGCCGGATACCCGTGGTAGGCGAAGATCACCGGTTTGCTCCGGGTGAAGATCGTGTCGAACTGGGCGTCGGGCAGGCCGTGCGGATGGGCGACCTCGGACTGCAGGCGCATCAGGTCGACCACGTTCACCACCCGTACCCGCAGGTCGGGCAGGTGTCGCCGGAGCAGGTCGGCGGCGGCCAGCGTCTCCAGGGTCGGTACGTCACCGGCGCAGGCCAGCACCACGTCCGGCTCGGCCCCCTCGTCGGTGCTGGCCCAGCCCCAGATCCCGAGCCCGCGCTGGCAGTGCAGGACCGCCTCGTCCATCGACAGCCAGTTCGGGCTCGGCTGCTTGCCGGCGACCACCACGTTGATGTAGTGCCGGCTGCGCAGGCAGTGGTCCATGATGGACAGCAGGGTGTTCGCGTCCGGCGGCAGGTAGACCCGGACCACCTCTGCCTTCTTGTTCACCACATGGTCGATGAAGCCCGGATCCTGGTGCGAGAAGCCGTTGTGGTCCTGCCGCCAGACGTGGCTGGAGAGCAGGTAGTTCAGCGATGCCAGCGGCCGCCGCCAGGGGATGTCGCTGGTCGTCTTGAGCCACTTCGCGTGCTGGTTGACCATCGAGTCGACGATGTGGATGAACGCCTCGTAGCTGGTGAACACGCCGTGCCGGCCGGTCAGCAGGTAACCCTCCAGCCAGCCCTCGCAGAGGTGTTCGGAGAGCACCTCCATCACCCGGCCGTCGGGGGAGAGGTGGTCGTCGCCGGGCTGCCGCTCGGCGACGAAGACCCGGTCGGTGACCTCGAAGACCGCGTCCAGCTTGTTGGAGGCCACCTCGTCCGGGCCGAAGAGCCGGAACCGGTCCGGGTTGGCCACGATCACGTCGCGCAGCCAGCGCCCGGTCGGGGTGGTCGCACCGGCCGCCGTGGCGCCGGGTTCCGGCACGGCCACGCCGTACTCGCGGTAGTCGGGCAGCACCAGGTCGCGCAGCACCTCGCCACCATTGGTACGCGGGTTCGCGCTCATTCGCAGGTCGCCCTCGGGAACCAGTTGGCACACCTCGGGTACGGGTGAACCGGTGGCGTCGAACAGCTCCTCGGGACGGTAGCCGCGCATCCACCGTTCCAACTGGGCCAGGTGCTCAGGGTTGTCCCGTACCCCGGCCAGCGGGACCTGGTGGGCGCGGAAGGTCCCCTCGACCCGCCGGCCGTCGACCTCGTGCGGCCCGGTCCAGCCCTTCGGCGTACGGAGCACGATCATCGGCCAGCGCGGGCGCTCGACCACGCCGGTGCTCCTGGCCCGGCCCTGGATGGCGGCGATCTCGTCCAGGGCCCGGTCCAGGGCGGCGGCGAGTTCCCGGTGCACCCGGTCCGGTTCGTCACCGGCGACCACGTACGGGCGGTAGCCGTAGCCGTGCAGTACGGAGAGCAGGTCCTGCTGGGGGATCCGGTCCAGGATCGTCGGGTTGCCGATCTTGTAGCCGTTGAGGTGCAGGATCGGCAGCACGGCCCCGTCGCGGGCCGGGTTGAGGAACACGTTCGACAGCCAGCTTCCGGCGAGCGGCCCGGTCTCCGCCTCGCCGTCGCCGATCACGCAGGCCACTATCAGGTCGGGGTTGTCGAACGCGGCGCCGTAGCTGTGCATCAGCGAGTAGCCGAGTTCACCGCCCTCGTGGATCGAGCCCGGCACCTCGGCGGAGACGTGGCTGGGGATGCCACCGGGGAAGGAGAACTGCCGGAACAGCCGTTCCATGCCGGCCTCGTCCCGGTCCACCGACGGGTAGCGCTCGCTGTACGTCCCCTCCAGCCAGGTGTTGGCCACGATCGCCGGCCCGCCGTGTCCCGGCCCGGTCACGAAGATCATTGGCAGTCGGCGTCGGACGATGGTCCGGTTCAGGTGCGCGTAGAGCAGGTTCAGGCCGGGGCTGGTGCCCCAGTGCCCGAGCAGCCGGGGCTTGATCTGCTCCGGGGTCAGCGGCTCGCGCAGCAGCGGGTTGGTCATCAGGTAGATCTGGCCGACGGTCAGGTAGTTCGCCGCCCGCCAGTACAGGTTCAGCCGACGCAGCTCGTAGTCGGTGAGCGGGGCGTGCGGATCCAGCGCGGTCTCCATCGGTTCGAGCCTCTCGCGTGTCGGGTGCTCGCGCAGCCGGATCGGTGGATGTCCCCCGAGCGGGGACGCTCAGGCCTGCACGTACAGCTCGTGCGCGGTCCGGACGATGACCACCGGGGCGGGCGAGTGGTAGAGCAGGGTCTGGCTGAGCGCGCCGAGCATGCTGCGCGAGGGTTGTTCCCCGCGCATGCTCACCACCACGACCTCGGCCGCGTGCGACTCGCCGAGCAGGATCTGCTTCGAGTCGCCGCTGCGGACCCGGGGCAGCACCCGTACGTCCGGGTACTTCTGCCGCCAGGGCTCCAGCGCCGCGTCGAGCTCCTCGGCCACCGAGGCGTCCGGCTCCTCCGACGGGTCGTCCGCCTCCCAGATCCGGAGTGCGACCAGTTCGGTGTCACGCCAGTTCGCGGCGTCGAAGGCGAAGCCGAGGGCGGTTGTCGTACCGGCACTGCAGTCGATGCCGACCAGCACCGGACCGGGCGGTGGGGAACTTTCGCGTACGACCAGCACGCTGCACCCGGCGCGGGCGGCGACCTGTACCGACAGGGCGTCGATCGGTACGGCAGTCTGGGCGGAGAGCCCGCCGTCGCCCAGCACCATCATCGCGGCGCTGCCCGATTCCCGAAGCAGGGTGGTGAGCGCCGGCCCCTCGATCAGCGCGCAGGTGAGCCGGAGTTCCGGTTCGGCCTCCGTCGCGGCCCGGGCGGCCTCGTTGAGGAGTCGGTCGGCGGGTCCGCGCTGCTCTCCCTCGAGCGGCGTGGACGGGTCGGCGACCCAGTTGAAGGCGTGCACGATCCGTAACGTCCGTTGGTGTGCCGCCGCCTCGTGGGCGGCCAGCCGTACCGCGGTCATGCCCTGTGCGGAGTCGTCCACCCCGACCACGACCGGCGCGTTCGCGGACAGGCTCATCGTCGTCACCTCCGGGCCCGGTCGCCGACGCCGGGTGGGCGGGCTGGCTCGCAGCGCTTGTCTCCGGTACTGACAGTAGTGGCGGGTCCGGGTCGGCGGACCGGTTCCGGGCTTCCGTCCTGTCAACCAGGGTTGACAAGACGGGGCCTGTCAACCTAGGTTGACAGGATGAGTCAGGCAACGGATCTCGCGGCGGCGGCCGGCAGCACCGACCCCCGGGTCGGGCTGCGGGCGGTGCTCGCCCTCCGCCGGCTGCTCGAACGACTGGAGATCGTCCAGGTCGACAACGCCCGGCGCCAGGGCTGGTCCTGGCAGGAAATCGCCGACGCCCTCGAGGTCAGTCGGCAGGGAGTCCACAAGAAGCACGCCGGCCGGTCGCCGGCACCGACCCGGGGAGAGTCCTGATGTGGAACCGGTTCACCGCGCAGTCCCGGCAGGTCGTGGTCGGCGCACAGGCCGAGCGGCGTCGACTGCGGCACGACTTCGTCGGCACCGAGCACCTGCTGCTCGGCCTGCTGGACGACAACAACGGCCCGGTGGCCGCGCTGCTGCGCGACGCCGGGGTGGACCCCGAGCGGGTACGGGCGGAGGTCGCCGGCATGCAACGGCGCGAACTCGGCGAGAGTGACGCCGAGGCGCTGCGCTCGATCGGCATCGACCTGGACGCGGTCCGGGCCAGCGTCGAGGGGTCGTTCGGCGAGGGGGCGCTGGAGGCACCGCTGCCACCGGGGCGACGGCGCTTGTTCGGCGGGCGCCGCACCCCGACCCGGCTCTCCCCGCGGGCGGCCAAGGTGCTGGAGTTGGCGCTGCGCGAGTCGCTGCGGCTGCGCCACGACACCATCGGCCCCGAACACATCCTGCTCGGCCTGCTGCGCGAGGGGGAGGGGCTGGCCGCGATGATCCTCGTCCAGGCCGGACTGGACCTCGACGAGCTGCGTCGCCGGGTGGTCCACTCCCTCGGCGCGGCTGCCTGACGTACGCCGGGACTGGTCGTCGCCGGCCCGGACCGGGACCGGCGCGACCGGCTCCGGTGTGACGGTCGCCGGCCTGACGACTGCAAGGTATGACATAGAGGATATGTATTTGCATCAATCGATTGGGGCTAGCGTGAGGCGCACTGACGGCGTTGCCGCACCGGACCGGGATCCGGCCGGAGCCCTGCGCAGCGTTCCTCATACCCCCAATCGAAGGGACCGTCAATGCAGCACAGATCCTCGTCTGTCGCAGCGGCAATCCTGCTCGCGGCCGGCATGCTGGCCACGCTGCCGCAAGTGGCCTCGGCCAAGCCCACCAGCGAGGCGGCACCGGCCGTCTCCGCGGAGATCCTCAGCGCCATGCAGCGCGACCTCGGCCTCACCGCAGGCCAGGTGCAGGCGCGGCTCGCCGCTGACGACCGGGCCGCCAAGGCCGAGGAGACGCTGCGCGGCAGCCTCGGTGGCAGCTTCGGCGGCGCCTGGCTGGCCGACGGCAGCCAGGTTGTCGTCGCGGTCACCGACGCCGCGTCCGCCGAGCGGGTACGCGCCGCCGGTGCGCAGCCGAAGGTCGTCGCCCGCAGCGAGTCGGCCCTGACGGCGATCAAGGACACCCTCGACGCGAAGGGCACCGCCGCGCCGAAGTCCGTCACCGGCTGGTACGTCGACGTCACCAGCAACACCGTGGTCGTCGAGGCCACCGCGGACGGTCTCGCGGCCGCCAGCACCTTCGCCGCCACCAGCGGCGCGCCGGCCGGCTCGGTCCGGATCGCCGTCGCGGCCGAGGCCCCGAAGACGCTCTACGACATCCGGGGCGGGGACGCGTACTACATCGGCGGCGGGCGCTGCTCGATCGGCTTCTCCGTGAACGGCGGCTTCGTGTCGGCCGGACACTGCGGCACCACCGGACAGGCCGTCCAGGGTTCGAACCGGGTCGCCGCGGGCAGCTTCGCCGGCTCCTCGTTCCCCGGCAACGACTACTCGTTCATCCGGACCAACTCCAACTGGGTCCCGCGCGGTGTGGTGAACCGGTACAGCGGCAGCACCACCGTGGCCGTACGCGGCTCGACCGAGTCGGCCGTCGGCGCCTCCATCTGCCGCTCCGGCTCCACCACCGGCTGGCGCTGCGGCACCGTCCAGGCGAAGAACCAGACCGTGCGCTACTCGCAAGGTTCGGTCGGCGGCCTGACCCGTACCAACGCCTGCGCCGAGCCGGGTGACTCGGGCGGCTCGTGGCTCAGCGGCAACCAGGCCCAGGGCGTCACCTCCGGTGGCTCGGGCAACTGCTCCAGCGGCGGCACGACCTACTTCCAGCCGGTCCGGGAGATCCTCTCCGCGTACGGGCTGAGCCTCGTGCTCGGCTAAGCAGCGGCAAGACCACGAACGGGCCGGCGTACCCACGCCGGCCCGTTCGCCAACGTCATACCGATGCGGGGTACGTCACGGCCCGCCGGGTCGCTCGGTTCGGCGACTTGCTGCACACTGACGCCCGTGAGCCAGCAAAGCGACACCAGCAGTGACGGCGGCGTACGCTCCGCAGTCGTGGTGAACCCGACCAAGGTCGACGCCGCACAGTTGCGCAACACCGTCACCCGTGCGCTCGCCGACGCCGGCTGGCCCGAACCGCTCTGGTACGAGACGACGGTGGAGGACCCCGGCCGGGGACAGGCGCAGCAGGCCGTCGAAGCCGGGGTCGAGGTGGTCTTCGTCTGCGGCGGCGACGGCACCATCCTGTCCTGCGTGAACGCGCTGGCCGGCACCGACGTCGCGATGGCGGTGCTGCCGGTCGGCACCGGCAACCTGCTCGCCGCGAACCTCGGGCTCTCCGGCGACGTGGCCGCCGGCATCGAGGTGGCGATCGAGCGGGGGCGCCGGCTGCTCGACGTCGGGGTGGTCGACAACCAGGTCTTCACCGTGATGGCCGGCATGGGCTTCGACGCGCAGATGCTCGCCGCCACCTCCGAGACGACCAAGGCCCGGATCGGCTGGCCGGCGTACCTGGTCGGAGCCGTACGGCACCTGCGTGACCGACCGATGCGGGTGTCCATCCGGGTCGACGAAAATCCACCGCTGCGCCGCCGGGCGCGCACCGTGCTGGTCGCCAACGTCGGGCGCCTCCAGGGCGGCGTACGCCTGCTGGCCGACGCCGAACCCGATGACGGCTACCTCGACGTCGCCATCCTCACCCCGCGCACGATCGGGCAGTGGGCCCAACTGCTCTGGGGAGTGCTCAACCGGCACAAGCGGGTGCCCCAGATGGAGGTCTTCCGCTGCCGCCGGGTGCAGATCACCAGCAACCGCCGGCAGCCGAGGCAGCTCGACGGTGACCTGATCACCCCCGACAAGGCGCTGCGGGCGCACATCCGGCCCAAGGCGCTGTGGTTGTGCGTACCGGAGCCGGCCGAGGCGCCGGACCTGGCGGTGGACGCCGAGTCGGTGACCGAGCGGGGGGCGCGCCGGGTGGAACGAGTCCACGGTGAGTAGCACCCGCATCGTGCCGGAGACCCGGCTGATGGCGGACGACCAGCTCTCCGCCGACGACGCCTGGCACACCCTGCGCCGATACGGCGGCTGGCACCTGCTGCGGGACGCGTTCATCCGGTTCCGGTACGGCGACGGCTTCAGCCACTCCCGCGCCACCGCCCTGCAACTCTGCCTGGCGGTGGTCCCGTTCCTGATCGCCCTCACCGGCCTGATCAGTGACCTCGGCGTGGAGGACGGCGGGCGCGTGGTCGCCGACACCGTGGTCGCGCTGACGCCGGGCCAGAGCGACGCCATGGTCGAGGAGTTGCTGGTCGACACCGAGCGCACCGAGGAGGCCGGCGAACTCGCCCTGGCCCTCGGTCTGATCACCGGCCTGTTCGCCCTCACCACCACGATGGCGCAGGTCGAGCGGGGCGCGAACCGGATCTACGGGGTGGAGCGGGACCGGCCCGCCCTGCGCAAGTACTTCCGCGCGGTCCTGCTGGCGCTCGGTGCCGGCGTACCGGCGCTGTTCGGGTTCCTCATCCTGGTCGGCGGCGGACCGCTCGGCGACTCGGTGCAGCGCTACTACGCCTGGGGCGAGGTCGCGCACACGACCTGGAACGTGCTCCGCTGGCCGTTGAGCCTGGGCCTGACCGTGTTCGCCGTGGCGGTGCTGTTCCGGTACGCGCCGCGTCGCCACCAGCCGAGCGTGTCCTGGCTGCTGTTCGGCGCCACGCTGGCCACCGCGCTCTGGTGGCTGGCGAGCGTGCTGCTGGCCACGTACGTGAGCCTCAGCGACGGGTTCGGGGAGACGTACGGAGCGCTCGCCGGGATGATGGCGCTGCTGCTCTGGGCCAACCTCACCGGGATCGCGCTTCTCGGCGGTCTGGCCTTCAGCGCCCAACTGGAGGCGCTGCGGATCGGGGTCCCCGAGCCGGCCGAGCCGGACCGCTGGCAGCCCCGTACCGACCCGACCGTGCCGGTCGCGCGTACGGGCGCACACGACGTCGTCGCCGACGACCAAACCGACTCGGCGCCGCATTCGTCCTGAGTCCGGGTGTACCGCGCGACCCCATCGGGTATCGGCACGCCAGGCATCGAGGAGGTGCGGGTGTGAGCGCGGTCAAGGACATACTGCGGCGACCGGGCGGCCAGTTCACCGAACGGAGCCTGGCCGGCCTCGTGTTCATCGTCGGCACCGGGGCGGGATTCGCCCTGCTGCTGACCCTGGTCCGGGTCGAGTGGGGACCGCTGCGCCGGGTCGACGGTGGGGTGGCGGCCTGGTTCAACGAGCTGGTCTCCGCGCACCACCCGCTGGTCACGGTGCTCCGGGCGATCACCGACCTGGGCGGCCGACCGATCATGGTCTGGCTGGTCACGGTCGCGGTGGTCGGGCTGCTGATCCGCCGACAGGGCCGGTTGGCCGGCTACCTGCTGGTCACCGGTGCCGGTGCACTGGCCCTGGACCCGTCGCTCAAGGCACTGGTCGGGCGCCTGCGGCCGGTGGTCGACGTACCGGTGGCGTCGGGGGTTGGCAACAGCTTCCCCAGCGGACACGCACTCGGTTCGCTGGTCGCGTACGGGGCACTGCTGCTGGTGTTCCTGCCGGCCATCCGGCCCCGGTGGCGGCGCCCGGCGATCGCGTTCGTCGCCGTACTGGTGTTCGCGATCGGGCTGACCCGGATCGCGCTCGGCGTGCACTTCGTCTCCGACGTGCTCGGCGGCTGGCTGCTCGGGCTGGGCTGGCTGGTCGTCACCGGGTACGCCTTCCGGCTCTGGCGACGCGAGCGGGGCCGCCCGGTGCCGGAGCTCACCGAGGGGCTGGAGCCGGAGGCCCGGCAGGACCTGCGGCCGGCGCCCGCCGAGGAACGGATGCTGCCGCACCCCTGGGCCGGCAGCGCCGAGCTGGTCACCGGCTGGGTGCTGGTGTTCGCCGCCCTGTACGGCTTCGGCATGCTGGTCA
Source organism: Micromonospora sp. NPDC049523 (assembly GCF_040676775.1). Taxonomy (NCBI): domain Bacteria; kingdom Bacillati; phylum Actinomycetota; class Actinomycetes; order Micromonosporales; family Micromonosporaceae; genus Micromonospora; species Micromonospora sp. NPDC049523. The sequence continues at coordinate 71,818 of NZ_JBFAPP010000010.1, read as the reverse complement.
GCTACCACGCCGACGGTACGTTCGTGGCGTGGCTGGACACCGAGGTGCCGCGCTGGTTCGAGGAGCACCGTACGGCCACTCTCGACTCGATCAGTTACGGCTGGAGCAAGGCCGGTGACACACACGCCATCCTGCTCGTCTCGTTGATCTTCTGCCCGCTGATGCTCGCCGTCTGGCGCCGCTGGCGACCGGTGCTGTTCGTCGTGCTGACCATGTTCGGCGAACTGTCGCTCTTCCTGACCAGCGCCCGCGCGGTCGACCGGCCCCGTCCCGCGGTGGAGAACCTGGACGGCCAGATGCCGACCGCGTCGTTCCCGTCCGGGCACATCGCCGCCACCCTGTGCCTCTACGTGGCGATCGCGGTGCTGGTCATGCCGCGTACGGACCGGTGGTGGCGCTGGCTGACCGTGGTCGCCGCGGTGGTGATGCCGCTCGGCGTCGCCCTCTCCCGGATGTATCGAGGCATGCACCACCCGAGCGACTTCGCCGGTGCCATCCTGCTCACCGCGCTCTGGGTCGGCCTGCTCTACCTGGTGGTACGCCCCAACGCGGACCTCGAACAGGGCGACCCGCCGAGCACGCCGGAACCGGCCGCGCTGGCTAGAGTGGCGGCATGAGGATCGGCCCGGAGCAGACCGTCCCGTCCGTCACCACCAGCCCGGCCCCGCCGCGTGTGGTCCGGGCACCGGCCAGCCGCGTCGCGGCCACGGTCGGGCCCTCGCCGGCCGTCAGCGGTGCCACGCCGCCTCCGCTGCTGCGCCGCCTGATCGGCTCGGTGCTGCGCCGGGTCCGGCTGCGACAGGGGCGGACGCTGCGCGATGTCGCCCGGATGGCGGGCGTCTCGGTGCCGTACCTGTCCGAGGTCGAGCGGGGCCGCAAGGAACCCTCCTCCGAGGTGCTGGCCGCGATCTGCCGCGCGCTCGGACTGCACCTGGCCGACCTGCTCGAACAGGTACGCGACGACCTGTCCCGGATCGAGCCCGCCCGCCCGGTCAGCCCGCCACGTGCCGACCGGCACCAGGCCGGGCAGCCGCGAGCCGGGGTGCCGTCGGCCGTCGGCCGGGCCAGCGAGATCTCTTGCGCTGTCAGCGGATCTCCCCACAGCAGAAACCGTTCCCTGCGCCCACGCCGCGGAGGGAGGCTGCACGAGTCGGTTATCCGGGCGAGCACCTCGCCCGCCGGCCGGGCAGGAGGCGGGATCTATGAACGGGCACAGGGTGTGGATGCGCGCCGAGGCGCAGGCCTCGTTCGGCGATCAGGTCTACGACCGGTTGCTGCAGGAACGGATCATCTTCCTCGGTACTGAGGTCGACGACGACTCCGCGAACCGGATCAGCGCGCAGATACTGCTGCTGTCGGCCGCTGATCCGGGGCGGGACATCAAGCTCTACATCAACTCGCCGGGCGGCTCGATCAGCGCCGGCATGGCGGTCTACGACACGATGCAGTTCGTCCCGAACGACGTCGCCACGATCGCCCTGGGCCTGGCCGGTTCGATGGCACAGTTCCTGCTCTGCGCCGGCACCGCGGGCAAGCGCTATGCGCTGCCGCACGCGCAGGTGATGATGCACCAGCTCTCCGGCGGCATCGGTGGCACCGCCGCCGACATCGCCATCCAGGCGGAGAACATGCTCCACGTCAAGCGGACCACGCACGAACTGCTGGCCCGGCACACCGGGCGTACGGTCGAGGAGATCACCCGTGACTCCGACCGGGACCGGTGGTTCACCGCCGAGCAGGCGAAGGCGTACGGGATGATCGATCACGTGATCGCCCGAGCCGGCCAGATCCCGGATCCGGAGCCGGCACCGGCCTGACCGCACCGATCGGCCGCTGGTCCCCGGACACTACTGTCGAGCAGGTGACCAGGCCAGGGGCGGACGGGGGGATCCCACCGGCGGCACCGCCGCTGGAGCCGGACGTGCCCCGGTGGATCCAGCTACCCGTACGGGTGCTCGCCGCGCTCGTGATCGTGCCAGTGGGCCTGCTCTGGGAGACGGTCCGGCTGACCGGCCGGCTGCTGTACCGCTACCTGGTCCGTCCCGTGGGCCGGGCCGCCGACCGGCTGCTCTGGCGCCCGCTGGTCTGGTCGGCCCGGCACCTGCTCTGGTTGCCGCTGGTCTGGTCGGCCCGGCACCTCGTGTGGTTGCCGCTGGTGTGGGCCGCCCGTCATCTCGTCTGGTTGCCGCTGGTCTGGGCCGCGCGGGGGCTGGCCTGGGCGGCACGGTACCTGCTCTGGTACCCGTCGACCTGGTTGCTCCGTTACCTGGTCCTGGTACCGCTGAGCTGGTTGCACCGGCTGCTCGCCCCACCGGCCAGGGCGTTCGTACGGGTGCTCGCGTCGGCCGCCCGCTGGCTGCTGGCCCGGCTCGCCGTCGCGCTGCGCCTGATCGAGGCGGGCATGGTGTGGATCGGGCGGGTACTGGCGTCCGGCGCGCGTTTCGGCTGGTGGTTGCTCGGGGTGCTGGTGTGGTCCCTCTACCGGTTCCTGTTGCGCCCGTTCGGGCTGGCGGTGCGCTGGTCGTGGCGGCACGGTGTCGTCCCGGTCGGTCGCGCGATCCGCTGGTCGGTCGGTCAACTCGCCCGCCTGCTGCGGCCGGTCGGGTGGGCCGTGGTCTACCTCGGACGGCTGATCGGGGCCGGGGTGCGGTTCGGCTGGTGGCTGTGCGGGGTGCTGGTGCGGGCCCTGTACCGGTTCCTGCTGCGCCCGATCGGGCTCGCGGTGCGGTGGCTGTGGCGGCACACCGCCGTACCGGTCGGGCGAGCGGTTGGTCGGGTGTGGTCGGGAGGTGTCCGGCCGGCGCTGCGGTGGTTACGCGAGGACGTGTTCGGTCCGGTGAAGGTGACCACCCGACAGGTCTTCGTCGCGCTGGGTTTCCGTCGGCGGGCATGAGTTGTCGCCGGGCCCGAATCGCCCTGGTGTCGGGCGCCGGCGGGACGTGAATGTCCAGCTCAGTCCGTAATCTGTCGCTCATGAACATCGACTGGAACCGCGAACTGCTGGACCAGCTCGACTGGCACTGGCGCAACCAGCTCCGGCCCCGGCTCGACGGCCTCAGCGACATCGAATATCTCTGGGAGCCGGTGACCGGCTGTTGGAGTGTCCGTCCGCGAGGCGAGAGCCGTACGGCGCAGGCGTTCGGCACGGGCGAGCATCTTCTCGACTTCGCCTATCCCGAGCCCGACCCGGCGCCGGTCACCACGATCGCCTGGCGACTGGGGCACCTGATCGCGAGCGTGTTCGGCACCCGTACCGCCTCGCACTTCGGCGGGCCCCCGGTCAGCTACGACTCGTTCGCGTACGCGGGCACGGCGGCGGAGGCGCTTCGGCAACTCGACGAGGCGTACGGCCGTTGGGTCGCGGGGGTGCGGGGGTTGGGCGAAGCGGGCCTGGCCCGCCCGTGTGGTCCCGCCGAGGGACCGTTCGCCGAGTACCCGCTCGCCTCGCTGGTACTGCACATCAACCGCGAGGTGCTCCACCACGGCGCGGAGATCGCGCTGCTGCGCGACCTGTACCGTGCCGGGGCGGTACGGGGGCCGGGGCCGGAATCGGGGCCGGAATCGGAATCGGGGCCGGAATCGGAATCGGGGTCGGGATCGGATCGACCGGCCACCGGGGCGAGCCCGGTGCCGGGATCGAGTTGACCGGAGGCCGGGCCGGAGCGGAGGCCGGCACCGGGTCGACGGGACAACGGCGAGACGACGAGACAGTGATGAGCTTGACTATCTTGCGTTGGGGCGGGTAGCGTACCTGGCTTAACCGGTTAAGAGTCCGGCTGGCGTGACATCCTGTGGTGGGGATGACGGCGTCCGGGCGGATCGGGCGGGCGACCGTCGGACCGCCCGGACGCCCGCGTCCGCCGCTCACGCACGGCTCACGTTCTCCTGTCGTCCGGCCCGGTGTCTTCCCCGACCCGAACGCCGGCACTAGCGTGACGCGCTATGCACATGATTCGACGGATCACGGCGGTCGTCGCAGCGGCGACCCTCACCCTCACCGTCACGGGTGTACCGGCCAGTGCCGGCAGGAGCAGGGTCGGCGCGCCCGGTGCCGGGGACGGCTACTTCCCGCTCGCCGGTAACGGCGGCTACGACGTACGACACTATGGACTGGAGATCCGGTACCAGCCGGCGACCCGGGCGTTCTCCGGGGTGGCGACGATCGAGGCGCGGGCCACCGACCGGCTCGACCGGTTCAACCTTGACCTGCGCGGATTCGACGTCCGCTCGGTCACCGTCGACGGGAAGTCGGCGCGTTTCGACCGCGACGGTCAGGAACTGCGGATCTCGCCCCGGCACGGCCTCTCCTCCGGCGAGCGGTTCACCGTGGTGATCCGCTACGACGGTACGACCGGCCAGCCGACCGACAACGAGGGCGCGCTCTACGGCTGGGTCTCCACCCCGGACGGCGCTTTCGTCGCCAACGAGCCGGAGGGGGCGTCGACCTGGTACCCGGTCAACGACCACCCCACCGACAAGGCCAGTTACGACTTCCGGATCACCGTGCCGGAGGGCAAGACGGCGGTGGCCAACGGTGAGCTGGTCAGCCAGCGGACCCGGGGCGGCTGGACCACCTTCACCTGGCGGGCCACCGACCAGATGGCCAGTTACCTCTCCACCGCCTCGATCGGCGACTACGAGTTGCGGCGCAGCACCGGCCCGAAGGGGCTGCCGATCATCGACGCGATCGACCGGGACCTGGGACCGGACGCGGCGGCCGGGCTGGCGCGTACGCCGGAGATGATCGCGTACTTCAACGAGCTGTTCGGGCGTTACCCGTTCACCTCGTTCGGGGCGATCGTGGACGACGACGAGGACGCCGGCTACGCGCTGGAGACCCAGACCCGGCCGATCTACTCCGGCCCGCCGTCGGAGGGTACGGTCGCGCACGAGCTGGCCCACCAGTGGTTCGGCAACAGCGTGAGCCCGGAGCGCTGGCAGGAGATCTGGCTCAACGAGGGCTTCGCCACGTACGCGGAGTGGCTCTGGACCGAGCACACCGGTGGCACCACCGCGGCGGCCCGGTTCGACACGTACTACGCCCGCCCGGACACCTCCGGCATCTGGAACCCGCCGCCGGGTGACCCGGGCGCGGACAACCTGTTCGCCGGTTCGGTCTACACCAAGGGCGCGATGACGCTGCAGGCGCTGCGGGAGAAGATCGGCGACCGGGCCTTCTTCACCCTGCTCCGCACCTGGTACGCGGCAAACCGCGACGGCACGGTCGGCACCCCGGACTTCGTCCGGCTCGCCGAGCGGATCTCCGGCCAGCGGCTGAGCGCCTTCTTCCAGACCTGGGTCTACACGCCGGGCAAGCCCACCACCTGGTGACGACGGCATAGGTGCAGGGGCCCCGTCGCCGTCGAGGCGACGACGGGGCCCTCAACTTAACCGGTTGCGTTCATCGATACATGCCCCTACTCTGATCCGTGCGCCGCAGGAAGCCGGGTGGCAGCTGCCGGGCAGCAGTTGCCGAACCCTCACGTCCCCTCCCCGTTCCGGGGCTCTTCCTGAGGTAGGCCATGAAAACACGTGTCTCCGCCGCGGTCGCGGCGCTGCTCGCCGTCCTCGTCTCCGTACTCGCCTTCATCCAGCCGGCGCACGCCGCGGCCGGCTTCACGGTGAGCGGGGGACAGTTGCTCGACGCCAACGGCAATCCGTTCGTCATGCGCGGGGTCAGCCACGCGCACACCTGGTACCCGAGCCAAACCGGTTCATTCGCCAGCATCAAGGCGCTCGGCGCGAACACCGTACGGGTGGTGCTGAGTTCCGGCGCCCGCTGGACGCAGAACACCGCCAGCGACGTGTCCAGCGTGATCAACACCTGCAAGCAGAACCGGCTGATCTGCGTACTGGAGGTGCACGACACCACCGGGTACGGCGAGGAAGGTGCGGCGATCACCCTCGACCAGGCGGTCAGCTACTGGATCAGCATCCAGAGTGCGCTCGCCGGCCAGGAGCGCTACGTCATCCTGAACATCGGCAACGAGCCGTTCGGCAACAACGCCAGCGTCAGTGCGACCTGGCCGACGGCGACCCGCAACGCGATCACCCGGCTGCGCGACGCCGGCTTCGACCACACGATCATGGTGGACGCCCCGCACTGGGGTCAGGACTGGCAGTTCATCATGCGCGACAACGCGCAGTCGGTGTTCAACAGCGACCCGGACCGCAACACGGTCTTCAGTGTCCACATGTACGGCGTCTTCGACACCGCCGCCGAGATCACCGATTATCTCGGCCGGTTCCGCAGCGCCAACCTGCCGATCGTGGTCGGCGAGTTCGGCCACAACCACTCCGACGGCAACCCGGACGAGGACACGATCATGTCCTACACCCAGGCCAACGGGATCGGTTACATCGGCTGGTCGTGGAGTGGCAACGGCGGCGGCGTGGAGTACCTGGACATGGTCACGAACTTCGACGCCAACAGCCTGACCTCCTGGGGGCAGCGGATCTTCAACGGTGCGAACGGGATCCGGCAGACCTCGCGTGAGGCGAGCGTCTACAGCGGCAACCCGACCACCCCGCCGACAACGCCCACCACCCGCCCGCCGACCACGCCCCCGACCACTCCGCCCACGACCCGGCCGCCCACCACGCCGCCGACCAGTCCGCCGGTGACCACGCCGCCCGCGGGTACGCGTACCTGTACCGCGACGTACACGATCACCGGTCAGTGGCAGGGCGGTTTCCAGGGCGACGTGCGCGTGACCGCCGGCAGTGCGGCAATCAGCGGCTGGACGGTGAACTGGACCTTCGGCAACGGGCAGACCGTCAGCCAGTCCTGGAACGCCACGGTCACCAGCAGCGGTTCGGCGGTCACCGCACGCAACGTGGGCTACAACGGCAGCCTCGGCGCGGGTGCGGGTACGAGCTTCGGCTTCATCGGTACGTGGAACGGCACCAACAGCGCGCCGACCCTGCGCTGTACGGCGGTTTGACCCACCGCGAGCCCGTCCGCTGACCCACCCGGGTGAGTGACATCGGGACCGATCGGAGAATCCCTGTCCCGTCACCGGTGGCCGGACCCTTTCCCGGGGTCCGGCCACCGGCCTTTCCGTCGGCTCCTTCGGCCCGTTTGCGGGTACGGGTGATCGGCGCCCTCGCATACCGGTAATCGCTGCACCGCGGGGGTGGTTGAGTGCAATCGCGGACCCGCCCGAAAGGCCCGCGATAATTGAGTTGCATGTCGTCGCATTTATTGCATCCGGTACCGCCGCACCGGAATGGGTGTCAGCGAACGTGAATGATCACCCCTTGTCGAATTAACGGGCGGCAGAGCGACTTCTACCGTACCGATGGGATTTAACTCCTTGTCGCGGATCTGACACGGTATATCCCGGTAAAGCCGTCGCGGCTCCCTTCCTTCTCTGTAATCGTCGCTCTACAGTGAGCGATATCAGCAGGTGGGAGTAGTAGCCCGCCGCAGGGGGGTGCCGAGTCGAGATTGTCCGGGGAGCCTGAACCGGCAACCGGTTGACGACCGGCTCTCGGCATGGCCCGCAGGCGTCGGCCGCGGACCATCGCCGCTATCAGTTCGAATATCCGGCCGGGCCATAGGTCTGGGGCCGCATATCGCCGTGCTCGTTAGAGCCCGGGTACGTGAGGGAAAGGGAGTTCCCGAATGAACACAAGAAAAGGGCTGGGTCGAACCTGGGTACGCGGAATGACGGTGATGGTGACCATCATGGCCACCGGTCTGACCGTCGCGACCGCCCCGGCGAGCGCGGAGCGGGCCTCGGTCCGCCCCGACACGCCGGTCGCCAGCGACGGCTCGCGGATGTCGGTGCCGAGCCGGGCCTCGGTCGGTGGCGTCTCCGGCTTCGCCGGCACCGGCAAGATGGTGGGTGCGAACCTGACCGCGCCGAGCGGCTCGTCGGCCACCGCCCTGGGTACGGAGTCGATTTTCGGTCCGGACAACCGGATCCGGATCAACCCGACCACGTCGTTCCCGGCCCGCGCCGTCGTCATGATCACGCGCAGCGGTGGCGCGCACTGCACCGGCTGGATGTACGGCCCCGACATCGTGGCCACCGCCGGGCACTGCGTACACACCGGCGGCAGCGGCGGTTCGTGGTACACCGGCCAGCTCACCATCTGGCCGGCCCGCAACGGTGCCTCTGCGCCGTACGGATCGTGTTCGGTGCGTCAGCTCTACTCGGTCACCGGCTGGACGGTCAGCGGAGACGAGGCGTACGACTACGGTGCGATCAAGCTCAACTGCACCATCGGCTACAGCACCGGCTGGTTCGGCTACTGGTGGCAGGCGGCGAGTCTTGCCGGTGCCAGCACCCTGATCAACGGCTACCCGGGTGAGAAACCGTTCGGCCAGCAGTGGCGGGGCGACTCGGTGGCCCGCACGGTCGCGGTGAGCCAGGCGAACCAGATCTTCTACAGCAACGACACCACCGGCGGCATGAGCGGCAGCCCGATCTACCAGCTCCGGGCGGCGGGCAGCTCGTGGTGCACCGGCTACTGCACGATGGGGATCCACGCGTACGGCTTCCCGCACATCGGGTATCCGCACAACACGTACAACCACGGAACCCGCCTCACCGAGGCGCGGTTCAACAACCTGCAGGCCTGGAAGGCGGCCTGATCGATCAGACGGGTGGGCCGGGGGCACGTTCCCTCGGCCCACCCGCCTGTCCGCTCACCGACTGTCATCGCGACGGAACCGGAGTGGCCCCGCGCACGTCATATGGTTCAGATCATCATAAGGAGCTACCAATGCGGTCAACTCGTGCTCGCGTACTCGTCTCCGCGGCCTTCGCGGTCGCCGTACTCTCGGCCTGTGCCCAACCCGGCGAGGCGCCCGGCGCGGCCGGCGGGCCGGGCGGCGACTCGCCGATCTCCGCGGCCGACCGGGCCGGCGACTCCGGCCGCGCCACCAACCGAGGTACGGTCACCGGCCGCGTCCTCGCCGCCGACGGCTCACCGGTCGCCGGTGTCGCGGTCGCGCCGAAGTCGCTGGACGACCCGGCCAGGGCGATCCCGGAACTCGTCGTCACCACCGACGAGACCGGAACCTTCCGGTGGTCCCTCGAACCCGGCCGGTACGAGTTCCAGGCCCAGCCCGCCGCCGGTGCCGCCGTTTCCGGTCGCGCCGCACCGCAGACCGCCACGGTGACCGTCGGCCAGACCGCCACCGTCGACCTCAGGTTCGGCTGACCACCTACCCGCGCCTCGGCCCCGGCGCCCAGTCGGGTCCGTCGATGACGGATTCTCACGTCCGGACACGCACAGGTGACGGTCTGGCTGCTCTCAGCGATCTCACAGGGACGACAACTACTGTGTAGTACGTCGTACGTCGATCCACGGTGGATGGTGTCAAAGCCCATGGTCTTCAAGAAGATGTTAAGCGCCCTCGGCGTCGGTGGTCCGAGCGTGGACACGGTGCTGTCCAACCCGAACACCCGACCCGGTCTGGTGCTCGACGGCCAGGTCAACCTCCGCGGTGGGGACGCCGCGGCCAACATCGAACACATCAGCCTCGCACTGGTCACCCGGGTCGAGATGGAGTCCGGCGACAACGAGTACGCCGGCACGATGGAGTTTCACCGGCTGCCGGTGACCGGTGCGCTCCAACTCGCCGCCGGCCAGCAGCTCAGCATCCCGTTCCAGCTCCCGGTGCCCTGGGAAACCCCGATCACCGACGTCTACGGTCAGCGCCTGCACGGCATGACCATGGGTCTGCGTACCGAGCTGGCGATCGCCCGCGCGGTGGACAAGGGCGACCTCGACCAGGTGTCGGTGCACCCGTTGCCGGTGCACGAGCGGATTCTCGGGGCGTTCAACCAGCTCGGCTTCCGGTTCAAGGGCGCGGACCTGGAACGCGGTCACATCCGCGGGGTCCAGCAGACGCTCCCGTTCTACCAGGAGATCGAGTTCTTCGCCGCTCCGCAGTACGCGCACGTCGTACGCGAGGTCGAGCTCACCTTCGTCACCAACCAGTACAGCGTCGACGTGATCATCGAGTGTGACAAGCGCGGCGGCTTCTTCACCGGCGGCCACGACAGCTTCGGTCGCTACTCGGTCCAGCACGCGGGCGCCGAGGCGGTCGACTGGACCCGTCAGGTCGACGCCTGGCTGAACGAGACGATCTCCGGTTACGGCAGCCGGGCCAAGCAGGGCGGCCATGGCTACCACGGCGGCCACGGTGGTCACGGCGGCGGAATCGGTGGCGCGGTCGCCGGTGCCGCGCTCGGCTTCGGCGGTGGCCTGCTCGCGGGCGAGATGCTGGAGGACGCGTTCGGCGGCGACGACGGCGGCGACTTCGGGGAGTAGTCCGCAGCCGCCCCGGGAAACCGGGCCGATGCGGGAGAAGACGTGCGGATGCCGCGGTCGCCAGGGAGAACCTGACGACCGCGGCACCGTGATGCTCAGGGAGTAGACCGCTTCCGGTCACGCCCGAGGGCGCCCTCGTGGTTAGCGGTTGCCACCGCGACGCCACGAGCTACCGGCCTTCGCAATACCCCGGCTGAGCATGTAACCGATGCTCAGCAGGGCGATGAAGAACCAGGCCCGGTCAGCGCGGAACACATCGAGGCCCGCGTTGTCGTTGCCGATGATCACCGAGGCGGCGATCACGCCACCGACGGCCAGCAGAAAGACGTAGAACTCGGTGGTGAGGAAGGCGGGCTTGGTCTCGCTACCCGGCTTGCCACCACGTCGGCCCACAGGCTGGTCGTACCCGGCGTGACGATCCGACATGTCCATGTCGTAACCCTGCATGTGCTGCTGATCCGACATGGGCCGGTTCATCGTGGGCTGGTCCGACATCGGTCGTTGCGACCTGGACGGAGTCTGCGTACTCATCTTTTCCTCCTCAGGATTCGATGAGGCTTTCCGAACGCTCCCTCGGCCACGAACCGCTCGGCCCGTGGTGAGGGCGGCACCACCTGGCTACCCGGCGCACTTTCCGGCAAACGGCCGGTCCTCGATTGGCTTCGTCCCAGCTCAGGGCGGTTCGGGAATCGTTTAGCGGGCCGCCGCGCGGGCAGGCATCCGGTACGGATGGCTTCCCATTGAGGTGGTGTAAACGTGCGCGGAGACGACGAGAAACGACAATCGACCCGGCGGGCCGAGGATCGGGTCGGTCGGGACGAGTACGGGCCAGCCGCGACGGACGAGGTGACCCTGCCGGGGGACGAGCGGCGGGAGGCCCAGAAACGGGACGTCGACGACCCGGCGGACGCCAAGGCTGATACCGGCGTTTGGCGAGATGGTGGCCCGACCCGGACACCGCGGGGCATGGTGACCACCACCGGTGGCACCGCCGGCCCGGCGAGTGTTCGCCGGACCGGCCCGCCACGGGGCAAGGGCAAGGTGGCGCCGACCACCACCGGGGACGCGACCACCGGCGGGATGAGTACCCCGGCCGGGGGTTCGACCAGCGACCAGTCCAGCGACGCCAGTCAGGTCGGCAACTTCACCGACCGGTGAGACCCGCTTCGCTGGTGCGCAGTACGCCGAGCCGCTGGGTGGCGCGGGTGAGTGCGACGTAGAGGTCGCTGTGGCCGCGCGGCGACTCGGCCACGATCCGGTCCGGCTCCACCACCAGTACGGAGTCGAACTCCAGGCCCTTGGCCTGGGGCACCGTCAGCACGACCACCCGGCTCTCCAACTCGGGGTGTTCGCCGATGGCCGCCTCCGGCACCGCGTCGGTGATGACCCGGCCCAGTTCGGCGGCCAGGCCCTCGGGCACGATCACGCCGAGCCGGCCGTCGTCGACCGCACCCGCTTCGGCGAGGGTGCACTCGACCAGGCGAGCGGCCAGCTCGGCCGGCTCCACCCGTACGTCCCACGGCGGTACGCCGGTGCTGCGTACCGCCCTGGGCGGCTCCAGGGTCGGGTCGATCTCGGCCAGTACCCGGCCGGCGACCGCCATGATCTCGGCCGGGGTGCGGTAGCTGACGCTCAGTTCCCGGATCCGCCACCGGTCCGCCACGTACGGCCCCAGCACCTGCCGCCAGGAGCCGGCGCCGCCGAGCGCACCGGTCTGGGCCACGTCCCCGACCACGGTCATCGAACGGCTCGGGCAGCGGCGCATCAGCAGTCGCCAGGCCATCGGGGAGAGTTCCTGCGCCTCGTCGACGATGATGTGCCCGAAGGCCCACTTCCGGTCGGCCGCGGCCCGCTGGGCGGTGGTCAGCCGGTCGCCGGTTTCCTGACGTTCGGCCAGCGCGTCCGCGCCGAGCAGGTCGGTGACGCCGAGGATCTCACCGCCCTCGGCCTCGTCCTCCGTGTCGATCGACCGGGAGCCGAGTGCGATCTCGAGCGCGCCTTCGGCGTACTCGATCAATTGCTGGCGTTCCCGCTCGGCCAGCGCCTGCGCGGACCGGTCGTCCTCGCCGAGCAACTCGGCGCACTCGTCGAGCAGCGGTACGTCGGCGGGGCTGAAACCGCCGGCCGGGTCCCGGTGCAGCAGGTCCAGTTCCGCCTCGGTCAGCCCGGCCCCGACCAGCTCCGCCCCGGCGGTGGCGATCCGCTCGGCGGAGCCGAACAGGTCGGACAGGAGCTGCTGCGGGGTGAGCACCGGCCAGAGTTCGGCCAGCGCGTCCTGCACCCCGGTTTCTTCGCGCAGCTCGCGCCGGATCTCGGCGAGGTCGGCCTCTTCGAGGAGATTGTCCCCGCCGAGCGGGTCGGCGCCGATCCGGTCGGCGACCTGCCGGGCCAGCGCGTGGATGATCTCGATGTCGAAGAGCGGCTGGGCCAGGTTGTGCGGCCGGCCGGAGCGGCGGGCCCGTTCCCGCGCCGCGAGCACGGTCTGCCGGTCCAGGCGAAGCGTGTCCCGCTCGACCACCACGTCCATGCCGTCGTCGGGCACCTGCTGCCGGTCCCGGATCGCGGCGGCGAGCAGCTCGGTCATCACCGGCCGACCCTTGATCTCGGCCACGACCGGTGACTCGGTCCGGGTCGCGGTGACGCCGGGGAAAAGCTCACCCACCGTACGCAGCAGCACGCCGGTCTCGGCCAGCGTCGGCAGGACCTGCGAGATGTAGCGCAGGAAGGTGGCGTTGGGGCCGACCACCAGCACACCACGGGTGGAGAGTTGCTGCCGGTGGGTGTAGAGCAGGTACGCCGCCCGGTGCAGCGCCACCGCGGTCTTGCCGGTGCCGGGTCCACCCTGCACCACCAGCACTCCGGGCAGGTCGGCGCGGATCACCCGGTCCTGCTCGGCCTGGATGGTCTGCACGATGTCGCCCATCCTGCCGGTTCGGCTGGCGTTGACGGCGGCGAGCAGGGCGGCCTCACCGGTCAGCCCCTCGTGCTCGGTCTTGCGGGCGGCGGCCAGGTCGAGCACCTCGTCGTTGATCCCGGTCACCTTCCGGAACCGGGTACGGATGTGCCGGCGGCGCCGTACCCCGTCCGGTGAGGCGGCGGTGGCGAGGTAGAACGAGCGCGCGACCGGCGCCCGCCAGTCGATCAGCAGTGGGTCGTATTCGCCGTCCTCGTCGAAGATGCCGATCCGGCCGATGTAGCGCGGCGGACCCTCGTCGACGTCGAGTCGCCCGAAGCAGAGACCATCCTCCACCGCGCCGTACTGCTCGACCTGTTCGGCGTACATGGCGATGGTGCTGTCCCGTTGGGAGCGGGCCTGCTGCGTACCGCCGACGCTGCGCAGCTGTCCGGCCAGGCGTTGTGCGGCCCGGTCGCGCAGCCGGTCGAGTCGCCCGTAGAGCATGGAGACGTAATCCTGCTCGCGGCCGATCTCGTCGGCGTGCTGGTCATCCGAGATTTCGGAGTACCTTGACAAACCTTCTCCCCAGTAGCTAAGATGCTGTGAGAACGGTATTATTGTGCCGTTCTTTTTTCGTATTCAAATGACGAACATAGCGCGGTGACGCGTACACCGACCATGGTCCTATCGGTCGGTGTCGCGTTCCGGTTGATCGCCGAAACCATTATCGACTCGGCCGCCGCGATCCTCCCGCTCCGGGCTCACCGTCGCCGCCCGCGCTGACGGCAGACGGCTCGCGCGGCCGGGCAACCATCCACGCCCGTCGCCGCTTATCGCGGAAACACGCTGGCGGGGGAGCGGGCGACGATCACGCTCGTCCGGCTCGACCTCTGACGAGTTCCGCCGGTCGGCATCGCCCTGGGGCGACGACACCGACCGGCGGATGCTCCGACTTGTCAGACCACGGCTCCGGTCAGCGCAGGCCCCCGGCCACCTCGTACAGCCGTTGCGGGGTGACCGCGCCGGCCAGCACCCGGCCGTCGTCCAGCAGCAGTACGTTGACCAGCTTGGTGCTGAACAGCCGGCCGCTGCCCCAGTCGCCGCTCTGCTTCGGGAACGCGTCGAGCAGGTTGCCCAGCAGGTCCGCCGAATCGAACGACTGCGCACCACCGGCCGGCGTGCCGGCCGGCAGCTTCCCCGCGGCCAGTTCGGCCGGCACCTTGCCGACCACGACCGTGGTCCAGCCCTTGCCGACCGTGGTCGGCGCGTTCGCCGCGTCGGCGTCGGTGCCGGTGGCGGCTCCGTGCGGCTTCTGCGCGGTGTGCTTGTCGCCGCTGCTCTCGGTCACCTTGGCGCCCGGCGGCGGGTTGAAGCTGAACTGGCTGTCGCTCGGCCGATTGAAGTCGACCTGGGTGAACGCCAGCTCGAACGCGGCTTCCTCGCTGCCCTCCGCGAACAGCTCGAACCGCAGCGGCACGTGCTCCTTGGCGTCGATGGCGATCCGCACCTGGTCGACCAGGGACGTCTCGTCCCGCGGCTGCAGGACCAACTCGTACGCGTCCCGACCGGCGATGGTCGCGGAACGCCCCACCGTCACCCGGGTGCTCGGGTCGATCGCCGCCAACGCCTGGTCGGCCGCCTCCTGCGGAGTCGACGGCAGCCCGGTCGGCGCGGCCTCGTCGGTCGTCGCCGAAGCCGGCAGCCGGTAGTGGGTGGCCTCGTTGCCCTGACTGCGCCAGTTCCACACGTCGGCGCCGTTGCGGATGAGGTCGCTCTCACCGAGGGTGCCGAGCAACGCCACCCTGGTCTTGTCGGGACCGGCGTACCAGACCCGCAGGGTGTGCGTACCCGAGGCGAGCGCGGTCAGGTCGGAGCTGCCGGATCCGCCGATGCCCGGCAGCGCGGGCAGGCCCAGGTCGGCCCGCTGCACCACCGTGCCGGAGAACCCGTCCACCTGGGCGGTCTGCAGGTCGACCAGAAGCTGGGCGGCGCTGCGTGGCGGCAGCGCCGGCTCGGCGTTCGCACTGAGCGTGCCGATCGCGGCACCGCCGCCGACGACCACCGCCGCGGCGGCGACCGGTACCACCCAGCGCAGCGCCGGGCGGTTCGTGAAAACTGACATCTGTAGCACCTCCTGCTCCCATGGTGCCCTGTCGGTGCTGTGGTCCAGCTGAGAAGTGGTGTGGTCCGCCCCGGTCACGGTGGCACCCTTGGCGGGTGCGGTTGCTGGTGGTGGAGGACGAGGCGCGGCTCGCCGCCGCCTTGCAGCGCGGTTTGCAGGCCGAGGGGTTCGCGGTCGACGTGGCCGGCGACGGCCGTACCGGTCTCGACCTCGCCCGGCACGGCGGCTACGACGCCATGATCCTCGACGTGATGCTGCCCGGACTCTCCGGCTACCGGGTGGTACGCCAACTGCGGGCCGAGGAGCAGTGGCTGCCGGTGCTGATGCTCTCCGCCAAGGACGGCGAGTACGACCAAGCAGACGGGCTGGACTGCGGGGCGGACGACTACCTGACGAAACCCTTCTCGTACGTGGTGCTGCTGGCCCGGCTGCGGGCGCTGCTGCGCCGGGGTGCGCCGCAGCGCCCGGCGGTGCTGACCGCCGGAGACCTCAGCCTCGATCCGGCCCGGCGGCGGGTGACCCGCGACGGCGTGGAGGTCGACCTGACCGCCCGGGAGTACGGGCTGCTGGAGTACCTGCTGCGTCGGGTCGGGCAGGTGGTCTCCAAGACCGAACTGCTGGACCACGTCTGGGACGCCAGCCTGGAGACCGCGCCGAACGCGGTCGAGGTCTACGTCGGTTACCTGCGCCGCAAGATCGGCCGTGACCGCCTGCAGACCATCCGCGGCGCCGGCTACCGGCTGAACGCATGAGTCTCCGCGTCACCCCGCGCCCCCGATCGGCAAGAGCCCCCTCCGCTACGGAAAGCGACCGGAAGGGGATCTTCCTTCGGCTGAGTCTGCGTACGCGGCTGATGGTGATCGGGGTGGCCGGGCTGGCCGCTGGCCTGTTCGTGGGCGGGGTGCTGCTGGTCGGGGCGCTCGGCTGGGCGCTGCAACGCACCGTCGACACCGAGGCGTTCAAGACCGCCGACGCGGTCGCCATGCTGGCCGCCGAGAACGCCCTGCCCGATCCGCTTCCGGTCGCCGGGGCGGAGGTACGCGTACAGGTGATCGACCAGTGGGCCCGGATCCGGGCGGCCAGCATCGACGCCGATCGCCTGGTGCCGATGCTCAACCGGGAGCAGCTCAGCCGTACCCACGACCGGTCCGGGGTCTACATCCCCGGCCGGCAGATCGGCCTGACCGGGCCGGTACGCGTGGTCGCGGTGCCCGCGGGGCCGCCCGAGGACCCGCAGACCGTGCTCGTGGCGAAGTCGATGACCGACGTCGCGCACAGCGTGAAGATGGTGCGCACCATCCTCATGGTCGGGTTCCCGCTGCTGCTGGTCCTGCTCGCGGTGGTCGCCTGGCGGGTGATCAGCGCCACCCTCCGGCCGGTGGAGGCGCTGCGGGCCGGGGCGGAGGAGATCACCGGCGGTGCCCGTCCGGGGCAGTTGCCCGTACCGGCGTCACGCGACGAGATCCACCGGTTGGCGGTCACCCTCAACGGCATGCTCGACCGGATGGAGTCGGCCCGGGTACGCCAGCGGGCCTTCGTCGCCGACGCCGCCCACGAGCTGCGCAGTCCGCTGACGAACATGCGTACGCAGTTGGAGGTCGCCCAGCACCTCGGCGATCGTACGGACTGGCCGGCGGTCGCCGACGACCTGCTCGCCGACACCAAGCGGCTCAGCCGGCTCGTCGACGACCTGCTGCTGCTGGCCCGGGCCGACGACGGCATACCCCGACCGCGCCGGTCGAGTGGGCCGATCGAGCTGGTGGAACTGGTCGGCGGCGTGGCCCAGCGGTATCCCTCGCCGCCGGTACGCGTGGTGCCGGTGGCTGGGGACGTGTGGTCGGAGGGGGAGCCGGACGCGTTGGACCGGGTTCTGGCCAACCTGCTCGACAACGCCGTACGGCACGCGGCGAGCGAGGTGGTGGTGGCCGTGGTGCCGCAGCAGGACGACGATCCGGGCTGGCATCTGGTGACCGTCAGCGACGACGGTCCGGGCATCCCGGCGGCGGACCGGGACCGGGTTTTCGACCGGTTCACCCGGCTGGACGACGCCCGCGCCCGCGACGGCGGCGGTGCCGGCCTGGGTCTGGCCATCGTCCGTGAGCTGGTACGCCGCCAGGGCGGCACGGTGCGGCTGGCCGACGCGGAGCCGGACGTCGCCGGAACCCGTCCCGGCTCCGGCCCCGGTCTGCGGGTCGAGGTACGGCTGCCGGCAGCGGCCCGGTTGCCGGACTGACAACACCGGGGCCGAGTCAGCTTGACCGGTTGGTGCAGACCGGCTTGGTCCGGCCGACCAGGTCGACCGAGTAGACGACGGCGACGGTGAAGCAGTAGTCCGTGTTCCGGTTGAGCGAGTAGACGATGAAACTGGTGGTGCCCGGCGCCAACTCGTAGATCGCCCGCGGATCCTGGCCGGTCCGTCCGGCCGACACCACCACCGGGCCCTCGGCACCCGGTGGATAGATCCAGCTCAGGTTGACGCTGTCCCGGCTGTCGCGGATCGCCAGGGCGGTGGGCGGGGCACCGGGGGAGGCCTGTGGTGCCGCGACCGGGCCGGGCGCGGGGGCCTCGGCTGTGCTGCTCGCGGCCGGGCCGCTCGGCGTCGGCCCGGTGGGGCCGGTCGGTTCCGGGTCGGAGTCGCCGGTCAACGCGAACCCGGCGACCACCGCCACCGTGCCGAGCAGCACCACCACCAGACCGGCGAGGATGACCGGCAGGGTCCGCCGCAGCGGCCGGCGCGGTGGCTGGTAGATCCGGACCGGCAGTTTGGCCTGCGGCCGGCGTTCCGGCAGGTGTCTGGTCCCGGTGCCCCCACCGGGCTCGCGGAACGGATCCCGGCTCCCACCGGGGTCGGCCGTCATGCCGGGGACGGCCGGCGGCAGCGGGGACGATCCGCCACCGGGCGTGCCGTGGTTCCAGGCGGCGTCGGTCGGTGCGTGGTCCCAACCGGAGCCGGCCGGTGCGTGGTCCCAGTCGGTGCCGGTCGGTTCCCGGGCCCAGGAGTCGTTGTCCTGGTCGGCCGGGTGTTCGGCCCGCCAGCCGGTCCGACCGGTGGACGTCCAACCCGCCCGCGGGTCGTCCGGGTCGCCGACGGGCTCGTCCGCCGGGTCGGACTCGGCCCGGTCCGGCGGCCACCACTGGTTGTCCCGGTCTGCCGTACGGTCGTCGGCGGCGGGGTAGACGGTGTCGGCCGAGGACGCGCCGGGGCCGAACGGACCATGGTCGACCGGCAGCCGGGGCGGCGGTACGCGCGGTGGCGGCATCCGGGGCGGGGGGAGCGTGGGCGGCGGCTCGGCGTGCACCGAGTGGCTGTCGCCCGCTGCCTGGTACGCGTCCGCGGACGAGGGGGCCGCCAGGTACGTGTCCGAGGGAGAGGAGGTCGCCGGGTACGTGTCCGAGCGGGAGGGATACGTGTCAGCGGATGAGACGTCCACCCGGGCCGGATAGGTGTCGGCGCCCGTCGGATAGTCGTCGGCGGGGGGCGGGTAGGTGTCGGCGGCCGGGGCATATCCGCTGGTCGGCGTCGGGTAGCCGTCGTTTGGTCCGGCCGCCCGGTCGACCGGCTCGTCCGGGTCGGCGGACTCGGTCGTCCGGCCGTCGTGGCAGCTGTGGTCGGGATTCGCGGCGGCTCGGGCGAGTGCCGACACTTGGGCGGCGAGCGGATGGTCGGCGGGCAGGTGCTCGCGACACAGCTCACGGGCCAGGGCCAGGTGCTCGTGTGCCTCGGTGAAGTGCCCGCAGTCGCGCTGCATCGAGCCGAGCCGGGCGAGCATCCTGATCCCGCTGAGGTGGCCGTCGCCGTACACCTCGCGGTGCAGCTCCCAGGCGTCCTCCAGCCGGTTGCGCGCGAGCTGGCACTCCCCCTGGGCGTACTCCACTGTGGCCAGGTCGGCGTGGGCGGCGAGCACCCGCAGGGATTCCGGGCCGTCGTTGGCGGTCAGCTCGATGATCACGTCGCGGTAGAGCCGGGCCGCCCGCTCGTGGCTGCCGACCCGGTGCAGCACCGCCGCCAGGGTCGCCCCGCTGGCGACCGTACGCTGGTCGGAGGGGCCGTAGAGCCGGTTGGCGGCGGCGTACGCGAACGAGGCCCAGCCTCGTGCCGAGTGCGGTTCGCCGAGGGCGACCAGCACTCTTGCCTGGAGCCCGGCTGCCTCGGCCAGTTCCGGCGAGGCGTTCGCCGGGCTGGGATCGGCGCTGTTGAGGGCGGCACCGAGCAGTTCCTGCGCGCCGGCCAGATCGCCGGAGGCGACGAGCTGTTGCGCCTGGGGGGTGAGATCGCCGAAGCCGGGAGACACGTCCCATCGTGCTGGTCCAGCAACGTTCAGTACAAGGGGCCGATGGGGGGCAGTTTGGTCATGATGCCGGACGTTTCGGGTCGAGATGGTCGACCAATGCTTCGCTGATCCGCCGCAGTTGGTCGATCTGTGCTGGGCTGAGCGGGTCGAACAGGTGCCGGCGTACGCCCTCGACGTGGCCGGGTGCGGCCGCGGCCAGTGCCGCGAAACCCTGGTCGGTGAGGACGGCGAGCTGGCCGCGCCGATCGGTGGGGCAGTCCTCGCGGCGTACCCAGCCGAACTGTTCGAGCCGCCCGACGGCGTGCGACAGCCGGCTGCGCGACGAGCCGGCCGCCTCGGCGAGTTCGCTCATCCGCAGCCGCCGATCGGGTGCCTCGGACAGGTGCACCAGGATGACGTAGTAGGCGTGCGGCATGTCGGCGTCGCGCTGCAGTTCCCGGTCGAGCGTCTCCATCAGCGCCTGGGTGGCGGCGAGGAAGGTCCGCCAGGTGCGCTGTTCTTCGGGATCGAGCCACCGGGTCATGGTGCGAGCATAACCCCGGTGGTTGAACGCTCAACTATCTCGCGCTACCGTTGGCCGCATGGGTATCCACCGGCTCAACCACGCCGTACTCTTCGTCAGCGATCTTGCCCGGAGCGTCGCCTTCTACCGCGACGTGCTCGGCTTCCGGCAGGTCGCGATGACCCCGGACAACTTCGCCGGAGCCGCGTTCCTCCAGGCACCGGGCTCCACCAACGACCACGACCTCGGTCTGTTCGAGCTGGGCGCCGCTGCCGGCCCGTCCGCCGCCGGTCGGAGCACGGTCGGGCTGTACCACCTCGCCTGGGAGGTCGACACCCTGGACGAACTCTCGGCCACCGCGCTGCGGCTGAGCGAGGCGGGCGCGCTCTCCGGCAGTTCCGACCACGGCACCACCAAGAGCCTCTACGCCCACGATCCCGACGGGCTGGAGTTCGAGGTGGTCTGGCTGGTCCCGGCCGACCAGCTCGACGACGCGGCGATCGCCGCGCGCAAGCGCATCGGGCGGCTCGACCTCGACCGAGAGAAGCAGCGGTACGGCGGGCAGACGCGTGGCGGCGTCGGGATCTCCGTACCGGCCTGACGGATCCGGCGGCTCGCCCGGGGCGGGGCGGATGTGACACCGCCGCGGGCGGCACGGTAGAACCGCAGCATGGTTCCCGATCCGATCGCCGACGTCATCCGTGAGCTGCTCGTTCGTCAGGTCGCCGAGTGGGCGCCGGTCGCCCTGCAACGGGGCCGCCGGGCGACCCTGGTGTACGCCTACACCGGCGCGGACACCGGCTCGGTCGAGTCGGTCCTGCGGGTCTTCACCGGCCTGCCCGACGCGCTGCGCGGACGTCGACTCGCGGCGGTGGTGCTCGCCGCGTCACCGGGCGACCTGGGGCTCGGTGTCGACCAGAGCGGGCTGCCCGCCGAGGTGAGCGTGTACGCCGTACCCGGTGGGCTGGACCGGCTGGCGGTGGTGCTCAAGGCGGCCGGCGCGGCCGGTGCCCCGGTGCTGGCGGTGCTGGACGCGAGTCACGGCCCGGCGCCGTCTCCGGCCACCCTCGCGGCGCTGGCAGCCGGGCGTCCGGCCGAGCTGTTGCTGGTGCTCGGTGCCGACGCCCGCGCCGGGTCCGAACACCGCGCGACGGTGCCGGAGGCCGGGTTCGACCTGGTCACCGAGGTGGAGCTGGTCGGTGGGCCGGAGCACGAGCCACGGCTGGTGGTGTTCGCGACCTCGTCCGGCAAGCGGCTGGAGGCGTTCAAGGACGGCATCTGGACGGTGGGTCACGGCATCGGGGTGCGCTACGACGATCCGTACGATCCGGGCCCGCCGGTGGCGGTCACACCGGACCCGTCCGTGGATCCGCTCGGGTCGCGGCTGCTGACCCGGCTCACCACGTCCGGCCCCGGTACGGTCGGCGAGCTGCGCCTGTTCACGATGACGCGGAGCATCTACCGGGCGGAGGACGCCAACCGGGCGCTGCTGGGACTGCTCGCCGCCGGTCTGGTCAGCCGTGCGCCCTCGTCCGGGCGGCTCGGCGGTGACGTGCTGGTCGAGGCGGTCGTGCCCGTACCGGACCAACCGTCCGTGGATGGTTGACCGCGCCTACTCGCAGCGGTGATCGACGGCTGGGAACCTGTGCTCCGATACAGATGCGGGGCCGGCTGGTCGGCCGGCCCCCCATCCGGGTCCTCGGTCAGCGCTTGTCCTGCTTCCAGGACAGTGGCCCGGGCAGGTCGACGCGGTGTGCGCGGGCCTTGGAGTTCCACGACCAGCGGCCGATCTTGATGCTCCAGGAGGAAAAGCCGTTCTCGGTGAAGTTCAGGATCAGGGGGCCGAACTTCTTGCGCTTACGGAACATCAGACCCATGGCCGTGCTCCCTTCGTAGAAACAGTCGGTGTCGGGGGGACGGATCGAAGGTTCCCCCGGCGTCGGTCCGGCAAACCTCCGTCGGTCCTCATCGGACCGAGCGGAGGCAGCCCCGGGACCCGCTTCACCATGAAGGATATCGATGAATAATCCTATCTATCACATGGGAATTGAGGAGTTGTTCCCGCCATGATGCCGCAGGTCGATCAGGTAGCCGGGCAAAAGTCCCGAATGGTGGATGGGGGTTGACCGGCTCCTACCGCAGCGGCAGCATGGGGGTAGGCAAGGGTGGGCCGAGCCTGTCAATCCCATTCCCACGGTCATGTCCGCTTGCCGGATCACACAATTCGTCCGGCAGTCACCGCCCGTTGTCGAGCCGCTTCGAAGCATGCGCCGCACAGCCACCGGTGACGGTCGCTCCCGCCCCGGGTCGCCGGCCACCGATGTCCGACCGACCCACTCCATGATCTGTTGTGGATTTCCAGCCGCCACCCGTCGCCGGGTGAGCCGCCCAGCTGCGCCGAGGAGTGACACCATGATCGTCACCGTGTCCGGCGATCCGCGTCCCCACTCATCCACCCTGGACCTGGCCGAACGGGTCAGCGCCGCGATCGCGGCCCATCTCGCCGCACCGGCACCCGTCACCGTCGACCTCGCCTGGCTGGCCCCGCACCTGCTCGACCCGGAAAGTGCCGAGGTCACCCGGGCCGTCGACCTCGTCAGCCGGGCCAGCCTGCTGGTCGTGGCGACCCCCACCCGACAGGGTGGCTATGCCGGCGTACTCAAGCTGCTCGGGGAGGCCCTGCCCGCGGACGGCCTGCTCGGCATCGGCGCGGTGCCGGTGGTGACCGCGCCCGAGCCGCGGGGCACCCACGAGACCCACCGGCAACTCGCCGAGTGGCTGACCGCCCTGGGTGCTTCCGTGGTGGATCCGCCGCTGCTGGTGCCGGACACGCTCGTCGCCCGCCCGAAGGCGGTCGCGCTGGCCTACGCCGCCCGGCTGTTCGGCAGCCGGCCCGCCGTACCGGTCCGGCGCGCGGTGCGACTGCCCGCCTGATCTCGACGGATCCGGCGCGCGGTGCGGCTGCCCGCCTGATCTCAGCGGATCCGTGTCGGCCCGCCGCCGCCCGGACCGGTGTTTCGCTTGTTTCCGCGGCCCGCGTACCAGCCGGCGTCTGCACCTGTCACCGCGAACGTGACCCGCCCCGGGGACCGATGGACGGTCACCCGGGGCGGGTTCGAGTCGTGCTGCCGTGGCTACGTTCTGCCGTGGCTGCGTCCTGCTGTGGTTACGTCCTGCCGTGGTTACGTCCTGCCGTGGCTACGTCCTGCCGTGGTTACCAGTTTCCGAGAACCAGGCGCCCGTCGACCGGACCGAGGTTGTACTGCCCGGAGGTGTACCACCGGCCGAGCGAGCTGATCCCGCTCCGGAACACGTAGTGACCGAAGGTGCCGTCGGCGAGCTGGTACGCCATCACGATGTCGTCGATCCCGTCGCCGGTCACGTCACCCGAGGCGACCCGGTTGCCCACCTGGCTGACGGTGAACGAAGGCGCGGTGAGGTCGGTGGTACGGCTGAACGACGAGCCGTTCGAGGTCCAGCGGTGGATGGTCATGGCCCCGCCGCCGTCGTCGTGTACGAGGGCCGGTTCGGCCTTGCGGTCGCCGGTGAAGTCACCCACCACCAGCCGGGCGTCGACCGGGCCGAGGTTGTACTGGCCGGAGTTGTACCAGGCGCCGAGCGAGCTGACCCCGCTCTTGTACACGTAGTAGCCGAAGGTGCCGTCGGCGAGCTGGTACGCCATCACGATGTCGTCGATCCCGTCGCCGGTCACGTCACCCGAGGCGACCCGGTCGCCCACGTTCGCCAGGTTGAACGAGCCGGTGGAGGAGTAGTCGGTGGTGCGGCTGAACGACGTTCCGGTCGAGACCCAGCGGTAGATGGTCATGGTTCCGTCGCCGTCGTCGCGTACCAGGGCCGGTTCGGCCTTGCCGTCACCGGTGAAGTCACCCACGACCAGCCGACCACCGACCGGGCCGAGGTTGAACGGCCCGGAGGTGTACCAGCGGCCGAGCGAGGTCACGCCGCTCTTGTACACGTAGAAGCCGAAGGTGCCGTCACCGATCTGGTACGCCATCACGATGTCGTCGACCCCGTCACCGGTCACGTCACCCGAGGCGACCCGGTCACCCACACTCGCCAGGTTGTACGAGCCCGACGAGGTGTAGTCGCTGGTCCGGGCGAAGGACGACCCGGTCGAGGTCCACCGGTGGATGGTCATCGTGCTGCTGCCGTCGTCATGAACCAGCGCCGGCCCCTTGGCTCCGGCCGAGCTGTCGAGGCCGGTACGGCGGATCGGCTTGTACGACAGCAGGTCGCTCCACCCGTTGAATCCGCGTGCCCCGGTGTTGTTGTCGGCGTACGGGTTCTGCACGGTCTGGCCGTCGCTGTTGAAGGAGTAGACGTAGGCGCCCTCGGTGTGGTCGTTGCGGTTCTTCCAGTGCGAGAACAGCTCGATGTGTCCGCTGCGGACCATGGCGTCACCGGGTTGGAAGTCGTGCAGGCTGCCGAGGGTGTCCCACATCGCGTTGTCGCCCCGGAAGTCGTCGGTGACGTAGCTGCGGGACAGGTGCCAGGCCATCGAGACCAGGCCGGAGCAGTCGCGGCGGTAGGTGTGCGAACCCTCGGGGTCGCTGGCCCACGTTCCGGTCTGGGTGTACGTGATGTCCCGGTCGACCCAGTTCTGGGCCCGGTCGATGATCTCGTCGCGACCGATCGGCCCGTTGAGGGTCGACGCCTGTGCCGGGGCGGTGGCGACCAGCGTCCCCGCGCCGATGGTGAGCACGCCGAGCGCGGCACCGGCGACCACCCTGGCCACGCTCCGGATCACGGCAATTCTTGCGAAAGGCTTCACAGCTACGTCCTCCACTTTGAATGGTGTTTGAAGGTCAGATCGGACTTTTCAAGCGGTGCCGGCATCACGACAGCCGCATTGGCTGCTGTCGACGCGCCGGGCTACAGTCATCGCGGACGCACACCACCGGGAGAGCCGCCGTTCGGGTCGCGGCTCCCGTGTGGTCGTCCGATGAAGTTGTGGCTTGCGGCTCCCTTCCGATGGAGGTCAGGTGAGGTCTCCGACGGCGGGTGGCGGCTTGCGCCGGACCACCACCGGAGCGGTGCGTGGCAAAACGTTCGCAGCCCGGCCGGTAACGAAACTGAACGAATCCTTGAGACCCTCGACCAGCGGAGTTCAGAGCCGGTGGCGCGGTGGTCCTACGGGCGCGGGGGCGATGCCGTGGAACTGCGGATACTCGGCGAACTACAGATCATCGGCGCGGGCGGGCCACTCGAACTCGGCCCGCTGAAACAGCGACTGGTCCTGGCCGCCCTGGCCGTGGACGCCGGCCGGTCCGTACCGCCCGAGGTGCTGATCGACCGGGTGTGGGACGGTTCCGCGTCGATGGACGCGCGGGGCGTGCTCTACACGTACATCACCCGGATCCGGCGGTTGCTGTCCACCGCGGACACCGGTGAGGGCACCCCGATCACGCTGGCTCGACGCCCGTCCGGTTACCTCCTCGGCGCGGCAAGCGGCCGGTTCGACCTGCACCGGCTGCGTACGCTCGCCGAGCAGGCGAACGAACTGGGACCGGAGGACCCGCGGCGGGTACGACTACTGCGCGAGGCCGTCGACCTGTGGCGCGGCGACCCGCTGGACGGGTTGCCGGGTGACTGGGCCGCCCGGGTACGGGAAGGTCTGCGGCAGCAACTGCTGGGGGTGCTGCTCGACTGGGCAGACAGCGAACTCCGGCAGGGCCGCCCCGGACCGGTCGCCGACCGGCTCGCCCGGGCGCTGGAGCGCGATCCGCTCGCCGAGCCGGTCGTCCTGCACCTGATGCGGGCGCTGCACCTCGGCGGTCGCCGCGCCGAGGCACTCGACCAGTACGCCCGTACGCGTGCCCTGCTCGCCGAGGAACTGGGCGTGGATCCCGGCGCCGACCTGCGGAAACTGCATCAGGAAATCCTGCACGACGAGCTTCCCACCCGCTTCTCGGCGACAACCGTCGAACCGGTGACACCAGCGGTCACAGTGCCGCCGGCCGCCGAGCCGAACCCGTGGCAGAACGACGAGGTAGCCGATCCGGCGGGACCGGGCTGCCAGCTTCCGGCCGCGCTGCCGGACCACACCGGATGCGAGACGGAGATCGCCGAGGCGCTCACCCTGCTGGCCGGGCCGGAGCGGGCCGCGACCCCACGGCCGCCGCTGATCCTGGCCGGACCCGGCGGTGTCGGCAAGACGTCGTTGAGCATCCGGTTGGCCCACCTGCTGCGGGACAGCTATCCGGACGGTCAGATCTTCGTCGGGCTCGAAGGCCGGCGTGGTGACCCCGCTGGCGCCCTCAACCAGGTGCTGCGTGCCCTGGGCGTGTCCAACGTCCAGCAGTTGCGCACCCTGGAGGAGAAACTCGGGCAGTACCGGGCCGCGCTCAGCGGTCGCCGCATCCTGATCGTGCTCGACTCGGCGGTGAGTGGCGAGGAGGTGCTGCCGTTGGTCCCCGGTGCGGTGGGCAGCGCCCTGATCGCGTCGAGCCGGGCCCGGCTGACCACCATCCCGGGTGCGCACCACCTTGAGCTGCAGATGTTCCGCGACGACCAGTCCCTGGCGCTGCTCGGGCGGATCATCGGGGCGGAGCGACTCGCGGCCGAACCGGAGGCCGCCCGTACGGTGGTCGAGATGTGCGCCGGCTTGCCGCTCGCCCTGCGTATCGCCGGTGCGCGGCTGGCGGCCCGACCGCACCGACGGATCTCCCGGCTCGCCGACCGGCTACGTGACGAACGCGGGCGACTTGACGAGCTGACCGCCGACGGCCTGGCGGTACGGGCAAGCGTCGCGGTCGGCTACCGTGGCCTCAGCCCCGCGGCGCAACGGGTGTTCCGGCTGCTCGGGTTCATGGACTCGCCCAGCTTCGCCGACTGGCTCGCCGCGGCGCTGACCGGCGAGACGGTGGACGCGGCCGAGGAACTGCTCGAACAGCTCGTCGACGCCCGGCTGGTGGAGGTGGCCCAGGACCCGGTGTACGGCATCGTCCGCTACCACATGCACGACCTGGTACGGCTCTACGCCCAGGAATGCGCGGTCCACGAGGACACCGACGAGGCCCTGCACCTGGCGGTCGCCCGGGTGCTGCGGGCGGCCACGGAACTGTGCGAACGGCTTGGGGAACGGCTGCCCCACGCCGTACCGCCGCTGTACCGGCAGCCACCGATACCGGTCAGTCTGGAGTCGTACGTGCTCGCCGCGGACCACCTGCGGCCCGGCTGGCTCGACGCGGAGGGCCCCGGCCTGGTCGCGGCGGTGGAGCGGGCCGCCGAGCTGGGCATGGACGGCGCCTCGTGCGCGCTGGCCGACGCGCTGGTCTTCGCGTCGTTCGCGGTACGCAACGACTTCGTCGGCTGGGACCGTACCCACGCGGCGGCGCTCGGTGCCGCCCGCAAGGCCGGTAACCGGGTGGCGCAGGCCGTCATCGAGTGCGGCATCGCGCTGTTGCGGTACAAGGAGGACCGGTTCGCCGAGGCTGAGCGGTACTTCTCCTCCGCGATCACGCTCTTCGACGGGGCCGGACACCAGCCGGGTGCCGCCGCCGCACGCAACGGACTGGGCTCGGTGTTGCGCGAGGTGGGTCGGCACCCTGAGGCGATTCCCCTGCTGGAGGCGGCCGCCGTCGCCCTCACCCGGCACGGTGACGAGGACGGCGCCGCACACGCCCTCTACGGTCTCGGGCACTGTCACCGGGAGCGGGGCGACGACGCCCGGTCGATCGAACGGCTGGAGCAGGCGATCGACCGGTATCGCGCGCTGGACCACTGGCGGGGCGAGGCGATCGCGCTCCGGGGCATCGGCCTGGTGCACCGCGCACACGGCGACCTGGAGGCGGCCGAACTCTGGTGCTCCAGGGCACACGACATGGTCAGCAGCAGGGCTGACACGCATCTGGCCTGCTACACCGAGCAGGCGCTGGCCAAGATCTGGCTACGACGTGGTGAGACGGACCGGGCCAGGGAACCGCTGGAACGCTCCCTGACGGCGAGTCATCGGCTGCACGATCGGCTGGGGGCGGCACTGGTACGGCGGACGATCGGCGAGATGCACCTCGCCGCCGGCCGACTCGACACCGCCCACGACACGCTTCGGTTGGCGTACGGCGCCTGGCGCGAACTGGACCACGACCTCGGCCAGGCGCGGACGCTCCGGGACCTCGGCGCGGTGCACGCGCTACGCGGTGACCGGGACGCCGCCCACGCCGCCTGGGACGAGGCCCGGTCGACGTTCGAGCGTCTGGGTACCCGGGAGTCCGGCGAAGTGGACGGCTGGCACCTGCGTTGGAACTGCCCGTGCGACCTGACGCGGCCCGGTCCGGGGCACCGTTCGGGCCTGGCCGGGGTCGTCTGAACGCCACCCGACCGGCCGTTCAAGGTTTGGTTCAGCTTCGCGAAAGGCGCTCTTCCTACCGTCGTGACCGGACCCGGGCAGTGCCCCGGAGGGACTTGACGACGAGATGCGAGGCGACCATGAGGACCCGAGGCGCTACCGCCGTACTGGCAACCACGTTGGCCCTGACCGCTGTGATGTCGGGGTGTTCCCGTTCCGACGAGCGGCGCACCGCGCAACCGGTGCCGCCGGTCGTCAGCGGGAGCCCGACCGCCACCGCCTCGACACCGCCGCGGGTGCTGGTCGAAGACAGCGGTGCGCCCGTGGCCCCCGACGGCGCCGCCCCGGCCGACGTCGGCGGAGTGGGCGGGGCAGGCGGTCCCGGCGGACCGTCCGAGCAGCGCGGTGGCGATCACACGACACCTACCGCGCCACCGGCACCGACCGCACCGGTGGCCGACGACCCGTCCTGCGCTCTCGCGGTACTGCTGCCGGCGACCCGGGCGGTGGTCGACGACCGGGCGGCCGGGGTGGCCGTCGACTCCGTCGAGGTGTTCGGCTGCCGGAACGCGTACGCACGGCTGATCGCACTGCCCGCGCAGGACACCGACGTGATCCCCACCGACCAGGTCTTCCTGCATCTGGTGGGCGGAACCTGGCGCCTGGTCGGCCGGGTGGCGGCGGGCGTGGACTGCGGCGACGACGGTCTACCCACGCAGATCGCCACTGCGTGCGCGGCCCTGTCCCGCTAGGCCGTCGGGCCGGCGGTGACGGGGCGGACCGGTAGGCCGTCGGGCCGGCGGTGACGGGGGCGGACCGCTTCGGGCGCCGGTGACCATTGTCGCCGGCTGCCCGACCACCCAGCTCACGGGCCACGCTCTAGCGCGGCTGCCAGGCGTCCGGCCGAGTGGTCAGCTTCCGTACGTGGGCGGGCATCCGTCCGCTGACCAGTTCGGCCAGGCTCACCTCGTCGACCACGTCGCGTACCGCCGCCCGTACCGCCACCCAGAGGCGGGGCAGGTTCTCGGCGGCACCGTCGTACTGGGTTTCCTCGGGGCGCAGCCCGCGTACGCCGGCAAGGGGACCGTCGACGGCGCGCAGGATCATCCCGACGCTGACCTCGCGGGGCGGGCTGGCCAGGGTGTAACCGCCCTCCGCGCCGCGCTGCGCCCGTACGATGCCGGCCCGGCGCAGGTCGGCCAGCACCGCCTCGAGGAACTTGCGCGGCATGTCCTGCTGCTGGGCGATGGCCTGGGCCGACATCAGCGACGGGTACGCCGAGGCGAGACTCAGTGCCGCCCGGACCGCGTAGTCGCCGCGCGCTGAGATTTGCACGACACCATCATGCCTGCGGACGCTGTTGAACAGGCAACAGGCTCGCGCTAAGTGCGCACGTGCGCGTGCGGCGGCATGGCGACCAGGGGTGCGGATGCCACCGGACGCTGCCCCGGGACCCGCTGCTGGCCCGGCTGCCCGGTGCCGATCCCGGCGCCACCACTACCGTCGGCGCCGGTTCCGGGGCCGGTTCCGCCGCCCGTGCCGCTGCCGGCGGCCGGTGGCCGCGCACCGATCGAGCTGCCGCCGATCGGAGCGCCGTCGCTCGGACCGCCGCCGATGGGGGTGCCGTGGGCCGGGCCGGTGCCGGTCGGGCTGCCGTCGATCGGGATGGCGCGGTCGAGGCCGGCTCGGAACGTACCCGGGCTCTGGCCCACCTCGCGCTGGAAGAACCGGCCGAAGTTGGTCGGCTCGGGAAAGCCGAGCGTCCGCCCGACGTCGGCGATCGGTTCCTCGGTCGCCGCCAGCAGCCGCCGGGCCTGCAACGCCACCCGGTCGTCGACGAGCTGCTTGGCGCTGCGCCCGGTCGCCGCCAGGCAGGCGCGGGTCAGCGTACGCACCGAGCAGCCCAACCGGGCCGCGTAGTCCTCCACCCGCCGGCTGGTCCGGTAGTGCTCCTCGATCTCCCGGCGCAGCCGCCGGTACGTGGTGGTCGTCTCCGAGTTCGCGGCCGGTGCTTCGGCCCCCGCCTCCAGGTCGGGCAGCAGGGCGAGCCGGAGCAGCAGTACGGCGAGCTGGTGGCGGAGCAACTCGGCGGCGAGCGGACCGCCGCCGTGGCGCTGACAGTCGACCACGAGCTGGCTCACCTCGTTGATCACCGCGTCCTGGTCCTCCCCGGCAAGCTGCCAGTGGGTGGCGCCGAACGGGTGGCCGCTGGCGCCGTCGGAGGAGACCCGGGCCAACGCGTCACCGGCCCAGCAGATCACCACCGCGTCCAGTCCGGTCGAGCCGTCGGCGCGGACCAGTTGTCCCGGCCGGACCAGGATCAGCGTCCCGGGCCGGCACTGGTACGTACGGAAGTCGACCTCGTACGTTCCGTGCCCGACGGTCACCAGGATCAGCACGTGGTGGTCGAGCAGAACCGGCCGTCTCCGCCCGGGATCGACCGACAACTCGCGCAGCGTCGTGGTGCCGATGCCCGCCCATCCCGGTACGGGAGCGGACCCGGCCGTGTCGGGGGAAGTCTGACCGAAACGGACCATCCGCCTGACGGTAGCCGCAGCTCAACCGCCGCGCATCTGCGCACGCCGAGGCGTGACTGATCGATTTGGGCGGGCTGACCGGATGGGACCAGCACGGAGCCGGCCGGCGCGACTCGTCCTACGGCGGGTCGGGGCCGGCTCGCCGGCGGCGGCGATTACTGACCGGGCGTCGGGTCGTCGATGCCGTACACCTTCAGTTCGCGGACCCGGCGGGCCTCGAAGGCGGCACCCGCGCGCTCCAGCAGGTCGGGGTCGTCGTCGACCGCGAACTGCGGCAACACGTCGGTCTCCTCCACCTGGACGTGGTGGGTGACGGCATCGGCGAACTCCCGCGACGTCTCCTCGAACTGCCGGCTGTCCGGGTCGCAGGACCGCAGCGCGTCCAGTCGCTCCTGGGCCGGGCCGAGGTCCGGGATCTCGGGCGCCGGTCCCGCCGCCGCGTCGGCCGGTTTGGTCGCCCCGGCCAGCAGGGGATAGACCTCCTCGGTGGCGCTCCGGTGGGCGGCCAGCCGGGCGGCGACCTCGTCCACCACCGCCACCCGGTCGACGTCGGGGTCCCGCAGTTGATGGAGCAGTTTCTCCAGCACCCGGTGGTCGGACTGGATCAGGCTTACCGCGTCGGTCATGGTTCTCATCCTCCTGGAGCCCGGGCAGTCGCGGGGTACCCGCGCCCAGCCGAGGTCAAACGGCCGACGACAGCGGACATCGACGTCGATCGTTGACCGTTGCGGCGGCGGATCGGTAACGTGACCGCAGTCCGGGCTGGACGAGCGCAGCGGGAGCGCGCCCTTCGGGCGATGGCTGTCCGCACCTCGCTTTCACCGTCCGCCGCGCCCGTACGGGTGCCGGAGTCTCGGGAGTCCGCCCATGCGCCACCGACCCATCCCGCTCACCGTCCCCGGTCGGCTCACCGCGCCCAGCGTGCGCGGTGCCGGCCTGCTTGTCGTCGCCCTGCTCACCACCACCGCCGGTCTGCTACCCGCCGGGCCCGTGACGGCCGACCCCCGGCCCGGCACCCCGTCGGCCGGGGCGAATGCCGTCGGGCCGGCACTGGAGATCGACCTCGGCGCCGACCGGCAGCCGATCAGCCCACACATTTACGGCATGAACTTCGCCGACGAGGCCCTCGCCGACGAACTGGACCTGCCGGTACGCCGGTGGGGCGGGAACGCGACCACCCGTTACCACTACCGCTACGACACCAGCAACCGGGCGTCGGACTGGTTCTTCGAGAACATCGCCGAGGCGAACGAGAACCCCGACGCGCTGCCCGACGGGTCCACCACCGACCGGTTCGTCGAGCAGGACCGGCGCACCGGCAGCGACACCGTACTGACCGTGCCGCTGATCGGCTGGGCACCGAAGGCCCGCGACGGCTCCTGTGGCTTCTCGGTGGCGAAGTACGGGGCGCAGCAGCGTACCGACGAGTGGCGGCCGGACTGCGGCAACGGACTGCAACCGGACGGCACCCCGGTCACCGGCAACGATCCGCTCGACACCAGCGTGCCGGTCGGCGCCGACTACGTACGCGACTGGATCGGGCATCTGACCAGCAAATACGGCACCGCGGCCGAGGGCGGGGTCAAGTTCTACAACCTGGACAACGAGCCGGACATCTGGCACTCCACCCACCGTGACGTCCACCCGCTCGGCGCCGGCTCGGTCGAGCTGCGGGACCGGGCGTACGAGATCGGCGCCGCGGTGAAGGCGGCCGATCCCGGTGCGGCCACCCTCGGTCCGGTCGGCTGGGGCTGGAGTTCCTGGGACTACTCGGGCCTGGACCAGGAGACCTGTGGGCGTACCGGGTGCTGGGCCGACCCGCCGGACCGGGCGGCGCGCGACGGCCTGCCGTTCACCACCTGGTACCTGCAACAGATGAAACGGTACGAGGACACCCACGACCTACGGGTGCTGGACTACTTCGACATGCACTTCTACCCGCAGGCGTCGGGGGTGGCGTTCGGCAACGGCTCCGACCCGGCCACCAACGCGCTGCGGCTGCGTTCCACCCGCGCGCTCTGGGATCCGTCCTACCTGGATGAGAGCTGGATCAACACCCAGGTACGGCTGGTGCCCCGGATGCGCGAGCTGGTGGCGGCGAACTACCCGGGCACGAAGACGGCGATCACCGAGTACAACTGGGGCGCCCTGGACCACATCAACGGCGCCCTGACCCAGGCCGACATCCTCGGCATCTTCGGCCGGGAGGGGCTCGACCTGGCCACCCTCTGGGCGCCGCCGTCCGCCGACCAGCCCGGTGCGTACGCGTTCCGGATGTACCGCAACTACGACGGTGCCGGCGGCCGGTTCGGCGACATCGCCGTACGGGCCGGCAGCGCCGACCGGGACCGTCTCTCGGTGTACGCGGCCGAGCGCTCCACCGACGGGGCGCTGACCGTGATGGTGGTCAACAAGAGCGGGGTCGAACAGGCGAGCACGGTTTCGCTGCGCGGACGGACGGCCAGTCACGCCCAGGTCCACCGGTACGCCTCCACCGACCCGACCTCGATCGTGCGGCTGCCGGACCAGCCGATCCTGATC
The DNA here is from genome assembly GCF_040676775.1 of Micromonospora sp. NPDC049523. Classification (NCBI taxonomy): domain Bacteria; kingdom Bacillati; phylum Actinomycetota; class Actinomycetes; order Micromonosporales; family Micromonosporaceae; genus Micromonospora; species Micromonospora sp. NPDC049523. The sequence goes on along the minus strand of NZ_JBFAPP010000010.1, from coordinate 38,330 downwards.
CCGCCCCCGTACGCGGGCGCACCGTCGGGGGTCCTCAACCACACGTTCCCGGCCGACTCGGTGACCCTGTTCGTGGTGGAGAAGCCACCGCCGGCCGTCCTGCCCGCCCTGGCCGTACGGCACCAGAACGTCGACTGGGCGCCGACCGACAACCAGCTCAAGCCGGTGCTGTTGCTCGACAACGTGGGCGGGGTGCCGGTGGAGCTGTCCCGGCTGACGTTGCGCTACTGGTTCACCCGTGAGGGCGGCACCGCACCGATCAACGTGTGGTGCGACTGGGCCGAGGTCGGCTGCGCGAAGGTCAGCCGACGGGTGGTCCCGCTGGCGGTGGCCCGTGCCGGCGCGGACGGTTATCTGGAGGTGGGCTTCACGCCGGGGGCCGGGACGCTGGCCGTCGGCGCGGGCACCGGTCCGGTCAAGCTCCGGCTGAGCCGGGCAGACTGGGCCGCGTTCACCGAGGCGAACGACCACAGTTGGTTGCCGGCGGCACCCGGTTACGCCGCGAATCCGCGGGTCACGGTCCATCTCGACGGGGTACGGATCGCCGGCACGGAGCCCTGACGGGTGGGTGCCGGGCCCTGAAGGGGCCGGTACGAAGCCCTGCCGGGGCCGTGCTCGGATCCTCGGCTGGCAGGGGCGCGGTGGCACCACCGGGGCACGGTCGGACCCGAGGGACGGGCGGGTCCGGAGGGGTTGCCCCGGTGGCGGCACCGCGACTAAGTTACCGAACAGTATCGGATGAGTTAGGGATGTCACAAGAGTGACAAACGGCGATTCCTGGAAGAGGTGCGCATGCCGGGGTTGTTCGCGGTCGAGGGGAAGGCGGTGCTGGTCACCGGCGGCTCCCGGGGGATCGGGCTGATGATCGCCCAGGGCTTCGTCGAGGCCGGGGCGCGCGTGATCGTCTCCTCCCGTCGGGCCGACGTCTGCGACGAGGTGGCGCGGCGGCTCTCCGACTTCGGCACCTGCGAGTCGATCCCGGCCGACCTCTCCAGCGCGGACGGGGCGCTGCGGCTGGCCGAGGCGGTGGCGGCGCGGGTGCCGGCGCTCGACGTACTGGTGAACAACGCCGGGGCGACCTGGGGTGCACCGCTCGAGGCGTACCCGGAGAGCGCGTTCGACAAGCTCTGGGCGGTCAACGTCAAGGCGGTGTTCACGCTCACCACCGCGCTGCTGCCGGCACTACGCGGGGCGGCGACGGTCGAGGACCCGGCCCGGGTCATCAACATCGGCTCGATCGACGGCATCCGGGTGCCCTCGATGGAGGTGTACGCGTACTCGGCGACCAAGGCGGCGGTGCACATGTTGACCCGGAGCCTGGCGCACCAGCTGGCGCCCGAGCACATCACGGTCAACGCCATCGCCCCCGGCCCGTTCGAGAGCAAGATGATGGCTTTCGCACTGGATGACCCGAATACCCGGGCCGCGATCGAGCACCAGGTGCCGCTGGGTCGGATCGGTCGGCCGGACGACATGGCCGGGGCGGCGATCTACCTGGCGTCGCGAGCGGGTGCGTACCTGACCGGGGCGGTCATCCCGGTCGACGGTGGGATCACCACCCACGGTTGAGTCGCCGCGCAGCAGGCGTACCGGAACGGTTCGACGCCGCGCGGACTCGGCAGGTCCGCGCGGCGCCGCTGTTGTCCGGGCCGTTGCTCAGCGACCGGCGAGAAGCCGGTTGACCGCGGCGTCGACGTCGAGGTGCTCGCTCTCGCGGCCCCGAGGCACGACCACGTAGGTCCGCCGGAGGAACCTGACCAGAACGCTGCGAGGCACCTCAAACAGGGCATTCCCATCTGGTGAAGAAAGGGCAAGCGCGACGAAGTCCCCCCGCGGTGTGGCCCAGGGCCAGACCCGGACATCGCCAATTCCGGCGGGCTCGTCGAGCCCGGTGACGAGTAGCTCTCGGGCGAAGGACCAACTGACCGCTTCGCCGCCGGCAGATTCGGCATGAAACAGGACATGAACCGCGTACGGGTCGGCTGGGTCGTAGCGCAGACTGGCACGCACCGGCAGCGCGGTGGCATCAGGTGCGACGAGCCTTAACGACGTCTCGACCTCGACTGTCGTCGGTCGGATGACACTCATGGACGTTCTCCCCCCGGCACCGCTGCGGGGCGTACGTGCCCCGCTTTTCCCATCCTCAGGTGATGAACCTGGTTACGCTCCGCCATACGCTGATCTCACCCAGTAGTGGGAAGAGGGTCCCCAAACGCCGTTCGAAATCGAAAATTTAGGTAGGATGTCCAGTTCTACCCAGGTTTCTGATCCCACCCGGCGTCGGGTGGTTCACACGTCGACTCACTCCGGTAACGTCCAGTCGTCCTGTTGAGTGACGGGCCGGGCCGACACTGGCGGTCGAAATGGTCATGAAATGCTCCTCATTGGAGCAATAAACCAGTGATGGTGACCACGATGCTCCCGGTCGAGCGCGGGGGGACACTGGTGGTCGAGGAGCGGAGGAACCACGTGCCCGACGACGAGCGCGTCGCCTACGAGAGTCAGCCCCGGCCGGCCGACGGCGACTCTCTGCTGGCGGAGCGGGAGCAACCGCCGACGGGGCTCCGGCAGCGGGTGCAGACCGCGTTGGAGATCATCCGGGCCAACCCGACCGGCCGGATCGCGCTCAAGATCGTCGTGGCGGTGGTCGGCGCGGTGGTGGTGCTCGTCGGCCTGGCGCTGATCCCGCTGCCCGGACCCGGCTGGCTACTGGTGATCGCCGGCCTGGGCGTCTGGGCAGTCGAATACCACTGGGCCCGCCGCCTGCTCACCTTCACCCGGCGCAACGTCCAGGCCTGGACCCGCTGGGCAACCCGACAGTCCTGGCCCGTACGGCTCCTGCTCGGCGCGTTCGGCCTGGTCTTCGTCAGCGTCGTGGTCTGGCTGTCGCTGAAGTTCAGCCTCGGTATCGATCTCGTCGCCGAGGCGCTCCACTACCTCGCGACGCACTGACCCCGAAGATGCGCGGTGCCGACCGGATCAGGTACAGTCATGCGCGCTGAGGGCGATTAGCTCAGTGGGAGAGCGCTTCGTTCACACCGAAGAGGTCGCTGGTTCGATACCAGCATCGCCCACCAGGTAAGAGGGTATGTCCATTGACGGACATACCCTCTTTTCTTTGCCGGCCGCCGTACCCTCACCTCGGTCCGCCCGTACGCCGGACCCTCCCGACCCCCCCACGGCACGCGTACGCGCATCGGTCGAGCGTCCACCGAGGCGTCAGCGGGCGGTGGGCGTGAGCGCGGTCACCTCGATCGGAGCGGCCATGGCGCGACCGCACGGAACCGCGCGAATACGCAATGCCACGCCTCCGTCGATTCACCCCCGACCCGAGCCGAATCTGCATCCGCTCGACGATTGTCGGATCCCATCCGGGAAGGCGCTCCCTCGACTCGCGCCCGTTCTCCGGGACACTGCTCGCAATGCCGTCCATTCGCGTATTCACGCGGTGGTGGCCGAACGGTCAGCCGCAACCGTCCTGTCGGCGTTCGCATCGGGATCGCCGTAACCCGGGTTGCGGTCCGTCGTTGATCGCCTGAGAAGCGGTGGTACGACGCGCGACCGGGCAGCACCGGCACCCGGGTCGGCAACCGCCGCCACATTCCTCGGCCGTCAGCCGACACTCGTCCGTGACCTGTCCGTCTGGACGATGTGCGAGGTGGGCGACCGGGCAGGTCGAGTGTGTGTCCGTCATCCACACCGGACGCGGCGTGGATGCCAGGTGCCGGCCAACTCGTCGCTGGTGGGTGTCCCGTGCGGGCTGTTCCTACCATCGGAGCAATGGACATCAACCTGGCCGAGGAGTTGCTCCTGCTGGCGTACCAGGACGACGGGTCGCCCGCCCCGGATTCGTCCTGGCTGGACTACGGGCTGGCCGGTGCGGTCCTGGTCGAGTTGGCGGTCGCCGGCCGGGTCGCCCCGGTGCAGGGTCGGTTGCGGGTGGTCGATCCGACGCCAACCGGTGACCAGGTCGTCGACCGGGGGCTGGCCCAGATCGTCTCGGCCCGTACGGAGGTCTCCGCGCAGGACTTGGTCGCCCGGCTACGGGAGGGTCTGCGCGATGCGGTGCTGGACCAACTGGTCGGGCGCGGTCTGCTCCGGCGTACGGAGGAACGGGTGCTGTGGATCTTCCCGACCTCCCGGTACCCGTCGACCTCGGCCGACCAAGCCGTACCCGAGCTCGACGCCCGTCGCCGGCTCGGACTGGCCCTGGACGGCACCGCCCCGCCCGACCCTCGGACCCACGCGCTCTGGTCGCTGGTCTGTGGCACCGGGCTGATCGCGTCGGCCTTCCCCGGCCATCCGCCGGAGGAGGTCAAGCGGCGGCTCGCCGCGTTCGGTGAGCCCCGATGGGGCGACCGGGCGGTACGCGAGGCGCTCGCCGAACTGGAGATCGCGCTGGCCGCGACCACCACCGTGATGATGATGGGCGGCAGCGACTGAGGCGCCGATCAGCCCAGGGGCCGCGACCGCGATCACCGATAACGCGTACGAGGGCGATGCTTTTTGGTATGCGGCTGAGTATGCTGCCTCGATGGCAACCGATCGAGTCACCATCACCCTCGATGCCCTGACCCGCGAGGCGGCGCAGCGCAGCGCCGAAGCCGCCGGGGTCTCCTTCTCCGCCTACGTCAACCGGGCGGTCCGCCGGCAGACCCTGGCCGACTCGATGCGCGCCGAGGCCGCGTACCTGGCGGCGCATCCGGCGGTGCGGGCGGAACTCGTCCGGCACGCCGAGCAGGACGAGGTCGAACGGGGCGTCGCGTACGCGGCGGAGCAGGACAGGGTCAGCCGGACGCGCGCGTCGTGAGGCAGGGCGAGATCCGCCCGTACCGTCCGATCGGACCGCGCCGCGAGCTGTACGTGCTGGTCGTCTCCGCGGACGAGTTCAACACCGACCCGATGTCCCGACCGATCTGCGTCGACGTGGTGCCCGGCTGGCCGGCCTCGGGCATCAGCATCCCGCTGACCTCGATGGACCCGGTCGAGGGGGTGGTACGGGTGGCCACGATCGGCAGCCGGTCGCGGGATGCGTTGGGCGAACCGGTCGGGATGATCACCGGACAGACCCTGGCCCGGGTCTGGGAGGCGTTCCATGTGATCCTCGACCTACCGGGCGGCACCCGCTGACCGTACCGGCGGTTGCTCGCCGGGCGCCCGGCTGCGGTCCGTACGGCCGGTGGCTAGGCTCGCCCACGGCGGGCATGTGTGCCGGCCACGGGCAGCGAGGAGATTCGACATGACCACCCCTGACGGATCGGCCGAGACGGACGTCTGGTTCCCCCACGACGAGGGCCAACTGTCGGCGGACGACACGCTGGAGGACCGCGGGCTCGACGACGCCCTCGACGAGGGCTACTCCCCGCCGGAGAACTACCGGGGCTCGACCGCCTTCGGTGTGACCGCCGAGGAGGCGAGCATCGGCGAGTCGCTCGACCAGCGGATCGCCCAGGAGGTTCCGGAGCAGGCGACCCCGTGGGAGCGCCCCGCCCTCCTCACCGACGTCGACGAGGAGGCGCTGTCCCGCGAGGCAGACGAGTTCCTCGACGCCAACGAGGTCGGCGACCTGCGCGCGGGCCGGCTGGTCGCGCCCGACCAGGGACTCGGGCCGGATCTCGAGGGTGAATCGGTCGGCAGCGACGTCGGCATCGACGGCGGTGGCGCGTCGGCCGAGGAAGCCGCGATGCACATCGTCGAGTTCCCCTGACCCACCCTCGGGCGTACCGCCCGGTGTGACGCGGCCCGCACCGTGGTCCGGGAACTCCCGGTGCCGCCGGCACGACCACCTACCCAGGTCAGCGGGGCCGGTGGAAGCGGGGTCGGTGGTGGTGGGTGGTCGGATGACGGTGGCGTGGTCCGGGTTGTCGGTGGGCCGACGGGTCGTGATCCGGGTGGCGTTGCTGGCACCGGTCGCGACGGCCGGCGGTTCGACACCGCTGTGGTGGTGGGTGGCCGGCGCGGTCACCCTGGCCGCCGTCGCCGCCGGCTTGATCCGGGTACGCCGCCGCCGACTGACCGGTACCACCCGATGAGCGGCAACGGCGTACCCGTGACGTCCGCGCCGGCACGCGGTGCCCGGCTGTGGTGGTTGCCCGTGTCGGCCGGTGCGGCGGCGCTGGCGGTACTGGTGCTGGCACTGCGGTACGGCGGCGGGCTGGACGGAACCGTCATCACCGGCCTGCCCGACGCCGGACCGGTCACCCGGTGGGCCCTGCCGATCGTCCGGGTCGCCCTGGACGGGCTGGCCACCGTCACCGTCGGCCTGCTGGTCACCGCGTCGTTCCTGCTCCCCGGCGACGGCCCCAGCGTCTCGCCACGCGGCTACCTGCTGCTGCGCCGGGCCACCGGGTGGGCCGTCGGCTGGGCGGTGGCGGCGACGACCATGCTGGTGCTGACCGTCTCCGACCTGCTCGGCCAACCGGTCGACCGGCTCCGCTCCGCCACCGTGTTCAGCTTCGCCACCTCGATCAGCCAGGGTCGGGCACTCGCCTTGCAGGCCGGGCTGGCGCTGCTGCTGGCCGTACTGTCCCGGATCGGGGTGTCCCGGACGCTGGCCGCGACCACGGCCGTACTGGCGCTGGTCGCGGTGCTGCCGCCGGCGTTCACCGGGCACGCCGCCGGGGCCGGCAACCATCAGCTCGCGGTGACCAGCCTCGCCCTGCACGTACTCGCCGCCTCGGTCTGGGTCGGTGGCCTGGTCGGGCTGCTCATGCTGCGCCGCAGCCGGCTGCTGGCCGATGCGGCGGCCCGCTACAGCCGGCTCGCGCTGGCCTGCTTCGTGGTGGTGGCCGCCAGTGGGCTGACCAACGCCTGGGTGCGGCTGGGCGACTGGGGGCAGCTCTGGCACTCCAGCTACGGCGGGCTGGTGCTCGCGAAGATCGCCGCGCTACTGCTGCTGGGCGGGATCGGCGCCGTGCACCGGGCCCGTACGCTGCCGGCCCTGCGGGCCGGGGCGGGGTGGGCGTTCGGCCGACTGGCCGCCGGGGAGGTGGTCGTCTTCGCGGCCACCTTCGGCCTGGCGGTGGCGCTGTCGCGCAGCCCCACCCCGCAACCGGTGAACCCGCTCGGCCCGGACCCGCTGGTCGAACTGCTCGGTTTCGGTATGCCGCCGGCACCCACCGCCGCCCGGATGCTCGGCGAGGTACTGCCGGACATGTTCTTCCTCGCGGTGACCGCGTTCGGCATCGCCGCCTACCTGGCCGGCGTACGGCGGCTGCGCCGCGGCGGGCACCACTGGCCCTGGTCGCGTACCTGGAGTTGGCTGGCCGGGATGCTGCTGCTCGCCGCGGTCACGAACCTCGGCGTCGCGCGGTACGCGTACCTGCTGTTCAGCGTGCACATGGTCCAGCACATGGTGCTCTCCATGGCGGTGCCGATCCTGCTGGTCGGCGGGGCTCCGCTCACGCTGGCCCTGCGGGCGCTGCGCCGCCCGGCCGACCCTCAGGTGCGCGGGGCCAGGGAGTGGCTGCTGATCCTGATCCACAGCCGGGTGCTGCGGGTGCTGACCCATCCGCTGGTCGCCCTCGGCCTCTACGTCGCCAGCCTGTACGGCCTGTACTTCAGCGGTCTGCTCGGCACCCTGATGCGTTACCACCTCGGGCACCTGGCGATGCTCACCCACTTCGTGCTGGTCGGCTACCTGCTGTTCTGGGTGCTGATCGGGATCGACCCCGGGCGTCGGCGGCTGCCGCAACCACTGCTCGTGATCATCCATTTCGCGGCGATGATCTTCCACGCCTTCCTGGGCGTGATCCTGATGCAGTCGACCACGGTCATCGCCCCCGACTGGTACGGCGTCGTCCATCCGGACTGGGCCGGTTCACTCCTGTCCGACCAGCATCTCGGTGCCGGCATCGCCTGGTCGTTCGGGGAGGTGCCCGCTGCGATCGTGATGATCCTGCTGGTCCGGCAGTGGATCCGGGCGGACGAGCGGGAGCAGGCGCGACTGGACCGGGCCGCCGACCGGGCGCAGGCCAGCGGCGAGGAGGACGAGCTAGCTCGCTACAACAACTTCCTGGCCGAGGCCGCCCGCCGGGAGGGCCGCGGACCGGGGAGTTGACCCGAGTCGGCGATGAAACGGGCGCGGTGCGGCGGGTAGCTGCTCAGGCGGCGCGGTGGTCGTGGTGACGAGCGTGGGCGGGGCCGGGGTGGTTGCGTACCAGGCGCAGCGGTGGCACGGGGGCGTTGGGCTCGTCGGGGTCGAAGCTGGCCCGCCAGCGGGAGGGGCCGGGCTCGCGCCGTCGCGGTGGCTCGCCGGGATCGAGCGCCGGCCGGGTCAGCACGAGGATGATCACGTAGCCGGCCAGGATGAAGCCGTGGCTGAGGATCCGGCTGACGTCCACCCGCCCGACGATCATGTCGTTCGCGGAGAGCAGGGTGAGCACCGCGACGAAGGCGGTCAGCGTGGGCAGGATGCCCACCGGCCGGGTACGGCGCAGCGCGATCCAGCCGAAGCCGGCACCGATCGCCACGTTCCAGGCCGCGGACTCGTGCCACAGATGGTTCGGCGGCACGGTGGTGCCGGCGAGGTTGTGCAGGTGCTGGGTGCCCGCGATGCCGGCGATCTGTGCCGCGCCGAGCACGAACTGCACCCCGCCGAGTACGCCGAGCAGGATCCGCAGCGTGATGGCGAGCCGGAGCCGGCCCGGACCGGGTGCCGCCGCGAGCAGACGCTCGTCGAGTACGGGCACCGTGCCGACCAGACTGGTACGGGCCAGCCGGGTCACCGAAGCGGCAGAATCAACCCAAGACTGGCATTCCTGGCATTCTCCGAGGTGCGCCTCCAGGACGTGCCGCTCGGCGGGATCATCCTCGCCGTCCAGCCACGCCGAGAGCGCCTCCCGGTACTGTTCACACCCCACACCCATATTGTCGGTCCCCGGATCCGTCGAGTTCCCATGGAGCTGCCGCAACCCTAACCGCGGTGGCACAGGTTAACCTTCCAACATGCCTGCGACCGGGTCCGACGACGACGAGATCACGCGCTGGGCGTTGGCCGCGAAGGCCGGCGACCGGACCGCGGCGGGTGCCTTCATCCGGGCCACCCAGCATGACGTGCATCGTTTCGTCACCCACCTGATCGGGCACGGCGACGCCGAGGACCTGACCCAGGAGACGTACCTGCGGGCGATGCGGGCGCTGCCCCGGTTCGCGGCCCGGTCGTCCGCGCGTACCTGGCTGCTGGCGATCGCGCGCCGGGTGGCGGCCGACCACATCCGGGCACTGGTCCGCCGCCCGCGCACCGCCGAGCTGGCCGACTGGCAGGGGGCGGCCGACGCCGCCAGGGCCGGTCAGGGAGGCGGCTTCGAAGAGGAAGTCGTGCTCGACCAGCTGCTCCGTACGCTGCCGCGCGATCGGCGGGAGGCGTTCGTCGCCACCCAGGTCGCCGGGCTGAGCTACGCCGAGGCGGCCGAGGTCTGCGACTGCCCGGTCGGCACCATCCGGTCCCGGGTGGCGCGAGCGCGGGCCGATCTGGTCGCCGCGATGCGGGCCCAGGGCGGCCCGGACGACCACGTACGCGTCACCGGCTGAGACTTCGCCGGCTCACCTCCGTCACCAGCGCGGCGTTCCGCGATGGCCCGCGTCCATCGAAACCCGATGACCGCATACATCGAAGATCAACGAAATGCGGTGGCAACATCATTTCGCTTCGCCGGTAACAGTCGGCGCAGAGACTCGGCGTCCCACGGATCTTGAAAAAGGGGGACGTATGAGCCACCACACGCAACCCGCCCTGAACCGGCGCGGCTTCCTGCGGGCGGTCGGTGCCAGCGGCGGAGCGGGCGCGATGCTCGCGACCATGGGCGCGCTGGGACTCGCGCCGACCGCCGCGTCGGCCGCGCCCGCGTTCCGCGCACCTGAGCGATCCGACTTCCACCTGACCGGCCGCGGTGCCGCGCGCGTGGTCATCCTCGGCGGCGGCATCGCCGGCCTGGCCACCGCGTACGAGCTGGGCAAGGCCGGGTACGACTGCACGATCCTGGAAGCGCGCGCGGTAGCCGGCGGACGTAACCGCACCATCCGCGGCGGCGACACCGAGACCGACCTGGACGGGCACACCCAGAAGGCGAAGTTCTCCTCCGGCACCTACCTCAACGCCGGGCCCGGCCGGCTGGCGCAGTGGATGGTCACCCTGGACTACTGCCGCGAGCTCGGGGTGCCGATCGAGGTGTTCACCAACGCCAACGCCGACGCCCGGATCTACAACGAGGCGACCGGGATGACCTCGGCCCAGCGCTACCGCACCGCCAAGGCCGACGTGTACGGCTACGTCTCCGAACTGCTGGCCAAGGCGACCGACCAGGGAGCACTGGACGCCCAGCTCACCGCCGAGGACAAGACCCGCCTGCTGTCGTTCCTACAGAGCTTCGGTGCGATCGGTGGGCGTACCAGCGGGTTCGCGTACACCGGCACCAGCCGGCGCGGCTACGCGGCCTATCCGGGCGCCGGCAACGACGCCGGCACCCTGCTCGGCGCCCCGCCGCCGCTGTCGGACGTGTTCGCCAGCAACGTCGGGCGATACTTCTCCTTCGAACTCGGCTACGACCAGGCGATGCTGATGTTCCAGCCGGTCGACGGCATGGACGCGATCCCTCGGGCGCTCAGCCGCGCGGTCGGCAACCACCGGATCCGGCTCGGCGCCGAGGTCACCGGCGTGACCAACCGGGGCCACGAGGTGGAGGTGACCTACCGTCAGGGCCGGCACGAGAAGTCGATCCGGGCCGACTACTGCGTGGGGACGCTGCCGCCGAACCTGATGGCGCGGGTGCCGCACAACCTGGGCGCCAACGTGACCGCCGCGCTGGCCAGCTTCCCGGTCACCGCCTCCGGCAAGATCGGTCTGGAGTACCGCAGCCGCTGGTGGGAGACGGACGAGCGGATCTACGGCGGCATCACCGAGACCGACCTGGACCTGTCGCACATCTGGTACCCGTCGTACGGCTTCCACGGCAAGCGGGGCCTGATCGTCGGTTACTACAACACGGGCGCGAACGCGCGGACGTACAGCGCGCTGACGCCGCCGCAGCGCGAGGCACGGGCGGTGGCCCAGGGCGTGAAGATCCACGGGGAGAAGTACCGCAGCGAGCTGGCCACCTCCTTCTCGCACGCCTGGGACCGTACCCGCTACCTGGAGGGCGCCTGGACCTCACCGCCGCACGGCACCGCCGGCTACAACCTGCTGCTCCAGCCGGCCGGGCGGGTCTACTTCGCCGGTGACTGGCTGAGCCACGAGACGGCGTGGCAGCACGGCGCGTTCGTCTCCGCCCGGTCGGTGGTGACCGCGCTGCACCAGCGGGTGATGTCGAGCTGACCCGACACCGTCCCTCCCGGACGTGGGACCGGGAGGGACGGGTTCGTGGCCGCCGGGCCGGCCGAGGCAGGAATTGCCTCCCGGCCCGGCGCCCGCGCGTTCAGGTCAGCCGCTGCCGGGCCCGTTCCAGGTGCGCTTCCATCGCCGCGTACGCACCATCCGGATCACCCTCGGCGACGGCCGCCGCGATGTCCCGGTGTTCGGCGACCGTCGCGCTGCCCAGCGGGGCAGTGTAGCGGCGCCGGAACAGGTGCAGGTGGCAGTGCGTACGGGCAAACGCGCGCAGGAGCTGGTGGTTGCCGGCCAACTCGGCGATCTGGCGGTGGAACCGGTCGTCGTGACCGGCGAGGTCCTGGTAGTCGGCGTAGCTCTCGCCGGCCGGCAGCGTGCTGACCGAGTCCACTTCGGCGCGTAGCCGGTCCAGGCCGGCCTCGTCGCGTCGCTGTGCCGCGCGGGCGGCGGCCCAGGGCTCGATCAGGCCGCGGAACTCGAACAGGTCGTCGACCTGGGCCGGGGTGAGGATCGGGGTGACCGAGTAGCCCCGCAGCGGTTCCTTCCGGGCGAGCCCCTCGGATTCCAGCCGGACCAGCGCCTCCCGGATCGGGGTCGAGGAGACCCGCAGGTCACGGGCGAGCTGGTCGATGCTGAGGCGGCCCTGGGGCGGGATCACGTGGTCCATGATGAGCCGCTTGATCGCCTGGTAGACGTCCTCGGTCAGGGTCTGCCGGGCGGGCAGGGGGACCAGTACGGCGGGCCCGGCCGGCTTTCCCGCATGGTGCACCGGAGCATTGACCATCGATGTCTCCCGCCCGGGCGATGAAACTCGTAGATGACGAGGATAGCCCAGCGACGATGGCCTTATCGTGCGTGATCGATCGGGTCGCGTTCGGACACCTGCCGGAAGTCCAATAGGGACCGGCTATTCGAAGGCGGGCAGGTGGCGTTCCCGGGCCCGGTCGAGGTGGTCTCGCATGGCGGCCTCGGCGGCGTCCGGGTCACCGACCCGGATCGCGTCGGCGATCCGCTGGTGCTCCGCGCCGGTGGTGCCGGTCTCCGCGTAGGGGAAGTAGCGGCGGTGCAGGTGCAGGTGGGCGTGCAACCGGGCGATGCCGTCGGCCAGCAACGGGTTGCCGGCGGCGGTGGCGACCAGCTCGTGGAACCGGGCGTCGAGCGTGGTGAACGCGGCGTGCCAGTGCCAGCCCTCCGGGTCGCCGTCGTCGGTGCCGACGGTGGTGGCGGCCTCGGTGCAGATCGCGGCGCGGAGCTGGTCGCTCGCGCGTTCGGCGGCGTACCGGGCGGCGGCGGTTTCCAGCAGCGAACGCATCTCGAACATGTGGGTGAACTCGGCCCGGGTCAGCAGCGGGCTCACCGTGTAACCGACCAGCGGACGCTTGCGGACCAGCCCGTCGGCTTCCAGTCGGGCCAGCGCCTCGCGGATCGGGGTGGGGGAGACGGCCAGGTCACGGGCGAGCGCATCGATGTTGATCCGGTCGCCGGGGGACAGCGTGTGCTCCAGGACCAGGACCTTGAGCGTCTCGTACACGTCCTCGCCGAGGGTGGACCGGCGTAGCGGACGGACCGGCTGCGGGTTGACCATCCGTCTCCTCCTGCGGTGCCCCCGCGCTCGGCCCGACACGCCTTGGTAACGACGGCATGTTTCTTCGAGGTTAAGCCTTGACGCGAGCGAGTGTGATCGACTAAACATCCATGATACATCCTATAGGATCCACGATATGCGCGAAAGGTGCGGTCATGAATCGGAGCCCGTTGACTCGGCTCGGCGCCGCGGCTGCCATCCTGGTGCTCGGCACCCTGGCCACCGCCGGATGCACCAAGAAAAGTGAGAACGAGGCGGCCGGCGCGACCACGCGGGCGGCCGACCAGGTGAAGATCGCCCTCGTGTCGGGCGGTGCCCACCCCTACTTCCAGCCGTGGAAGGACACGGCCGCGAAGGTCAAGACCGACCTGGGCGTGGCCGACGTCGCGTTCAACGAGACCTCGGGCTGGGACCAGACCAAGCAGAACGACGTGCTCAAGGCACTGGCGGCCCAGGGCTACAACGCCTTCGGCATCTTCGGGGTCGCCCCGGAGAACATCAACGCCACCTTCGAGGACCTCAAGGGCCAGGGCTTCGCGGTCGCCTCGCTCGCCTCCTGCCCGGCCGGTGACGTCAACAAGGCCGACTTCTGCCTCTCCACCGACGTCGAACTCGCCGCGTACAAGGCGGGACAGGCGGCGATCGAGGCGATCGGCGGGCAGGGCAACCTGGTCCACCTGACCGGTAACAAGGTCGACTCGAACACCCAGCGCCGGATGGCCGGCGTGCAGAAGGCGGTCGACGAGACCGGCGGCAAGGTCAAGCTGGTGCAGACCGTGACCGACGTGGACAAGGACCTGCAGAGCGCGCAGAAGGCCGTCGCCGACCTGCTCGCCGCCAAGGGCACCCAGATCCAGGGCATCGTCAACACCGCGTACAACCCCGCCGTCGCCTCCGCCGAGGGCGTCAAGCAGGCCAAGCTGCCGATCAAGGTGATCGCGATCGACGACGACCAGACCATCCTCGCCGGCATCCGGGACGGCTCGGTCGCCGGCACCGTGCTCCAGAACCCGGTGGGGCAGGCGTCCGTCGGGTCGTACGCGCTGACCAAGCTCTCCGGCGGCTGCACGGTCAGCAAGCCCGGCGTGGTCATCGACTCCGGGTCCTTCGTGGTCACCAAGGCCAACGTGGACAACTACGAGACCGACCGGCAGGCCAAGACGGACGAGCTGAAGAAGGCATTCGACAGCCAGTACCTGACCTGCCAGTAGTCGACCCGGCCGGCCAGCGCGACCGCTGGCCGGCCCGGTAGTCGAACGCGCTCCACCCCGGAAACCGGCGCGTTCGCCCCCCCTCGAAGGAGCCTCGTTGCCCGCGATCACCCACGCCGAGGCGTACCTCGTCGACCTCGAGGTCGAGACCGTACGCACCGACGCCGTCCAGTCGTTCCTCAAACAGGAGACCATCTTCGTCGAGATCCGTACCGACGACGGTGGGACCGGCACCGGTTACGCGTACACGATCGGCACCGGTGGCACCGCGGTCCTCGCGCTGCTGCGCGACTACCTGGTGCCCCGACTGGTCGGCGCGGACCCCCGGCGGGTCGAAGCGGTGTGGCGGGACCTCTTCGCCGCCACCCGCGCCACCACGGTCGGCGCGATCACGTCGCTCGCCCTCGCCGCCGTCGACACCGCGCTCTGGGACTGGCGGTGCCGCGACGCCCGCCAACCGCTCTGGGTGCTGGCCGGCGGCGCCAAGGACCGCATCCCGCTCTACGACACCGAGGGCGGCTGGCTGCACCTGAGCACCGACGAACTGATCGCCGGGGCGCGAGCCAGCCAGGCCGCCGGCTGGCCCGGTGCGAAACTCAAGATCGGCCGGTCCCCGGTACAGGACGCCGAGCGGCTAGCCGCGGTCCGCGCCGAGGTCGGCCCCGAATTCGACCTCATGCTCGACGCCAACCAGTCGCTCACCGCCGCCGAGGCGATCCGACGGGCCCGGCTGCTGGAGCCCTCCGACCCGTACTGGTTCGAGGAACCCATGCCCGCCGACGACGTCTCCGGCCACCGGGCGCTCGCCGAGGCCACCTCGATCCCGGTCGCGGTCGGCGAGTCGATGTACTCGATCGGCCAGTTCCGCGACTACCTGCACCGGGGAGCCGCCGGCATCGTCCAGGTAGACGTCGCCCGGATCGGCGGCATCACCCCCTGGCTGAAGGTCGCGCACCTGGCCGAGACGTACAACGTCACGGTCTGCCCGCACTTCCTGATGGAACTGCACGTCAGCCTCTGCTGCGCGGTGCCCAACAGCGGCTACCTGGAACACATCCCGCAACTGCGCGCGATCACCGGGCGCGAGATCGACGTCGTCGACGGGCACGCGCTGCCGCCGACCACCGCCGGACTCGGCATCGACTGGGACCGCGACGCGATCGACAACCGGAGAGTCCAGTGAGTGATCAGACCACCACGGTCGCACCGGAGGCGCCGTCGGCGGCCGAGCCTCCGGCGCCTCGCAAGCCGCCGGGCCTCCCGCTCTGGGCCAACCCGCGCCTCGGCCTGGTCGTCCTGCTGATCGCGCTGGTCGTGCTGTTCAGCGTGCTGCGGCCGGCGTTCCTCAACACCGCGCTCACCCTGGTGCCGCTACAGGCCGACATCAGCGTGTACGCCGTCGTCGGGCTGGCCCAGCTGATGGTGCTCTCGCTCGGGCACATGAACATGGCGGTCGGCCGGATGGCCGCGATGAGCGCTTTCGCGATGGGGCTGGCGTACGACCGGCTCGGCGTACCGCTGCTGGTCGGGCTGGTGATCGGACTGGCCGTCGGCACCCTGCTCGGCGCGCTCGCCGGGCTGATCATCTCGCGTACCGGGGTGAACTCGTTCGTGGTCACGCTGGCGCTCGACTTCGCCATGATCGGTCTGATCACGATCCTCTACACCCGGTTCACCGACGGCGTCGCCTTCAGCGGCCAACCGGCGGCGATGACCGCGCTGCGCAACGACACCTTCGCCGACTACTGCATGGGCAACGTGTGCGGGCCGAACGTGCCGCTGGTCGTACCGTTCGCGCTGGTCGCGGCGCTCGCGGTCGGGCTGCTGTTCCGGTACGCCCGGCTCGGCCGGGAGATCTTGATGACCGGCGCCAACGCCAAGGCGGCCGAGTTGTCCGGCATCCCGACCAAGAACCGGGTGGTGCAGGCGCACGCGCTGTCCGGCCTGCTCGCCGGCCTGGCCGGCTTCCTGCTCGCGGCGAACAACGGCGCCTTCTCCGCGAGCATCGGTGAGCAGTTCCTGCTCCCGTCGTTCCTCGGACCGGTGCTCGGCGGCACGCTGCTCGCCGGTGGTGCGGTCAGCATCCTGGGTACGGTCCTCGGCGCCACCCTCACCCAGGTCATCTACAAGGGACTGAACCTGCTGCAGTTCCAGCTCGACCAGCTCAAGCTCTACATCGGGCTGGTGCTGCTGGTCGCGCTCTCGCTGGACCGGGTACGCCACGTGCTCGCCGAACGTAGGGGGGTGCGGGCATGAGCTTGCTTTACGAGGAGAAGACCTCACGGTGGGGCTCGCTCGCCCGGCGGCCCGAGTTCACCCTGGCGGTGATCGCCCTGGTCGGGTTCGTCGCCCTGGCCGTCGCCACCGGCGGCAACCTGCTCTCGGCCGGCACGCTCGGCGCGTTCTTCCGGTTCCTGGCCGTGCCGATCGTCATCGGGCTCTCCCAGATGGTGGTGCTGGCGATCGGCCAGATGAACCTGTCCGTCGGCGCGCTCACCGGCTTCTGCGCCATGGTCGCCGCCTGGGCGATGGTCGAGGCGGGGCTGCCCGCGCCGCTCGCGGTGCTGGTCGCGCTCGCGGTCGGCCTGATCGCCGGCATGGTCAACGGCGCGCTGGTGGTCTTCACCCGGATCAACGGCTTCATCGTCACGCTGGCCACCATGACCATCATCGAGGGACTCCGGTACGGGGTGAACGGCCCCGACACCTACCAGGGCTACTCGCCGGGGCTGCGCGAGTTCGGTCGCGCCTCGGTGCTCGGGCTGCCGGTGGTGTTCCTGGTCGCGCTCGCGGTCGCCGCCCTGGTCGCCTTCTTCTTCGCCCGTACGGTCACCGGGCGGCAGTTGCTCGCCAGCGGCGGGAGCCCGTTCGCCGCCCGGCTGTCCGGGATCTCCAACGACCGGTCGATCGTGATCGCGCACGCCCTGTCCGGGCTGCTCGCCGGGGTCGCCGCGGTCATCACGGTCGCCTCGTCCGGCTCGGTCAACTCGAGCATCGGCGACGACCTGCTGCTGCCCAGCTTCGCCGCGCCGATCATCGGCGGGGTGGCGCTCACCGGCGGGGCGGTCAGCGTCGCCGGCACCTGCCTGGCCGCGTTCCTGGTCCGGCTGGTGGACGTGTTGCAGGCCCAGTTCGACATCAACCGGCGCTGGATCGACCTGATCGTCGGCGCGGTCGTCCTCGGAGCGGTGCTGCTCGGCACCGTCCGGCAGAAGCTGTTGCGGAGGTCGTCGTGATGCTCACGGCCGAGGGCCTGGTCAAGACGTTCCCGGGGGTACGCGCGCTGGACGGCGCGACCCTGCGGCTGGCGGCGGGCAGCGTACACGCGCTGCTGGGTGAGAACGGCGCGGGCAAGAGCACCATGGTCAAGCTGCTGACCGGGGTGTACCGCCCCGACGGCGGCACGATCGTGCTCGACGGGAAGGAACTCCAGCTCACCGGACCGCTGGACGCCCAGCGGGCCGGCATCGGGGTGGTGCACCAGGAACGGAACCTGATCCCGGCGTTCTCCATCGCGGAGAACATCGTGCTGCACCACCTGCCGCGCCGCTTCGGTGTGGTGGACAAGGCCAGGATGCGGGCCGAGGCGCGACGCTGCCTCGACCTGCTCGACCTGGACCTCGACCCGGACACCCCGGTCGCCGACCTCTCGGTGGCGCACGGGCAACTGGTCGAGATCGCCAAGGCGCTCAGCCTGGACAGCAAGGTGCTGCTGCTCGACGAGCCGACCGCCTCGCTGACCGGCGACGAAGCCGACCGCCTGTACACCATCGTCCGCAAACTGCGCGACAGCGGGCAGGCGGTGGTGCTGGTCAGCCACAAACTCGAAGAGGTGTTCGCGGTCGCGGACACGGTCACCGTGCTGCGCGACGGCCGCAGCGTGGCCGAGGCCGAGCCGCTGTCGTCGTACAGCCAGGACCAGGTGGTGGACCTGATGGTGGGGCGGGCGTACGCGTCGGTCACGCTGGCCGAGCGCAACGTCGACCCGCAGACCCCGCCAGCCCTGCGGCTGACCGGGGTCAGCACCGCGGGCGGGCACCGCGACATCTCGCTCGCCGTCCGCCCCGGCGAGATCCTCGGACTGTACGGACTGGTCGGTGCCGGCCGCAGTGAACTGGCCAAGGCCCTGCTCGGCCTGGACCGGATCACCGCCGGCACGGTCGAGGTGCACGGCAAGCCGGTACGCATCCGTACGGTCGGCGAGGCGCTGCACCGCTACAAGATCGGGTACGTCACGGAGAACCGCAAGGAAGAGGGTGTCTTCCTCGACCAGCCGATCACCCGCAACATCGGGGTCACGATCTGGCGACGGATCGCCCGCGCCGGGCTGGTCACCGAGCCGGCCGAACGGCAGGTGGTGGCCGAGTACACCGAACGCCTCGGGATCAGGGCCGCCTCCCCGCGCCAGCTCGCCGGCCAGCTCTCCGGCGGCAACCAGCAGAAGGTCAGCCTGGCCAAGTGGCTCGCCGCCCAGTGCGAGATCCTGGTCGTGGACGAGCCCACCGTCGGCATCGACGTACGCACCAAGGCCGCCTTCCACGAGCTGATCGCCGAACTGGCCGGCGCCGGCATGGCGCTGCTGCTGATCTCCTCCGACCTGCCGGAGATCGTGACGCTGGCGGACCGGGTCGCGGTGATGAACGATTTCACCGTTCGTGGTGAACTCGCCAACGACCACGACTACAGCCGGATGAGTCAGGCGATCATCCGGATGATCCACGCTGGACCGGCCCGGGAGCAGACGGGAACCGGCCCGGACCGGCCCGATGCAGCAGGGGAGTCAGCCGCGTGAATCCATTCGAACGGACCCGACTGGGCAGCACCGGGGTCGAAGTGACCCGCCTCGGCCTGGGTCTCG
The DNA here is from genome assembly GCF_040676775.1 of Micromonospora sp. NPDC049523. Lineage (NCBI taxonomy): Bacteria > Bacillati > Actinomycetota > Actinomycetes > Micromonosporales > Micromonosporaceae > Micromonospora > Micromonospora sp. NPDC049523. Next base: position 19,353 of record NZ_JBFAPP010000010.1, on the reverse strand, counting down.
CCCCACTCGGCGGCCTGTACCGGGCGGTCGGCGCGCAGCAGGCGTCCGCCACCCTGGAACGGGCCTGGGAGCTGGGCTTCCGCTACTTCGACACGGCACCGCTCTACGGCGCCGGCCTCTCCGAGCAGCGGGCCGGCGCGGTGCTGTCCGGCAAGCCCCGGGCCGAGTTCGCGCTCTCCACCAAGGTCGGCCGGATCCTGGTGCCGGGGCCGGAGCAGCCGCGCGGTGGTGGCCGGCACCGCAGCGAGCCGGCCGTCGACCACAACGACGAGATCTGGGCCGAGCCGGTCGGCCTGACGCCGACCTGGGACTTCAGCGCCGACGGCACGCGCCGGTCGTACGCCGAGAGCCTGGACCGGCTCGGCCTGGACCGGGCCGACGTGCTGCACGTCCACGACCCCGACGACCACTACGCCGACGCGCTCGCCGGTGCCCTGCCGGCGCTGGTGGCGCTGCGCGAGGAGGGTCGGATCGGTGCGGTGTCGGTCGGCATGAACCAGGCCGACATGCTCGCCGACTTCGTCCGCACCGGTCACCTCGACACCGTCCTGCTCGCCGGCCGCTACACCCTGCTCGACCAGTCCGGCCTGGCCGAACTGCTGCCGCTCTGCGTCGAGCGAGGCGTCTCGGTGATCGCCGGAGGCGTCTACAACTCGGGCCTGCTCGCCGACCCGAAACCGGGCGCCACCTACGACTACCTGCCCGCGCCGACCGAACTGCTGGACCGGGCACTGGCAATCCAGGACGTCTGCGCCAAGCACGGGGTGCCGCTGCGGGCCGCCGCGGTCCAGTTCCCGCTCGGCCACCCGGCGATCGCCAGCGTCGTGCTCGGCGCCCGCTCGGCGGACGAGGTGACCGACGCCGCGGAGATGTTCGCCCACCCGATCCCGGCAGCGCTCTGGCGTGACCTGAAGGACTCCGGGCTGCTGCCGGAGGAGGTGCCGACGCCGTGATCGTCGACTCGCACCAGCACCTCTGGACCGCCGACTACGCGTGGCTGGCCGACCCGGCGCTGACCCGGATCCGGCGTGACTACGGGGTGGAGGACCTGCGGGGCAACCTGCGGGCGGCGGGCGTGGACCGGACCGTACTCGTCGAGGCGGGCCGCGGTGACGCCGCCGAGACCACCGAGTTCCTGTCGACCGCCGCCGCCACCGAGGAGATCGCCGGGGTGGTCGGCTGGGCGTCGCTGACCGACCCGGACCTCACCGGCACCCTCGCCGGACACCGGGCCGGCACCGGCGGGCATCTGCTCGTCGGCATCCGCGACCAGGTGCAGGGCCAGCCCGACGACGACTACCTGGACCGACCCGAGGTACGTGCCGGACTCCGTACGATCGCCGACGCCGGCCTGGTCAACGAGCTGGTGGTGCGGGTCGAGCAGTTGCCGGCGGTGGCGCGGGCCGCCGCCGCGCTGCCGGACTCCCGTTTTGTGCTCGACCACCTCGGCAAGCCCCGGATCGCGGCCGGCGCCGTCGGTCTGGACCAGTGGCGCACCCTGGCGGCGCCCGTCGCCGCCTGCCCCAACGTGGTGGCGAAGCTCTCCGGCCTCGTCACCGAGGCCGACCAGGCAGGTTGGACGGTCGAGGACCTGCGCCCGTTCGTGGCGAGCGCGGTCGAGCTGTTCGGGCCGGACCGGCTCATGTTCGGCTCGGACTGGCCGGTCTGCGAACTGGTCGCCACCTACACCCAGGTACGCGACGCGCTGGAGCAGATTCTCGGCGGCACTCCGGACGGCATCTTCGCCACCACGGCGATCAGCACCTACAAGTTGGAGATCGAATGAAGTACATGCGGGTGGGTCCGTTCGGCGCGGAGCGCCCGGTGGCCCACACGGACGGTCGCTACTTCGACCTGTCCGGCATCACGGGGGACATCGACGGCGCGTTCCTGGCCACGGGCGGGGTGACCGACGTGGCCGGACTGCCGGAGATCGACATCACCGGGTTGCGGATCGGCGCACCGATCGCCCGACCGGGCGTGGTGCTCTGCGTCGGGCTGAACTACGCGGCGCACGCGGCCGAGTCCGGGGCGGCGAGCCCGGAGTACCCGGTGGTCTTCTACAAGGCACCGAACACGCTCGTCGGACCGTACGACGACGTGCTCGTACCGCGCGGCTCGACCAAGACCGACTGGGAGGTGGAGCTGGCCGTGGTGATCGGCAAGACCGCCCGCTACCTGTCCTCGCCGCAGGAGGCGCTGGGCCACATCGCCGGGTACACCCTCGCCAACGACGTCTCCGAGCGCGACTTCCAGTTCGCCGTCTCCGGTGGACAGTGGTCCAAGGGCAAGTCCTGCGAGACGTTCAACCCGCTCGGGCCGTACCTGGTCACGCCGGACGAGGTGGGCGACCCGGGCAAGCTCCGGCTGCGCTCCTGGGTCAACGGCGAGGCCCGGCAGGACTCCGTCACCGCCGACATGATCTTCGACGTGGCGTACCTGGTCTGGCACCTGTCCCAGTACACCGTGCTCGACCCGGGTGACCTGATCAGCACCGGCACGCCCGAGGGCGTCGCGTTCTCCGGGCGGTTCCCGTACCTGGGCGACGGCGACGTGGTCGAGGTCGAGATCGACGGGCTCGGGCGGCAGCGCTCGGCCGTGAAGGACGCCGCGTGATCATCACCGGGGTCGACACGTACGACATCCGCTTCCCGACCTCCCGTGAACTCGACGGGTCGGACGCGATGAACCCCGACCCCGACTACTCCGCCGCGTACGTCGTACTGCACACCGACGCGGGTGTGGACGGCCACGGCTTCACCTTCACCATCGGGCGCGGCAACGAGGTGTGCCGGGCGGCGATCGACGCGCTGGTCCCGTTCATCGTCGGCCAGTCCGTGGACGACCTGGGCGAGTTCGCCAAGCGGCTCACCCACGACTCGCAACTGCGCTGGCTCGGCCCGGAGAAGGGTGTCATCCACCTGGCCACCGCCGCCGTGGTCAACGCCGCCTGGGACCTGGCCGGCAAGGTCGCCGGCAAGCCGGTCTGGCGGCTGCTCGCCGAGTTGAGCCCGGAGCAGATCGTCGACCTGGTCGACTGGCGCTACCTGACCGACGCGCTCACCCCGGACGAGGCGCTGGAGATCCTCCGGGCGGCCCTGCCCGGCCGGGCCGAGCGGACCGCCGAACTGGAACGGCGCGGCTATCCGGCGTACACCACCTCGCCGGGCTGGCTCGGCTACGACGACGCGAAGCTCACCCGGCTGGCCAAGCAGGCGGTCGCCGACGGCTACCGGCAGATCAAGCTGAAGGTCGGCGGCAACCGGGAAGACGACGTACGCCGGCTCGCCCTGGCCCGGCAGGTCGTCGGGCCGGACATCCGGATCGCGGTCGACGCGAACCAGCGCTGGGACGTCGCCGAGGCGATCGACTGGATGGCCGCGCTGGCCCCGTACGACCCGTGGTGGATCGAGGAGCCGACCAGCCCGGACGACGTGCTCGGGCACGCGGCGATCCGGCGCGGGTTGGCCCACGCCACCCCCGACGGTGGACCGGTCCGGGTGGCGACCGGTGAGCACGTGCAGAACCGGATCATGTTCAAGCAGCTGCTCCAGGCCGACGCGGTCGACTTCGTACAGATCGACTCGTGCCGGGTCGCCGGGGTGAACGAGAACATCGCGATCCTGCTGCTGGCCGCGAAGTTCGGTCGACCGGTCTGCCCGCACGCCGGTGGGGTGGGGCTGTGCGAGATGGTCCAGCACCTGTCCATGTTCGACTACGTCGCCGTCTCCGGCTCGCTCACCGACCGGGTGATCGAGTACGTCGACCACCTGCACGAGCACTTCGTCGATCCGGTGGTGATCGTCGACGGCGCGTACCGGGCACCGAGCCTGCCGGGCTTCTCGGCGCAGATGCGACCGGAGACGCTGGCCGAGTACCGCTACCCGGACGGGCCCGCGTGGTCCTGATCCACGTCGAGCTCGACACCGGCGACAGCTTCCCGGTCCGCGAGGCCGGGGGCTTCGGCGGACCGGTCGCCGTGCTGGAGCTGTTCCGGCGCCTGGTCACCGGCCCGACCGAGCCGGCACACGCGCCGCTGGCCCTGGTCGCCGGCACCGTGGCCGGGGTGTCCGGGCCAGGGTTGGCGCGGTGCGCCGCGATCGGGCTCTCCCCGCTCTCCGGCGGGATCGCCGAGACCCGGGCCGAGGGCCCGTACGCCGCCGGGCTGCGGGCCGCCGGGGTCACCGGGGTGATGCTGTACGGGCGGGCACCCGAGCCGGTCTGCGTGGTGGTCGAAGGGGGCCGGGCCAGGCTGGAACCGGCCGATCAGTGGTGGGGCCTGGAAACCGGTCCCGCCACGGACGCCCTGCTCGCCAGGTACGGCGACAGCGCCGCGGTGGCGGTGGTCGGACCGGCCGGCGAGAACGGCGTACGGTACGCCTCGATCGTCACCTGCCGGGACCATCCGCTGCCCCGGCTGGGCCTGGGTGCCGTACTCGGGGCGAAGAACGTCAAGGCGGTGGTCTGCGTACCCGGTCCGGCTCCCGTGCCGGTCGCGGACCCGCAGGCGCTGCGCCGCCTCTCCGAGTGGTACGCCGCCGCGCAACCCGGTAACTCGCTGACCGCCTGGCAGCACGGACTGCCCGGTTTCGGGGTCTGGGACGCCGAGCCGGGTTACGCCCCGGTGGCCAACTTCGCCGACACCGTCAGCCGGGGCGGGGTGGGCACCGCGCCCGCACCCGACCGGGTGGCGACCTGTCCGGGCTGCCCCACCGACTGCATCAAGGTGTACGCCGGAGCCGGGCTGCACCAGGAGGCGCTGGCGATGCTCGGGCCGAACCTCGGCGCCACCGACCCGTGGGCCCTGCACACCCGCTGCCTGCAACTCGGGCTCGACCCGGTGTCACTCGGCGGCACCCTCGCGGCGGCCGGTATACCGGCGGCGGAGGTGCCGGCGGTGGTCGAACGGATCGCGGCCGGCGGTCATCCGCTGGGCGAGGGGTCGGCGCGGGCCAACCCGGCGACGGCGATGACCAGCAAGGGCGTGGAGTTGCCGCCGTTCGACCCGAGGGTGCAACCGAACCTCGGCCTCGGTTACGCGGTCGCCCCGATCGGACCGCGCTACGACATCGTCGAACACGACCTCGACTTCGACCCGGAGGAGGGGCTGCCGCACAGCTATCCGGAGCTGCGCCGGCTCGGTGCGACCGTGCCGCGTCCCCGGGGCGAACTGGACGTGGGTCGTACCGCCGCGCTGTTGCGGCTCTGGAGCGGGCTGGACGCCCTCGGCGTCTGCGCGTTCGCCGCGACGCCCACCCGACCGCTCACCCTGGACCTGGTCGAGGACCTGGTGGAGGCGGTCACCGGGGAACGGCCGGACGTGCTGGCGCTCGGCGCGCGGCGGCTGCTCCTGCAACGCGAGATCAACCAACGGCTCGGCATCGGGTTGGACGCGGACACCCTGCCGGACCGGTTCTTCACCGAGCCGGTCGCCGCCGGCCGGTACCTCGGCGCGGTCCTCGACCGGGCCGCCTTCAGCCGGGCGGTGGCGCAACTGCACCGCGAACTGGGATTCACCGGGCTCGCCTGAGCGGCCCGGGTCGACGTACGAGAGAAGGTAGTTGAAGTGGGCGAGTTCGACGGGCTGGTCGCGGTGGTCACCGGCGGCGGGTCGGGTATCGGCAAGGCGTGCGTCGAGGCGTTCGTGGCCGGCGGTGGGCGGGTCGGCGTACTCGACCTGAACCCGGGGGAGCAGGGCGGCGCGACTCTCGGTCAAGTCGCCGACGTTGCCGACTCCGACTCGTTGGACCGGGCGATGGCCGGGGTCGCCGAGGCGTTCGGCGGGATCGACATCCTGATCAACAACGCGGGGATCAGCGCGGTCGGCACCGTCGAGGCGAACGACGACGCGGAGTGGCAGCGGGTGCTCGACGTCAACGTGATCGGCATCGTACGGACCACCCGGGCGGCCCTGCCGTACCTGCGCCGCAGTTCGCACGGGGCGATCGTGAACACCTCCTCGATCGCGGCCACCGCCGGCCTGGTCCAGCGGGCGCTCTACTCCGCGTCGAAGGGCGCGGTGCACGCGCTCACCCTGGCGATGGCCGCCGACCTGGTGACCGAGGGCATCCGGGTCAACTGCGTCGCGCCCGGCACCGTGGACACCCCGTGGGTCGGCCGGCTGCTGGCCAAGGCCGACGATCCGGCGGGGGAGAAGGAACGGCTCGCCGCCCGTCAGCCCACCGGCCGGCTGGTACGCGCGGAAGAGGTGGCCGGCGCGGTCGCGTACCTGGCCAGCCCGTTGTCCGGCGCCACCACCGGCACCTCGCTGGCCGTCGACGGCGGCATGTCCGGCCTGCGCCTGCCCCGCTCGAAGTAGCAGGTGCGGCACCGCGCCGACCCGGGTATGCGCCGCCTCCAGTGGTCAGTGTTCCACTCCCGGTATGTCCACCACCGGGTCGGTGCGGTCGATCAACGCGGCCAGTTCCCGCCGCGACTGCCCGCCGAGCTTGCGCAGCGCGTTCGCCACATGGCTCTCGACCGTACGGCGGGACAGGCACAGCCGTACGGCGATCTCCTGGTTGGTCCGCCCCCGCGCGGCGAGCGTCGCCACCTCCCGCTCCCGCGGCGACAGCGCGTCGCCGTAGGACTGCCGGCCACCCCGCCACGGGTACGGGATGGCGACCCGGTGCGTACGCATGGTCCGGCAGACCCGGGCGATGTCGGCGCCGGCACCGAGCGTGCCGTACACCGTCAGCGCGTCCCGCAGCGACTGCGCGCCCCGGACCTGCCCGGACGGGTCGGGCCCGGCGCACCACCAGTCACCCCGGATCTCGTCCAGCCGCGCCACCTCGGCCACCAGGCCCAGCCTCGCCAACTCGGCGCGGGTCGGGTCGAGCAGCGCCACGGCGGCGAGCGGGTCGTCGGCCCGCAGCAGCACCGCGCGGCACTGGGCCAACCGGGCCTGCGCGGTCGGCACCTCGGCGGTCGCCAGCCCGTCGGCGAGTTCGTCGGTGAGCCGGGCTGCCTCGCCCAGCCGGTCCAGGGCCGCCAGCGCGTCGACCGCGACCTGCACGGTGTCGGCGCCCCAGTTCCATATGCCCTTGTGCCGTACCAGTTCCAGCCCCCGGTGTGCCTCCGCGAGCGCGCCGGCCGGGTCCCCGTTGCCGAGCAGCAGCCGGGCCAGCGCCGCCCGCCCGGCGATCAGCGGCCACACCGCCCCGGCCCGCCGGGCCAGGTCGACCATCTCGCGCAGCCAGCCCTCGGCCTCGTCCACCCGGCCGTACGCGGTCAGCAGCGTGCCGAGGTTCAGCCGTACGTCCAGGTCGGCGGCCGGGAACTCGGAACCGCGCCGCAGCAGCCGGTGCAGCCTCTCCTCCAGCCCGGTCCAACGTCCGGCGGCCCGGTCCACCAGCACCCCGACCAGCTCCACCACCGCCGCCAGCCGGGGATAGTCGGCCTGGTCGACCACCTGCTGACCCCGCAGCAGCAGCGCCTCGGCCCGGTCCAGGTACCCGGCCTGAAGCGCGGCCTGGGCGAGGTTGACGCAGGCACGGGCCTGTTCCCGAGGGTTGGCGACCAGGGTCGGGTCACCGAGCAGTTCGTCGACCAGCGACCAGGCACCGGGAGCACCCCGCTCCAACTCCAACGAGGTGTACGCGCTGCGTACCGCCAGCACCGCCTGCGGGTCGCCGCTCGCCGCAGCCGCCGACCGGGCCTCCCGGGCGCGGGCGAGGTGCTCGTCCAGCCGCCGACCGACGGCGGTGTTCGGGGCGGCGAGGATGGCCAGCGCGCGGGCCCGCAAACCGGGGTTGACCAGGTCGGTCAGCGATCGTTCGATCTCTGCGTAGCCGCGTTCGGCCTGCCCCTGCTGGCGCAGCAGCCGGCCCAGGGTCAGCCGTAGCTCGCCTCGGGCCCGGGCCGGCAACCGGTCGTCGACGAGCAGCCGCTCCAGCACCGGCACCGCCTCGGCGTGCGCGAGACCCTCGATCGCGGCCCGGCCGAGCTTGACCGCCAGCCGTACCCGCAGCGGTCGGGGCAGCTCCGGCACCGCGACCGCCTCCAGCAGGTAACCGGCGGCGGTGGCGTCGTCGCCCTGCCCGATCGCGAGATCGGCGGCCGCCTCGGCGTGCCGTACGAACTCCGCCGGCAGGTCAGCGTGCCGGTAGTGGTGGGCCAACTGGGCCACCGGTCGGGCCGCCCGGTCCTGGTCTCCCTCCAACGCCTGGGCCGCCCGCAGGTGCAGCCACCGGCGGTTCGGCGACGGCAGGGCCTCGTAGACGACCTGTCGGGCGAGCGCGTGCCGGAACCGGCACCGGCCGTCCCGCTCGTACAGCAGACCGGCAGCGAGCGCCCCGGCGAGTGCGCGGGCGATCTCGCCCCGGTCGGCGCCGACCATGGTGGCCAGCGTCCGTTCGTCCGGCACCAGTCCCAGTACGGCCGCGGCCCCGAGCACCTCCCGGGCCCGCTCGTCCAACCCGTCCAGCCGATGGGTCAGTACGTCCCGCAACACGTTCGGCACGGCGAGCCCGGCCAGCGTGTGCGCGGTCAGGTCGGTGATCTGCGGCCATCCGGCCGCGGGGTCCGGGGACGGCACCCCGTCCGGGTCGCCCGGATCTTGCCCCGGTGCCGCCGGAAGGCGCTCGGCCAGATCGCGGAGCACCTCCTCGATGACGAACGGGATGCCACCGGTCCGCTCGTAGAGTTCGGCGACGAAGGCCTCCGGCGGGGGTTCGGTACCGAGCAGGGTCGAGGCGAGGCGCCCGGTCTCGGCGCGGGTCAGCGGCGGCACGCTCACCCGTACCGGCGGTCGGGTCCGCAACCGGGAGAGGCTCTCGGCGAGCGGGGAGCCGAGCGGTGAACCGGGACGTCGGCTGAGGACGATCGAGAGCCCGGCCGGCGGGTGCGCACCGAGGAAGGCCAGGAACTCCCAGGTCCCCTGGTCGCTCCAGTGCAGGTCCTCCAGGACCAGCGCGACCGGGCCGAGCGTGTCCAGGAACGCGGCGGCTGCGCGGAACAGGCGGTGCCGTTCGGCCCGCTGGTCCGGCAGCGGGTCCAGTGCCGGCGGCAGCCGGTCGGCGATCTCCGGCAGCAGCGGCACCAGCGCACCGAGCAGCGGGCTCAGCCGTCGGGCCGGCGGCAGGTGTACGGCGGCGTCCCGCAACGCGTCCAGCACCGGACCGAGCGGGAACGGTTCCCGTAGCGCGTCGCACTGCCCGAGCAGCCGGTGGCCGGCGAAACCGTGCAGCGCCTCCTCGACCAGCCGGCTCTTGCCGACCCCGGCCTCGCCCTCGACCAGCACGATCGACGGCGGCGCGGAGATTGCCGTACGCAGGGTTGTCAGCTCGTCGGTCCGGCCGACCAGGATCCGCGAGACCTGGGCCGACAGCCTGGCTCGGGGGGCCGGATCGGCGACAGCGGAGGAGTGCGACACCGGGGTACGCCTTCAAAGTTCCGTAGCGGGTACGGATCACTCTACCCATCGCCGCATGATCCATTGCCTTCAACCTGTTGCGGCATCTGTTCAACAGATGTTCGGACGGTTGTCGACGCACCGGTCAAGGCGCCGGTCGAGTTACCGGTGCCGCCACCGGTCGAGCGTGAGGGAGCGCAACTGTGCGGTCTGCCAGTCGGACGAGACCTTTCCCGCATCCGCTCGGAGCCGGGTTGTTATGCGCCCTGGTGCTGGTCGTGTCGGCGATGTTCGGGGCCGCCGGCTCGGTGCCCGGCGCCGGCCCGGACGCCGCCCGGGCGAAGATCGACGTGGCGCTGAGCCGGAGCCTCGACACGGGTGCCAGCGCCGACTTCCTGGTGACTTTCGGTGACCGGAACGCTGGCGAGCGGGCCGAGTTGGACGCCGCCGCCGCGACCGGTGACTGGGCCGGGCGCGGAGCGGCCGTACTGGAGACCCTGCGCCGGCAGGCCGACCGGAGCCAGCGGGCGGTACGCGACCAACTCGCCGCCGCCAAGGTGCGCTACCGGGGCTTCTACGTCGCCAACGCGGTCTACGTCTTCGGCGGTGACCGTGACCTCGCCGACCGGCTGTCCCGCCGCACCGAGGTGCACGGCCTGTACGCGGCACAGACGCACGCCCTGCCCGAACCCCGACCGGCCGACGGTGCCGCGCTGGCGCGGGCCGCCGCCGCGTCCGAAGTGGAATGGGGCGTCGCGGACATCGGCGCCGACCGGGTGTGGCGTGACTACGGCGACCGGGGCGAGGGAATCGTCGTCGCCAACATCGACTCCGGGGTCCAGTACGACCACCCCGCCCTGGTCGGCTCCTACCGGGGCAACCACGGCGACGGCAGCTTCGACCACGACTACAACTGGTACGACCCGGCCTCGATCTGCTCGGCCGGCGCGGTCGAGCCGTGCGACAACTCGGGCCACGGCACCCACACCATGGGCACGATGGTCGGCGACGGCGGTCCGGGCAACCGGATCGGTGTGGCGCCCGGCGCAAGGTGGATCGCCGCCAAGGGCTGCGAGGCCAGTAGCTGCTCGGACTTCGCCCTGCTCTCCTCCGCCGAGTGGATGCTCGCGCCGACCGACAGCACCGGCGCGAACGCGCTGCCGTCGAAACGCCCGAACATCGTGAACAACTCCTGGGGCGAGGACAACGGCGGCGAAGAGAACCCGTGGTTCGACCAGGTGCTCGGCGCCTGGCTGGCGTCGGGCATCTTCCCGATGTACTCCAACGGCAACTCCGGCCCGGCCTGCGACACCGCCGGCACACCCGGCGACAGCCTGCTGACGTACGCGGCGGGCATGTACGACGTCAACGGGCTGATCGACCCGTGGTCCAGCCGAGGGCCGGGCGCCGACGGGGACGTGAAGCCGAATATCTCCGCGCCCGGCGTCGACGTCCGCTCCGCCGTACCGGGATCCGGTTACGGCGCCAAGACCGGCACCTCGATGGCCTCCCCGCACGTGGCCGGCGCGATCGCCCTGCTCTGGTCGGCCGCCCCGGCCCTGGTCGGTGACATCCCGGCGACCAGGGCGTTGCTGGACCGGACCGCGGTCGACGTCGACGACACCAGTTGCGGCGGCACCGCGGCCGACAACAACGTGTACGGCGAGGGCCGGCTCGACGTGTACGCGGCCGTCACCGCCGCACCCCGCGCGACCGCCGGCCCGATCCGGGGCACCGTCGTCGACGCGGCCGGAGGCGCACCGCTCGCCGGTGCCGAACTCACCCTGACCGGGGCGGCGAACCGCACCCTCGGCACCGACACGCAGGGCGCCTTCGACGCGCTCGTCCCGGTCGGCGACTACACGGTGACGGCGACCAAGTTCGGGTACGCCCCGCAGACCGCCACGCTGACCGTCACCACCGCAGGCGAGGCCCGGCACGACTTCCGGCTGACCAAGGTGGACACGGTCACGATCAGCGGCCGGGTGACCGAGGGGGCCGACCACGGCTGGCCGCTCTACGCGACCGTCGCGGTGGCCGGCGTACCGAACGGGACCTTCTACACCAAGCCGTCGGACGGCAGCTACAAGCTCACCCTGCCGGCCGGTCAGCGCTACCAGCTCACCGTCACCGCCCGCTACCCCGGCCACCAGCCGGTCAGCGCACCCGTCGAGGTCGCCGGCCGGAACCTGGTCCGGGACTTCACCCTGCCGGTCGACCGGTACGCCTGCACCGCCCCCGGTTACCGGGAGCAGGAGCCGGAGCAGCGGTACGCGCAGGACTTCGACGACGTACCCCCGGCGGACTGGACGGTGACCGACGAGGCCGGCACCGGGCAGGTCTGGCGGTACGACTCGACCGAGCAGAACCGTACCGGCGGATCCGGTGGCTTCGCCGCCGTCGACAGCGGCGAGTACGGCGCCGACAGCCGGCAGGACACGTCACTGGTCTCGCCGCCGCTGGACCTGACCGGCGTCGGCACCCCGGCGGTGTGGTTCGACACCCACTACGAGACCGGGCACCAGTCGAGCGCGTCGGTGGAGGTCTCGACCGACGGCGGTCAGACCTGGGCGACCGCGTGGCGGCGTACCACCGAGGCGCTGCGCGGCCCGGCCACCGTGCAGGTGCCGATCCCGCAGGCGGCGAACCGCTCGGGCGTACGGGTCCGGTTCCACTACGACGCCGTGCTCGACCTGCGCTGGCAGGTGGACAACGTACGCGTCGGCGACCGGCGCTGCGTCGAGGTGCCCGGTGGCCTGCTCAGCGGCTCGGTCACCGACCGCAACAGCGGCAAGCCCCTGCCCGGCGCGACGGTACGGCCGGTGGGCCACCCCGAACTGACCGCCACGACCGTCGCGACCCCCGAGGACGCCGGCCTGGACGACGGCTTCTACTGGCTGTTCGCGCCGCTCGACGGGGTGACCCAGGTACGCAGCACGCTGGACCGCTACCACGCGCAGACCAAACCGGTGACGGTGGCGGCGGACGTGGTGACCCGGCTGAACTTCACCCTCGGCGCGGGGCAGGTCAGCGTGGCGCAGTCGACGCTGGAGTCCTCGGTGCGGCTGGGCGAGTCGGGGCGGGCGACGCTGACCGTACGCAACTCGGGCACCGCGGCCGCCGAACTGGACCTGGTCGAGGAGGCCACCGGCGCTACGTCCGTGACCGGTACGGGCGCCGTCCGGCAGCGGATCCCGGGCGACTACCCGCTCGGCCGGGTCCGGCCCGCAGGGGCTGCCGTGGCCGCCGACCCGGCCGCACCGCAGGCGACCGTGGCGGCTGCGCCGTGGGCGCCCGTCGCCGACTACCCGATCCCGGTGATGGACAACGCGGTCGCCACGCTCGACGGCCGGATCTACTCGGTCGGTGGCGACGGACCGGCTGGCCCGGTCACCGACGTCTTCGCCTACGACCCGTTCGCCGGCAGGTGGCAGCCGCTCGCGCCGCTGCCCCGGGCCCGGCAGAAGCCGGCCGTCGGTTTCCTCGGCGGCAAGCTCTACGTGGTCGGCGGCTGGGGCGCCACCGGGGATCCCCGCTTCGACGTCGACGTCTACGACCCGCGTACCGACACGTGGTCGTCCGGCCCGGCGGCTCCGGAGGCACGCGCCGGTGCGGCCAACGCCGTACTCGACGGCAAGCTCTACCTGGTCGGAGGGTGCGTCTCCGGGTTCTGCGGCAGCAACACCGTGCTCCGCTTCGACCCGGTCGCGCAGACCTGGTCCCGGCTCGCCGACTACCCGAAGAACACCGCCTGGGCGGCCTGCGGCGGCATCGGCGGGCAGCTCTACTGTGCAGGTGGGGCCACCGAGACGGTCACCAGCGCGTCGACCTTCCGGTACGACCCGGCGACCGACACCTGGACCACGCTGGCCCGGCTCCCGATCGACCTCTGGGGCATGGGGTACGCGGTCGCCGACGGGCGGTTGCTGGTCTCCGGCGGGGTGACCAGCCGGGGCGAGGAGCTGACCAACGAGGGCTTCGCCTACGACCCGGTTGCCAACGCCTGGTCGGCGCTGCCCAACTCCACCTACGCCCTCTACCGGGGTGGCAGCGGCTGCGGCCTGTACAAGATCGGTGGTGCGGCGAACGCCGGGCTCGGCACCCGGTTGGCCGAGACGCTGCCGGGCTACGCCAACTGCGACGGCACCGACGCGGTGTCGTGGCTGCGCAGCGACCCGGCGCGGATCACCGTACCGGCCGGGGGTGAGGTCGAGGTCGAGGTGTCGTTCGACTCGGCCCGGCTGAGTCAGCCGGGGACGTACGCGGCGCGGCTGGTGCTGCGCGACGGCACCCCGTACGACACGGTCACGGTGCCGGTGCGGCTGACGGTCACGCCGCCGGCCGGGTGGGGTCGGATCACCGGCACCGTGACCGGCTCCGACTGCACCGGCACCCGTACCCCGCTGCCCGGCGCCACCGTACGGGTGACCTCGGGCGCGGCGGCGTACACCGTCAGCACCGACGCCTCCGGTGGTTACGGACTCTGGCTCGACCCCGGCGAAGGCCGGCCCGAACTGCTGGTCGTCGCCGAGGGGTGGTTCCCCTACCGGGGCACCGTCGAACTCGGTGCCGGCGCAAACGTGGTCCACGACATCACGCTCGACTCCACCGGCTGTGCCACCCCTGGGAGGACCTCATGAACCCGCGCCGATCCGGCCCCGGCCGGCGACTCGGTACGGCGGGCCTGCTCGCCGCGCTGCTCACCGCCGCCGTACCGGCACCGGCCGCGTACGCCGCCGACACCGTCCTGGTCAGCGGTGCGGTACGGGACGCCTCCGGACACGGCTGGCCGCTCTGGGCCACGGTCAGCGTCGACGGACGACCGGCGGCCACCGCGACCAGTGCCCCCTTCACCGGCGCGTACCAGCTGCGGTTGCCGGTCGGCCAGCCGTACACGGTGCGGGTGCAGTCCCGGTACCCGGGCTATCCCGAACTCACCCGGCAGATCGAGGTCGGCAGCACCGACACGGTGGTCGACCTGGCGCTGCCGGTCGACGCGGACGCGTGCGTCGCACCCGGTTACACGCACCGGGCGAACGGCCTGGTCGAACTGTTCGACACCGGCGGGAACGCCGCACCGGACGGCTGGTCGGTGCTGGACAACCTCGGCAACGAGCAGGTGTGGAGCTTCGACGACCCGGGCGAGCGGGGCAACCTGACCGGGGCCACCGGGGGCTTCGCGATCGCCGAGAGCGACCTGTACGGCGGACCGGCCCGGCAGGACACCACGCTCGTCTCGCCGGTGGTCGACCTGACCGGGGTCGCCGCCCCGACGATCGGCTTCGCCAGCGACTTCAACACCCCCGACTATCCGGAGGACGCCGGGATCGCCGAGGTCGACCTCTCCGTCGACGGCGGTGAGAGCTGGGCGAACGTGTGGCACGCAGACGACGCGGTACGCGGACCGGTGCAGGTGACGCTGCCGATCCCGCAGGCCGCCGGCCAGCCCGACGCGCGAATCCGGTTCCACTACTTCGAGGGGGAGCTGACCGCGGGCGACTGGTGGCAGGTGGACCGGGTCTGGGTCGGCGAGCACTCCTGCGTACCGGTCGCCGGTGGGCTGGTGGCCGGTTACGTACGCGACGCCAACACCGCCGCCCCGCTGGTCGGCGCGACGGTGGCCGCCGCGACGCCGGAGGCGACCGTGCGTTCGGCGGCGACCGGGGACGATCCCCGGCTCGACGACGGCTTCTACTGGATGTTCAGCCCGACCACCGGCGCCACCCAGCTGACCGCGTCGATGCGCAGCTACCAGCCGTTGCGCAAGCGCCCGTCGGTGCCGGCCGACCAGACCACGAGGGTCAACTTCGACCTGCCCACCGGGGCGCTGACGCTCGGCGCGGCAGCGCTCACCGGCGCCGCCCCGCTCGGTGGCCGGGCCACCGTGTCGCTGGACGTGACCAACACCGGCACCGCCCCGGTCGAGCTGAGCATCGCCGAGCGCCCGGGTACGGGTCCGGCCGATGCGTCCGTACCGCCGGCCGGCGCAACCGGTGCGAACGCCGCGACCAGGGGGACCAGCCTGAACGCCGCGAACGCCGCGATCAGTGGGACCAGCATGAACGCCGCGAACGCCGCGATCAGTGGGACCAGCATGAACGCCGCAACCGCCGCGACCGGCGGTACCGGGGCTCCGCTGCGCCGGATCAGCGGACGCTTCTCGCCGGACGCCGACGGGGTCGCCCGGCCGGCCGGGCAACCGACCGAGGCAGCGCCGTCCGCGAGAGTGACGGCGGCCGGATCCGGCTGGCGCAGCATCGCGGACTACCCGCTCGACCTGGCCGACAACGCGGCGGCCGAGTACCGGGGCAGGATCTACTCGGTCGGCGGCAACGTCGACACGGGCCGGGTCCGCAACGCGTACGTCTACGACGCGGACACCGACCGGTGGACGCCGTTCGCCCCGCTCCCGATGGCCCGGCAACGGCCGGTGGCAGCGTTCCTCGGTGACCGGCTCTACGTGACCGGCGGCTGGGCCGGCACCAACATCCCGGCCGAGGTGGAGCCGAGCCTGGACGTCTACGACCCGGCCACCGACACCTGGTCAACCGGGGCGCCGATCCCGCAGGGGACCGCCGCGGCCGGGTCGGCGGTGCTGGACGAGCGGCTCTACGTGGTCGGCGGATGCCACCCGGAGGGCTACAGCTGCGGCTCCTCGTCCGACGTCTTCCGGTACGACCCGGTCGCCGACCGGTGGGAGTCGCTGGCCGGCTACCCCGAACCGGTCGCGTGGGCGTCCTGCGGGGCGATCGAGGCGGCGGTCTACTGTGCCGGGGGCGTGGCCGAGGAGAGCAGCCGGTCGACGTACCGTTACGACCCGGCGGCCGACACCTGGACCCGCCTCGCGGACCTGCCGATCGACCTCTGGGCGGCGGGCTCCACCGTGGCCGACGGCCGGCTCGACCTCTCCGGTGGGGTCACCGACGACGGCAGCACGATCACCAACCAGGGCTTCGCCTACGACCCGGTGACCGATGCCTGGTCGGCGTTGCCGAACGCGGTCAACGCGCTCTACCGGGGCGCCAGCGCGTGCGGCTTCTACCGGATCGGCGGCAGCTTCGCCCGCTACGGTCGGGCGCCGTTCGCCGAGGTGCTGCCCGGTCGGACCGACTGCGGCAGTGACCGGGACAGCGCCTGGCTGGCCGCCACCGCCGCCGGTACGGTGCTCGCCCCCGGCCGTACGGTCCGGCTGTCGGTCACCCTGGACGCGGGTGTGCTCGACCAGCCGGGCACGTACTCGGCCGCGCTGCTGCTGCGCGGGAACACGCCGTACCCGACCACCGTCGTGCCGGTGACGTTCACCGTGGCCGCGCCGGCTGGCTGGGGTGCGGTCAGCGGCACCGTGACCGGGGCGGACTGCTCGGGAGCGGACCGACCGCTGGCCGGGGTGCCGGTCTGGCTGGACGCGGGCGGTGTCCGGTACGCACTCACCACCGACGAGCAGGGGCGCTTCACCCGCTGGCTGGACGCGAGTACGGGCAGCGTCGGCCTGGTTGCCGGCGGCGGTGACTGGTCGCCGGTCAGCCGTACGGTGCCGGTTGCCGCGGGTACGACCAGCGTTGCCGACCTCCGGCTCGTACCGGCCGGCTGTCCCTGATCACCGGCCTCCGGGGTGAGTGGGGTGTGGGGGACCCCGCCACCCCGGAGGCCGGTCCACCGCCGTACGGCGGAGGTCAGTTCGGCGTGGCCCGTGCGGTGAAGGTCAGTTCGGTGTAGTCCGCGACCGGGGTGAACCCGAGCCGGTTGTAGAGCGCGATCGCGGCGTTGTTGTCCGCCTTGACGTTCAGGGCGATCCGGTCGACCGTCGCCAGCAGCCGGTGGCAGAGCGCGGCCACCGCCACCGAGGCGAGCCCCTGGCCACGGGCCTGCGGGTGGGTGGCCACGTTGCCGATCGCGGCCACCCGGTACCGGGGCGAGTAGACGTGCACCCCGGCCACCGCGACCAGCTCACCGCCGCGCCGGACCCCGACGTACGGGCCCTGCTCGATCATCCGGGGCACGAAGGAGTGCGCCGGGTAGGCAAGCTCGTAGAACGCGGCCACCTCGGTCAGGTCCGCCGCGCTCAGCTCGACCACCTCCGCCGAACCGGTCGAGGCGACCTGCGTCGCGGACCAGCGGTCCAGCCGGACCGGGTCGGTCAGCGCCATCTTCAGGTGCGGTCCGTTCGAGTCGGCCGCGAACTCCGGCTCCAGCGCGGCCGTGACGCCGGGGGAGAGATGCGCGTAGAACCGGCGCGGCAGCAGCGGGCGCAGGTCCGCGACCAGTTCGGCCAGTGGGCCTGACCGGTCCGGGGTGTCCAGGGCGAGCAGGATGGGCAGGCCGGCGCCGTGGAAGAGCAGCGCCAACGCCTCGCCCCGCCGGTACCAGGTCGTGTACGGCCAGAAGCGGTCGTCGAGGTCACCCAGCTCGTACGCGCGCAGGTCCGGCGTACGGAGCAACAGGTCGGCCAGTTCGACCCGGTCGTGCACACTCTCCACCAGCATCCGAAAATGATCACACAGCCGCTGCCGCCGCAGCACCGGGTGCTGGCGGCCCGAATCGGCTCGCTAGCGCAGCAGCACCGGGCCGGCGTCGATCCGGGTCCGGAACAGCACGTACGGCCGCTGCCGGCGATCCACCCCGCCCTGGTAGTCCGGCTGCCGGTGGAGCTGGTTCGCGGTGACGTACAGGTGCCCGTCGGTGGCGATCGACATGGTGTCCGGCCAGAGCAGGCGGGGATCGTGGGCTACCGTCTCCAGGTGCCCGTCCGAGTACCGGCGCAGGACCGCGTTCTGCTCGTACGCGGTCAGGTAGATCCGGCCGGCGTCGTCGCTTTCCAGCCCGTCGGAGGCGGAGCCCTTGTCACCCTCGTCGGTGACGGTCGCCGCCACCTCGGCGTCGTCGAGTCCCCGGTCGACCAGGGCGTCCACCGAGACGCTGTACAGCCGGCGGGACGTGAGCGGGCAGTAGTAGAGCCGGCTGCCGTCGGCCGAGATGGCGATCCCGTCCGATCCCATGGTCAGCGGGGCGGGTGGGCCGTCGGCCGGTCGTTTCAGGAACTCCCGTCCTTCCACCAGCGGGTGGAACCCGGTCAGCGGTTCGGTCTTGGTGGACGGGTGGTCGTGCAGGCGTCGCCACGAGTCGCCGCTGGCCAGGTCGACCACGATGATCCCGTTCGGCCCGTTGCCGGACGAGTCGGTGACGAACGCGGTGCCGGCGGCACCCCGCCGCAGGTCGAACCGGACGTCGTTGATGTAGGAGGTCGGCAGCGCCACGTCCGCCGGGAAGACGATCTTCCTGGTGACGGAGTTGGTGGTGAGGTCGACGCAGACCAGTTTCGGGCCGCCGGGTCGGGTCGGCGCGAGCATCGGGCTGCCGGTGTCGACCACCCAGAGCCGGTCGGCGGGGTCGACCACGACGCACTGGACCGAGACGAACGCGTCCGAATCGTCGTCACCCGTCGGGCTGTTCCAGGCCGTGTCCGGATAGGGCCGGCTCTCCCCGTCCACGACCTCGACGACGCTGGCGGTGACCTCGTCACCCCATTTGGGGAAGTTGACGAAGATCCGGCCGGTGTGCGACACGCTCACCCCGGTCGGCATCGGCCCGGTGAAGGTGGCGACCACCTCAAGGTCACCGCAGGGCTCGTCGGTCATCAAGCTGTCGCTCATGGGTCGTACCCCCTCGGCGTGACCACGGTGTCCGGCGGGTACTTTCCCCATCTGTCCGCTGGTAACCGCTTCGCGGGCGAACGCCGCGATTCGGCTACCGGTCCGCCGACCCGGGACGGGCCAGCACGACCGCGTTGACCACGGTCAGGCGGGCCGGTCGGGCGAGCCGGTCGCCGGCGGCCAGCAGCAGGCCCGTTGAGCCGGAAGACGTCTATGACCGGCTCGGAGAATTCCGCCCCGGGCGGGGTGAGTGGTGCCACCGAACGAGTCCGGCGTCGCGTCGCCGTACTTCTCCTTGGCGGCGCCCGTCATCTGTTCGGCCTTCTGCTTGGCCTTATCGGTGAGGCTCAT